>PLIU01000106.1 GCA_003140095.1 Verrucomicrobiales bacterium | reverse complement strand
GCGCGCCCCTGCCTCCCTTGACCGACAGTTCTTCCGGCTTTGTCATCGTGGACACCGCGGTGAATCTGACTACTCAGCCAACCCTCACCACGACCGCCACAGCCGGCAGTCACGCCAACGGCAGTCCTTATCCCATTACCGCCAGTGGCGCCTTCGATCCCGACTACGCGATTTCTTATTTTGGCGGCATGCTGACGGTGACGTCCGCGGCCCTGACGATCACCGCCGACAACCAAACCAAGATTTATGGCGCGGCGCTGCCGACTTTGACCGCCAGTTATGCCGGCCTTGTGAACGGGGACACCTCGCTGAGCCTGAGTACTCAGCCGACCCTCACCACGACCGCGATCGCCGGCAGCCACGTCAGCGGCAACCCTTTTGCTATCACCGTCAGCGGCGCGGCCGACAGCGACTACGTGATAAGTTATGTCAACGGCGCGCTCAGAGTGATCTGCGCCCCACTTACGATCACGGCCGACAATCAAACCAAGGCTTATGGCTCGGTCCTGCCGGCCTTGACTGGCAGTTATGCCGGTCTTGTGAACGGGGACACTTCGTTGAGCCTGACTCTTCCGCCGACTTTCAGCACGACCGCCACCGCTAGCAGTCTGGCGGGCGCTTATGCCATAACTGCCAGCGGCGCCGCCGATTCCGACTATATGATAAGTTATGTCAACGGCACACTCACTGTCATGCCAGTGTCATTAACGGTCACGGCCAACGCCGCCACACGCGCCTATGGGACCACGAACCCAGTGTTTACGGGAACTATCGCCGGCCTCACCAACGGAGATGCGATCACGGCCTCCTATAGTTCAGACGCGGCGACGAATTCACCGGCCGGAATTTACCAGATCGTCCCGGCCCTGGTCGATCCGCTGAACCTGGCTCCCAACTACAACGTGTTCCTCATCGATGCGGATTTAAATGTCGTGGCCGCGCTGGTGCTAAACTCCAATCCAGTCTTCTATGTCGTGGGCAATAATCCAATTGACCTGGACACAAACGCCACGGTCAACGATGGCAATAGCCTCAATTACGCGGGCGGGCTGTTGACCGTGACGGTGGTGACGAACGCCGGCGCGGAGGATGAGTTGGCTGTGTTGCCCGAGGGCACGAACGCCGGGCAGATCGGAGTGCAAGGAACCAACGTCAGCTACGGCGGCGTGGCGTTCGCAACCCTCAGCCAAACGTCCAACTCACTCGTCGTCACCCTCGGAAGCAACATCGTCACCTCTGGCACGCTGACAGCCCTGTTGCGGCAGGTGACTTTTGCCACCGACGAGACCAGCACCAATTCACTGGTCATCCAGGTGGCCTTGGACTACCAGAGCAACACCGTCTTGGCCAGCCGGGAAGTGTTGCTGGATAGTCCGCCCGTGGCCAACGACGTGGTGATCATGGCCACAAAGGGCGTCACGGTGACCATCCCGATCAGCGAGTTGTTGACCAACGTGACCGACGTGGACGGCAATGTCATCACTCTGGAAAGTGTCAATGCTATCTCTTACCAGGGCGGCAGAGTCACCACCAACGAAACCACGTTGACCTATACCCCTCCGAGCAACCTGGCCGCGAATGAGGACTCGTTTGGCATCTTATACTCGGATGGTCATGGCGGCGAAGCCGTGGGTTTTGTCACGCTTGAATTCCTGCCACCCAACGACCTCCAAATCAATGCGTCGCAGATCACCACCAACGGAGTCCAACTCACTTTGGCCGGGACGCCGGGCCAAGTTTACCAGGTTCAGGTGTCCAGCGACCTGTTGAATTGGGTTCTCTTGGAAACGGTGACGGCAACTCCAACCGGGATCATTGGCGTGCTGGACGCCGCGGCCAAGAACTTCCCGTATCGGTTCTACCGTGCGGTGGCGCAGTAGCGGCTGGCGGCCCCGTTGAGGGTCATCGGCAATGAGCCAGAGGCGATAAAAATCAGCCTCTGGCTTGTGTTAGCCTCGTGCCGCCATGGTAGGGTTTTACCGTATATGCAAGATCGATGGCGTCCCGTAAATTATCTGGGCGGTGATTTACCGAGAAGGACCAAGAACGGCAAGTTGGCTGGCGCGCTTCAAAGGAAGACAGAGGATCCATTGGAAGGGTTGGGCTGTCTGACAGGTGATTGCCCGTGTGAAAGAGTATCCGAATGAGCCGGGGCAGCCCCCAAATGCGAAGTTTTGCCAAGCGCCTCATAACCTGTGAGGCTGACGAAAGCCATTCTAATAATAACCATGCCCCAGACGTCCTTAATGTTTGTGAAAAGCTGCGTCCGCAATTGGCGACTTTGATGGGAAACGCCGGATTTCGGGCGCTGGTATCGCGCTCGCTCGCGCTGGCCAGCGCGGAGGTTCCCTGGTTGCGCGCGGTGCAGGTAAAACCGGACGGGTCTTTGGAAGGGTTGGAAGAAATTCACACACAACTGTCCTCCGACGCGCGGTTCGTGGGCCGAGTGGCGCTGCTGGCTCAATTGCTTGGACTCATGGTGGCGTTCATCGGCGAGAATTTAACGCTGCGCCTGGTGCGCGAAGCGTGGCCGAAAGCGCTGCTCAACGATCTGGATTTACAGGAAGGAACCATAAATGAGAAAACAAATTAGAGGGGCCAAGCTCACTAGAGCGGCCAAGCTCACTTTGCCTGAAAGGGTCCTGGGTAAAGGAGGCAAAGTCAGCATCCATAAACTCCCGACCGGCGTGCGGGGCCTGGACGAGATCCTGGGCGGCGGCATCCCGGAGTTTTCCTTCAACATTATCGCGGGCTCGCCGGGTTGTGGCAAAACAACCCTGGCGCACCAGATCGTTTTCGCCAATGCCACGCCAAAAAAACCGGCGCTCTATTTCACTGTTCTCGGTGAACCGGCCCTGAAAATGCTGCGCTATCAGCAACAGTATTCTTTTTTCGACGAATCCAAGTTGGGCTCGGCCGTCCGCTTTGTCAACCTGGCCGACGTGTTGGAGAAAGGGGATGTGAGCGCGGCTCTCGAGGAAATCATTAAACAAGTCACGGCGGCCCATCCGAGTATCGTGGTGGTGGATTCCTTTCGTTCCCTGGGGCACAGAGCGATGGGCGGCCCGAACAATTTGGAGATGCAATCGTTCGTCCAGCGCCTGGCGCAATTTCTCACCAGTTGGCAAGCGACGACGTTTCTCGTGGGCGAATATGTCGAGGAGGATGCGCGCGAAAATCCGTTGTTCGCCGTCGCCGATGGCCTGTTTTGGCTCTGGCAGGTGACGGAAAGAAATTCCGTGGTGCGGAAATTGCAAGTCATCAAGCTGCGCGGGCAGGCCTCGGTGCCGGGATTGCACACCATCCGGATAAGCGAATACGGGCTGCAGGCCTTCTCGCGCACCCTGGGATTGGTCGGTGGCAAAACCAAACCGACGCAGCGCCGGTATCTCTCCATCGGCATTCCCGAGTTGGACAAGATGATGGGCGGGGGCATTCTCGAAGGCGATAGTCTGCTGGTGGCCGGACCATCGGGGACGGGCAAATCGGCTTTGGCGACGCAATTTATCGCCGAAGGACTGCGGCAGGGAGAACCGGGGATCATGGCCATTTTTGAAGAACGTCCGGAAGGATACATCCAGCGGGCGGGCTCATTCGGACTCCACTTAAAAACGGCGGAAGAAAAGGGCCTGCTCGAGACGCTTTATCTACGTCCGATGGACCTGTCGGTGGATGAAACGATGCGAGCGATTCTGGATGCCATTACCAAGATCGGCGCAAAACGACTGGTGATTGATTCGCTGGTGGGATTTGAAATGGCGCTGGCGCCCGGTTTCCGGGCCGACTTTCGCGAGTCGCTCTACCGCATGATCGGGGCGTTGACGGGCGCCGGGATCACCATCCTGAGCACGGTCGAGGTGGAAGACACATTTACCTGTTTTTCGTTCAGTCATTACACGATTTCGTTTCTCACCGACGACATTATCCGCATGCGCTACGTGGAGATCGATGGCCAGCTTCGCAAGGTGATGGTGGTCATCAAAATGCGCGGGGGCAATCACAGCAAAGACATTCGCGAATATGTGATCACCGCCGAAGGCGTGGTCATCATCCTGCCGCGCAAAACCGATTATGCCGGGTTGACGACCGGGATACCGCAACGCCTCGGCCAACGGGAGGAGCCCGCGCCGGAACCGAAAGCAGCGAAGTAGAGGATATTTATCGGAGCGAAACCCACTACCGTCACAGGGAACCCGCCGCCAGACTTGGCGAGTCACTGTCTGGCGATCTCCGAGCAGTCGCCCTTGCCGATGGCCACGGCGGGGGGAGTCAAACACATCGTACGGTATGTCAACCCCGCCTTTTGCCGCTTGATGGCCAAACCGACCGAACAGATCGTTGGAAGACCTTTCGGCGACCTGCTGCCCTCGAAGGACCAGTGCGTGAGGCTGCTGGACCGGGTTTTTCGCACGGGAAAACCGGAAAACCACACCGAACAGGAACATTTCGAAACTCATCCGCTCTTCTGGTCTTATACGATGTGGCCAGTGCTGGCGGAGGCAGGCCCGGAAGGAGTGATGATTCTGGTGACCGAGACCGCGGAGTTTCATGGAAAGATGGTCGCGATGAACCAGGAGTTGATGCTCCGATCGCTGCGGCAGCATGAACTGACCGAAGTCGCCGTGGCGTCGAACGCCCTGCTGCAAAAGGAAGTCACCGAGCGCAAACGAGTGGAGGCGGCGTTGCGCGAAAGTGAAGAGCGCTATCGCACCTTGTTCGATTTGGGTCCCGTCGCCATCTATTCCTGTAACGCGTCGGGTGTGATTGAGAAATTCAACCGCCGAGCCGAAAAACTGTGGGGCCGCAAGCCCGCGGCCGGCGATACCAGCGAGCGTTTCTGCGGCTCGCTCAAATTGTTCCATCCGGATGGCAGTTTTATGCCGCACGCGCGCTGTCCCATGGCGGAGGTAGTGGGCGGCAAAAAAGCGGTGGTGCATAACGCGGAAGCGGTGATTGAGCGGCCCGACGGCTCGAGGGTTATTGTGGTTGTGAATATCCGTCCGTTAACGAACAAGCAAGGAAAAATCACCGGGGCCATCAATTGCTTTTATGACATCACTGAACGCAAGCAGGCCGAGGAAGCGCAGCGCCGGATGGCGGTGCTGGCGGCCACCAACCGGAAGTTGGAACTGGAAATCGCCCAGCGGCGGGCGGCGGAGGAAGCCCTCAAGCAAAGCGAGCAAGACCAGGGGCGGATGTTGGAGGAGTCCCGGCACATGCGCGATCAACTGCGGCTGCTGTCGCGCCAGTTGCTCCTGGCGCAGGAGGAAGAACGAAAGCGCATCAGCCGCGATCTGCATGATGTCATCGCTCAGGCTTTGGCGGGCATCAATCTCCAACTGGCGCCCTTGAAAGAGGATGCCACCATGAACACCAAAGAGCGTGAGCGAAACATCACCCGCACGCAACAGTTGGTAGAGAAGGCAGTGAACATCGTGCATCAGTTCGCCCGGGAATTGCGTCCGGCGGTGCTGGACGACGTGGGGCTGGTTCCCGCCCTCCAAACGTTTATGAAGGGATTCAAGGAGGAAACGGGCATCCAAGTCCGCCTTTCGGCCTTCGCTGCCGTGGAGGATTTAAATGCTGACAAGCGAATCGTTTTTTATCGTATCGCCCAGGAAGCGCTGACCAATGTGGCGCGCCATGCGCGAGCCAGCCGGGTGGAGGTGAGCATTCAGAAACTTAATGGCGCCGTTTGCATGAGAATAAAAGACAATGGCAAAGGCCTTCCGGCGGAAAGCGTGTGGCACGGCCAAAAGAACAGACGTTTGGGATTGCTCGGCATGAGGGAACGATTGGAGATGGTCGGCGGGCAATTCAGCATTGAATCGGTTCCGGGCAAAGGGACGACCGTCACGGCCCAAATTCCGCTCGGCAAGGCGCGCGCCGGAACCGTTGCCCCGAAGGCCGGGGTTGCCGCATAAAAGGCCAGCAGCACCACCGACTCCATCACCAACGGCCCGCAACGCTTTTACCGGCTGAGGTACTAATGTGATCCGCAGAATCGGTAATCGAAAAGACGTTTATGATTAAAGCCTTGGAAAACCGTCGTTCGTTCCATTCGACAAAAGCGGCAACAGATCGCCACGCTGCGCGAGGGAACTGGAGGACTTGAACGATTATCTGGATTTGACCGAAGCGCGGGTTCGCGACCAGGGCAAAGCGCGTCTCACCCACGCTGAAGTAAAAAAACGCTACGGAGTAAAATAAGTCTGCCGGCGCGAAACCACGAATGATTCCTTGGTAAACGACACCATGGGTGCGCGGCAGGGCGCTTAGCCTTTTGGCGCCGCCGCACCACTAGACGCCCTTCAAAGTTGGTTTATATTTGGCCATGAGACTTTTATGCTCATCAGTTCTAAGGCCACGCCGGGCGAGTCTCAGCAACGAGCGCTTGCTGAGCCGGGCCCCTTTAGCAGGGCGCGAGGATTTCAACGCAAAGTCGCGAAGGTGCAATGACGCGAAGGAGTTTCGGACTGTGCCGGTCGGAGGCGCTAATCAAAGCGAATCAAACCAGATCAAACCGAATCAAACCTGCAGTGGTGCGGGGGTGGTAGGTTGCGAAAGGAATCCCTATTAAGATTACGGTTATGATTATGATTATGATGGCTCGTAGGAGAGCTTGCAGACGCGCCAATCAAGCCCAATCAAGGTGAATCAAACCAAATCAAACCAAATCAAACCTGCTGTGGGTGGGCCGTGTCCCGAAATTGGAGGTAAAGGCGGCGAAACCAGAATGCCGGCACACAGCCCGGTCAAACTTAGTCAAAGTCAGTTAAACCATTTGGCTGAGGTTTTAAAAGAAACACGATAATCATGATAGAGATGCTTATGTTAAGATGCGTTCTAATGGAATGAGAAAAATCATCCTGTTCTTGCTTCTGCTGGCCGGTGGACATTGGGCAGCCATCGGAGCGGGATCGCCCCCGCACGCGGCGGTCGCGAGGGAATTCGAGCGGGTCTTTACCACCTATCCGTATTCGGATGCCGACCCGGTGCCGGCGATGTCCAAGTTCTATCCCTATTTCCGCTATGACGGTTTCACCGACCAACCTGTCCAAAAGACTTGGAAGGTGGTGGAGTTGTCCAATGATTACTTGCAGGTCTTGATCCTGCCGGAGATTGGGGGCAAGGTTTGGGCGGCGATCGAGAAAGGCACCGGCAAGTCTTTCCTCTATTTCAATCATGTCGTCAAGTTCCGCGACGTCTCGATGCGGGGGCCTTGGACCAGCGGCGGCATCGAGGCCAACTACGGCATCTTCGGCCATACGCCTAACTGCTTTTCGCCGGTGGATTACCTGGTGCGCACTAATTCCGACGGCAGCGCGAGCTGCATCATCGGGGTCCTGGATCTGCTGACCCGCAGCACCTGGAGCTTGGAGATTAACCTGCCGGCCGGTCAGGCTTGTTTTTCGACCCGCTCGTTCTGGCACAACGGCTCTGGCGCGGACCAGCCCTACTATACCTGGATGAACGCCGGCATCAAAGCTGCCGGCAACTTGCAGTTGGTCTATCCAGGCACAAGGTATCTGGGCCATGACGGCAAGGTCAGCGACTGGCCCATCAACCCAGCCAACGGGCGGGACATTTCCTGGTACAATCAGAACGACTTCGGCTCCTACAAATCATATCATGTGTTTGGCCGTTTGGCCGATTTCTTCGGCGGCTATTGGCACGACGAGGACTTTGGGATGGCGCATTGTTCTGCCTACGAGGACAAGCCGGGCCGGAAAATCTGGATTTGGGGGCTTTCGCGCGAGGGAATGGTTTGGGAAAAACTGCTGACCGATACCGACGGGCAATACGTCGAAGTCCAATCCGGACGGCTCTTCAACCAGACGGCGCCGGAAAGCACCCTCACTCCGTTCAAGCACAAGGAATTCTCCCCTTACGCCACTGATCGATGGACGGAACATTGGTTGCCGGTCAAGGACATCAAGGGCTTTGTCAGCGCCAGCCCTTGGGGAGCGATGAATGTCACGCGGCTGGATGGGCGGTTGGTCATTCGGCTTTGCCCGGCCCGGCCATTGATCGACAAGTTGGAGGTGTTCGACGGCCAGCGCCTTTTGTACAGCAAGGTCCTGGACCTGAAGACGATGCAACCCGTGGAGGAAGATGTGCCGCTGGCGGCTCCGGCGCAGAAACTTAAAGTGTGTCTTGGCGGCGACAAGCTGCGGTATGCGCCGGACGAGGATGATGCGCTCAGCCGTCCCACGGCAGCGCCGCCGGATTTCGATTGGAGCTCGGCTTACGGGTTGTATCTCAAGGGCCAGGAAAGCGCCCGGCAACGGGACTACGCTCAGGCGGCGGAAGCATTTCAGTTGTGTTTGACAAAGGATCCCAATTTTCTCCCGGCCTTGGTGGAGATGGCCGCGCTGGCCAATCGCCGCGCGGATTACCTCCCGGCGCGCGGCTTCGCGCTGCACGCGTTGAGCATTGACACTTACGACCCGGGCGCCAATTACCAGCTTGGCCTGGCCAGCGCCGCGGTGGGGCGCGTGGCGGATGCCCAGGACGCCTTCAGCATCGCCGCGCTTTCTCCTGGTTGGCGCAGTGCCGCCTGCGTGGAATTGGCGAAGACCTTCTTGCGCGAGAAGCGATATGATCGCAGTCTGGCCAGTGCCGAAGAAAGTCTGGACAACAACCGGCTCAACCTCGACGCCTTGGAATTGCAGGCCTGCATTTATCGGCTGCAAGGCAACACCTCCGGAGCCAAGGCCGCGCTGGAGACCTTGCTCCAGATCGATCCGCTCAGCCACTTCGCCCGGTTTGAGAAATACTTGCTGGGTCAGGCGAGCCGCCAGGAATTCGCCGGGCTGGTTCGCAATGAACTGCCCCAGGAAACCTATCTTGAACTGGCGGCGTGGTATCGCAACGCGGGGTTGGACGCCGATGCGGCCAAGGTGCTGGAGTTGGCGCCGCCGACCGCGGAGGTGTTATATTGGCTGGCGTACTTGAGCCACGACCAGCAGTTGCTGGCGCGGGCAGAGGCGGCCTCGCCTGCTTTCGTGTTCCCTTTTCGGACGGAATCCATCCCGGTCTTCGAGTGGTCCGGCCAACAGAGCCAGGCCTGGCAGCCCAAGTATTTTCTCGCTCTAAGCCATTGGTCGCAAGGGCAACTGGAGTCGGCGCGGGAGTTGATGGCCGCCTGCGGCCAAGAGCCTGGCTTCGGGCCGTTCTACGCCGCCCGCGCCCAGATCAGTCCAGAGGGCGCGGTGCCGGATCTGCAACGGGCCGGGCAACTGGATCCCGGCCAATGGCGTTATGGGGCGATGCTGGCGCGGCAGTACCTCAAGCATGGCGACCTTGGCTCCGCGCTGACGGTGGCAGCCGATTATGCGGGGCGTTTCCCCACCAACGGCGTCCTGGCGCTGTTACATGCCAAAACGCTCCTGGCGACCAGCCACTTTCAGGATGCGGCCGACCTGCTAAACTCCCTGAATTTGTTGCCCTGCGAGGGCAGCACCGAGGCGCACTCGCTCTTTCGCGAAGCTCAATTGATGCTCGCGGTCGAACGCATGAAGAGCGGGGCTTTGGACGAGGCGCTGCGCTTCATCGATAAGGGGCGGCAGTGGCCGGAGCATTTAGGCTCAGGCAAACCGTATGCCGCAGATGTGGACGAGCGGCTCCAGGACTGGCTGGCCTACCAGAGCCAGTCGCGGGGCAAAGCCCCCGAGGAGGCGCGGCGTATGCTTGACAGAATTCTGGCCAGCCGGCCCGGCGTGCCACAAAGGGGCGTTGGTGAAATCATCCAGGCCCTGGCGCTTTCGCAGTGCGGGCGGACCGCCGAAGCTCAAGCACTGCTAAAGGTTTGGCTGAAGGAAGACTCGGCCAGCGAGTTGGCCAAGTGGGGCAGCGAAATCGTGGCGGGTCGCCTAACGCCGTTGCCGGCCGGACTGGAGAACAGCGATGGCCGCATCCTTTCAGCTTGGCTGGCCTCTTCAGGACAACCGTAATTCTTGAAGTGATCAACACGGATTCATTTTTGAACCAGCGGATGGACGAACCGCTTGAGGATCCCCTTGGTCGTGAGGCGATTGCGCAAACGCCTAGCTGCGGCCTCGAATCCCGCTTCGTTCAATTCGCGGAGGATGCTCTCGTTAACGCACTCTTGTTAAAACACATTGCCTTTAAATCGCGCATGAGATAAATCTGAGAGAGTGCCAACATATCCTCCACGAGCGAATAGCACAAAAAAGAGGGAACAATTCCTGAAGCGAAAGCAAGAATTGCGGCACGCGATTCGTGGAGGGGCATCGCGCGGACAATTAGCCAAAGCTGCAGAAAAGCCGAGATCGGCACAACTTGCGCTATTAAAGGCAGAGCTCTGGTGGCTGCGTGAAACAAAATTGCGACACTTTCGCGTGACCGAACTCTCTGGTACGGCGCAGGAGCGCATCGCAAACATTCAGGAGCGGGCGAGGAGATGGGAATCCAGAACCATTGATGAAATACTGCATGAAGTCATACTTCCTTAGACGGTAACGACTGAGCTATATATATAGTTCGCCGCCTCTTGGGTATCCGCAATTATGACCAATTGGCGGCGGCAAAGCGATAGCAGGCCCGGCAACCGCGAACTCGAGCGTCGAATTAACTTGCCGTCAACTTTGACGCGGCCAAAATAAGTGCCGCTTGGAGCGTACGAATCAGGTTGGGATATGGCGTCTTTTGCCAGGGCGATTTCGGGTTCGCGCCGGGCGGTTGCTTTTCCGCAACGGTATCAGATGGTGTTTTCATTGCAGAAACCGCCAAAATGCGGATACGATGACTAAATTCGAGCGTTGTTCAAACTTGCATAGGCTTTTAAATAAGCATTTAGCCCCTGTACCTCAAATGGATAGAGGAGCGGTTTCCTAAACCGTCCATCCCGGTTCAATTCCGGGCGGGGGTACCACTTATGTTCCGCTCAATAACGACCCGGCAGAAGCTACCGCGCTTTTGACAGTCCGGCCTGCTCGGTCGGCAGCTCTTTCGCGGCATGATTGGGGAACCTCGTCCAACAACCGTTTGAGACGCGTTAGGAAGGTATCCGCGCGGAAAAGTAGTCGCGCCTCTTCGCATTGGCGCCGCAATCGGAGCAACAGCGCCACCAGGCTGCCGTCTCTTTTTTCTCCTTCGTTGCTTTCGTGACCTTCTGTAAAACTTTCAGAGCCAAACAGAAGCAAACCAAGGAAACGAAAGGCGGAAGCGACGCCGCAAAGTATATGGGACTATCATACGGCTGCAATGATCAGGGACTCAATCCCTTGATCGTTCAACATTCGTAAAAAGTCTTGGAAGTCGCGCGGCATCGGCCTCAAAAGGCTGAACCAGTTGCCGAAGAACCTCCATGGCCTCGAATCTCTTGAGCGGTGGTTGGCGCATCCAATAATCCATTTCCCACGATCGTCTTGCAAATCCACGACCGTGAGCGCCGTTCATCAACCCGTGCGTTTTGCACGAGGGGTCGAATCCTGGCTCAATTCAGCGCCGCCTCGACCGCCTGCACCACTTCCGGCGTTTCCGGCTTGACAGAGGGTTCGAAGCGTTTGATGACCTGGCCGTTGCGGTCGATCAGGAATTTCCCAAAGTTCCACTTGACCTCCCCTGCGAAAGGCGCGCCGTCCCCAGTCAGGGCCGCGTACAGCGCGCATTTGTCCTTGCCCTTGACGTGGACTTTGGCCATCAGCGGAAAAGTCACGCCATAGTTCTGCGTGCAGAATGTCTTGATCTCTTCGGCCGTCCCCGGTTCCTGCCCGGCAAAATCGTTGGAGGGCACGCCGATGATCACCAAGCCCTTTTCCTTGTATTTGTCGTAGAGGGCCTGGAGGCCGGCATATTGCGGGGTGTTGCCGCACTTGGAGGCGACGTTGACCAGCAGGATGACCTTGCCGGCATAATCTTTGAGCGAAGTGTCCTTCCCGTTGATGTCTTTCAAGGGAATGTTTTGCAGCGGCGACTCATTGTCCGCGAGCACGATTTGGGCGGCACACAAAGCGGCCGCGAGCATCACGATAATTCTCATGGGCTTAATGTTGCCAGCGGCGGGCGAAATGTCAAAGAACTTTTCGCGATGGAAGCCGTCGCGCAACCGTCCTCGGCTGCGGCTTCCAATGATTCTTCGTTCTCTTCGTTTGCTTCTGTAAGAAAATCTCCCGTACGCCCCTGCGAAAGACAAGTTCATGCCAGCCTTGAATTCTGGCCGTGTTTGCCCATAATGCAGCCGATGCGATTTATTCGTGACATTCATGCACGGAAGGCGGCGTTGCGCCAGCCGGTGGTTTCGTTCGAGTTTTTTCCGCCCAAAACGGAGGAGGGCGAACGCGCGCTCTTGGAAAAAACGATCCCCGCCCTTAAGGAAGCGCATCCGGATTATTGTTCGGTCACTTATGGCGCCGGCGGCGGCACGCGCGAAAAGACCCTCGGCATCGTCGATCGCATCCAACGCGAGCACCAGATTGTGGCCATGTCGCATTTGACTTGTGTCAATGCGACGGCGGAGGAGCTGCGCCAGGTGCTCACGCAGGCGCGGGCGCTGGGCATCATGAACATCCTCGCCTTGCGCGGTGATCCGCCGGGTGCCAGCGGGGACTTTGCAAAAACCGAGGGCGGGTTTGAGTTTTCCCATCAATTGGTTCGCTTCATCAAGGAGATGGGCGGCTTTTGCATCGGCACCGCCGGGTTCCCCGAAGGCCACGTGGCCTGCAAGGAAGGACGCGAGGTGGATTGGGACCGCTTGAAGGCCAAGATTGACTGCGGGGCGGATTTTGTCTTGACACAGCTTTTCTTCGACGACCGCGATTTCTTCCGCTTCCGGGATTATCTGGCCCGCAAGGGCGTCGCCGTGCCGCTCTGCCCGGGCCTCATTCCAATCCTGAGCGCGCACCAGATCAAGCGGTTCACCGCCTTGTGCGGCGCGGAATTGCCCGCTCCGTTGCTGGCCAGCCTGGAAAAATACGCGGACAACGACGAAGCGTGCGCGGATTTCGGCATCGAGTACGCCACCCGGCAATGCGAGGAGTTGCTCCGCGGCGGGGTGCCCGGCCTGCACTTTTACACGCTCAACAAGGCGCGTTCCACCGTCCAGGTCTTGCGCAACTTGCGTCTGGCTTGAAGCAGGGCCATGCTGACCGATTGTTCGTGAAGGCTCGGCCAGCAGGACGGACGGGGCCAAAAGGCCAAAACCTCGGCTTTGAAAAACTTCCTTGAAGTCATGGGCGAAATGGCTATCCGCTGCCAAAGAAAACATGGCTCGCCTCCCCCAAGCTTGAACTTGTTCAGATCATGTGGCAAAACATCGCGTCGCGCAGTTTGGGTTCAAACCACGTGCTTTTGGGCGGCATGACGCCGCCGGAGTCGGCAATGGCCATCAGGTCCTCGATGCC
>PLIU01000270.1 GCA_003140095.1 Verrucomicrobiales bacterium | reverse complement strand
TGGACGATGAAGCCTCGCCAATGACTGACTTGGTCTCTCCGCGAGGATGGCTCGGTGGTCGTGCGTCCCCAGGCAAGGGCTTTGGATTTGTTCGGAAGACTCAAATCGGCCAAAAAATTTCCTGGACGCGCCGCTGAACGGGAAACGATGGCGCGGGCCGTTGGCCGGCACGCGGCCAAAGAAGGCCTCCCATACCTCGGCGCGACCTGCACCTGGCGCGCTTGAGAGTGGTCTGGTAGGGCGTTCATTTCGAGAGCCTATTTTTCACGGAATTGATAGCGGCGCTCACCGCGCAGGTTTTTGGCGGCCACAAAACAAGCGCGGGTTTTGCCTTAATTTCTCCGCTGGCAATTGCAACCGGGGGCAATTAGTGTGGCTGCCGTCTGAATGACGAGTTCGGCCAAACAATTTGCTCGCGATTGGTTCAGCGGCCTGGGCCGCGGCAGTCTGTTGTGCCGCGACCTTTTCTATTCCCTCTTCAAGGTCAAGCCGGTCTGGCGCGATGTCTTGTATCAAATGTATTTCATCGGCGTCAAATCGCAGTCGGTGGTCTGCATCACCGGGGCCTTCACCGGCATGGTGCTGTGCGCCCAAACTTACCTCGAATTTCACAAGGTCAAAATGGACACCGCCACGCTGGCGGTGGTCAGCGTGGGCATGGTCAGCCAGTTGGGGCCGGTGTTGACCAGTTTGATGGTGGCCGGACGCGTCGGCGCGGCCATCGCCGCCGAATTGGGCACCATGCGTGTGACCGAACAGATCGACGCCTTGCGCACCCTGGCCACCCATCCGATCGATTACCTGGTGGTGCCGCGTTTCCTGGCCATGCTGCTGGTCATGCCGCTGCTCTCGGCGGCTTCGGTCTGCGTCGGCATTTTTGCCGCGTTTCTGGTCGGCGTCTGCTATCTGGGGATCAATCCCACCTATCTCTGGTTCAACATGATCCATTACACGGACATGGACGACGTGATGACGGGCATGATCAAGACGTTCGTTTTCGGCGCCATTATCGCCGTGGTGGCCTGTGACAAGGGCCTCAATTGTCCGCAAGGGGCCGAAGGGGTGGGGCGCGCCACGACGGAGGCGGTGGTCTATTCCTCCATCAGCATCCTCATCACTAATTTCTTTTTGACGCTGGTGCTCAACCGTTTGCTGGTATGATCCTCGAGGTGCGTGATGTGAAAAAGAGTTTCGGCTCGCTGGCCGTGCTGCGGGGCGTGACGTTCTCGGTGGAAAAGGGCGAGGCCTTGACCATTATCGGCGTCAGCGGCGGCGGCAAGAGCGTTTTGCTCAAGCACTTGGTCGGCCTGCTCACGCCCGATACGGGGGAAGTCCTCGTGGGCGGCGTTAATATAGCCGGTCTGGATGAGCGGCAATTGCTGCCCATCCGCCGCCAGTTCGGCATGCTCTTCCAGGGGGCCGCGCTCTTCGATTCCCTGAACGTGGAGGACAACATCGCCTTCGTGCTCAACCGCGAACGCCGTTTTGCGCGGGAAGAAATCGCCCGGCGGGTGGAGGAGGTGCTGGATGTGGTCGGTTTGAAGGGCATTCAGAAAAAGTGGCCCGGGGAACTTTCCGGCGGCATGCGCAAGCGCGTCGGCTTGGCCCGCGCCATTATTTATCGCCCGGAGATTCTGCTCTACGACGAGCCCACCACGGGCCTGGATCCGATCGCGGCCGATGCCATCGATCACTTGATCATACGCGTGGTGCAGATATTAAAGGTCACCTCCATCGCCGTGACGCACGATATGCGCAGCGCCCGGCGGATCGGACAACGCATCTTGCTGTTGCACCAGGGCCGCATATACGCCGATCAGACGCCGGAGGATCTTTTTAAATCGAGCGACCCGGTGATTTACCGTTTCGTCAACGGCATCGCCGGCCCGCAGGAGCAGTTTGAATTATGAATCAATCACGCATCGAACTCAAAGTAGGCATTTTTGTGGTGGCCGGAATGGCGCTGCTGGCGCTGCTGGTGCTCAGTTTCAGTCGGGGCCAGACGCTCTTCGAGAGCACGTACCATCTGCGCATTCTGCTTCCCACCGCGGCCGGCCTCAAGCCCACGGCGGACGTGATGATGTCCGGCGTGCCGGTAGGCAAGGCCACCGATTTGGAATTGATGCCGGATGGCCGCTCTGTGGCCGTGAACGTCGTCATCCTGGCCAAATATAAAATCCGCACCAATGCGCTGATCCAGATCGATGCGCTGGGCTTTCTGGGGGACCAATACCTTTCGGTCACGCCCTCGACCAACTTGGAGGCGGGCTATTGGCGCAACGGCGACGTGGTGCAAGGGGAGACTCCTTTCAACATGCAGGAAGCAGTGCGCTCGGTCGCCGGCCTGCTGGCTCAAGGCAAAAAGACGATGAGCGACCTTGACCTCGCCATCAACAACGTCAACCGCACCGTTTTGTCCGATCAGTCGTTGCGCAGCGTAAGCATGACCTTGAGCAACTTGGAGTCGATGACGACCCTGGCCCGCGGGATGGCCCAAGGCGCGGATGATTTGATCCATTCCAACACGCCGGCCGTGAACGCGGCGGTGACCAACCTGCGGAGTTTCTCCGAGAAGCTCAATCTCATCGCCACCGACTTGGACCATTTGGTGGCGACCAACCGGCCCGCCATCAACGAGTCGATTCAGAATTTGCGTGACACCCTGGTTTCTTTCAAGCAGGTTGCGGCTGATTTGGAAGCTGGCAAGGGGCTGGCCGGGGGGTTGCTGAAGGATGAGGCGATGAAGGCCGAGGCGGCCTCGCTGATCAACAACGCCAACGCCCTGGCCGCCGCGTTCGCCACCTTTGGCAACAATCTCAATCAGAGAGGCATTTGGCGCATGTTATGGAAGCCGAAATATATTGAAGAAAATGAAAAGACTCAGGCTGCGGCGCACTAAGTACGGATGAGCGTCAATACCAAGCTCGCCGGCGCGCAAAGATTTCCATGAGCCCGCTTTGGACCATTCGAATCTTTTTTTTGTGCCTGTGTACCTTCGCCGGCTACGAGGTGAGCCAGGTGCGGCCGGAATGGATCAACAACGGCCTGCAGGGCCTGATCATCGGCTTCGGTCTGGGGGGCTTGTGCGTGGCCATTGATGAGATGCTCAAGGGCTTCTCCCTGCGCGCCTTTTCCGCCGCCACTTTTGGACTCTTTTTAGGGTCGCTGGTGGCCTGGCTGATGGACCACTCCGCCTTGTTCGCCGACGCCGACGACCCGCAAAGGCGCGTCATCCGGCTGGGGCTGTTCCTGAGTTTCAGCTACCTGGGCATGGTCCTGGCCATGCGCAGCAACAAGGAGGACTTCTCGCTGATTATTCCTTATGTGCGTTTCGCGCCCCAGTTCAAGCCGGAAATCCTGCTGCTGCTGGACACCAGCGTTATTATTGACGGCCGTATAGCCGACTTGATCGAGGCCAATTTCATCGAGGGGACGCTGGTGGTGCCGCGGTTCGTCCTGCACGAATTGCAGAGGATCGCCGATTCGAACGACCCGGTCATTCGGGCCCGCGGGCGGCGGGGCCTGGAGATGCTGACCCGGCTGCGGCAAATCAAGCCGAACGAGGTCAAGATTCACGACGCCGATATTCCCGAGGAGACGGAAGTGGATGCCAAGCTGGTGCGGCTGGCCCGCGCGCTGGGGGCCAAGCTCTTCACCAACGACTACAACCTGGGCAAAGTGGCGGAATTGCAGTCCGTTCCCTACGTTAACCTGAATGAAATGGCCAACGCCCTGAAGCCGGTCATCCTGCCCGGGGAAGTTTTCACCTTGCGCGTGGTGCGCGAAGGCAAGGACAAGGGGCAGGGCCTGGGTTACCTCAACGACGGCACGATGGTGGTCATCAACAATGGACACAGCATGATCGGCCAGCAGGTCAGCATCAAGGTCTTGAGCCTCTTGCAGACCGGCGCCGGCATTATCGTTTTCGCCGATTTGAACGCGCCTCCCGCGGCGTGAACGCAGCGTGGCGCGAGGCGGCCACCCCAAGATTACGGGGAGGTGAAGTTGAAGCGGGCGGGGTAGTTGGAGGCGTTGGTGTCGTCGAATGGCATCAGGCCGTTGATGTCGGCGGTGGCGCTGCCCAGGTCCAGCCACAGTGGCGGGGCCGTGAAATCCAAGACCAGAAATCGCAGGGCGAAAATTCCTTTTGGGGCAACCAACTCGTGACGGGCTTGGGAAGCCAACTGTGTCTGGAACCGCAGTCAGAAAAGCTGGTGCGAAGTCTGCGATTGGTTGCCTACTGCTGGAAATACTAACTAACTTCCGAATGGGTGACCGTTTCACTTTCACGAATGGCACGTTCGGCATAGAGATTTTCAAATGTAGAATGTTTAGATGCGACCCCAATGCCTTAGCGACTCCAATGCGAGCATCGTCTAGAGGCCAAGCGATTCAAGGTATCTCGCAATGTCTTCAAGCTCGAATTCCAAAACGTATGAACGGCAGATGGCTGCGTCTAAGGAATGGTACGAGTTGCGCGGTCTTGTGCAGCCTAGCCCGCAGATCCGCCAGAACGGTTCAAAACCGTGAACCACCATTTTATCCCGTGATTGTATCCGGTTTCCTGGTTTTTGCTGGTTTTTCAGTATTCTCAGGTTCTCTCGACCCTGCGGCGATGCTGCGTAAAACCTTGTGGCCATGCACTGAATGCCTGTTCGTCCTGTTGAAAGGATTTTGGACGAAAAACTGCGTTGTCGACTCTATCGCCTTGTTCAATGCAAACATAGATTTTGCGTTGCCGCCGGAACGTGGTATTGTGGCACGTGTGCGGCGATCACGCGCCTGTTCATTGAAAATTTGCAGTCGGGTATCCGGCCTCGCAAAGGCTGACCACAAAATCGGCTCCCGGCGATTGGGCTGAATTTGAGCCGGAACTCAGCAGTTGCTATTGGCCACCAAGGAACACAAAGAACACATAGTTCATCAACGGTCATGGGTTAATCGGAGTCGTGGAGCACTGCGATCTGCGTGATTTTCACGCATTATAGGCCTGAGCGACCCGGCCTATCAAACTAAATCAAACCAAATCAAACCTGCGAAGGACCCATGCGACGAATTGGACGAATGAGGCTGGACCAAGTCAAATCAAGGTGAATCAAACCAAATCAAACCTGCGGGTGGAGGGCAGGACAAGGATGAACGATGAAGGATGAAGCGACGAGGCCACGTCACAGCGGCACAGGCAAACCCCAGTCAAACCCCCTCCAACCGAGTTGACTGAGGTTCGAGCAAAAAAACTCGACCATCCTAAGCGCGATGCTTATGTTAATGCCAAGGCCGAAATTGCACGCGGCCGGCCCAATCAAACCAAATCAAACCTGCGCGGCGCAAAAAAGTTCAACATTCAACGCTCAACGCTCAAAATTCAATGTTCAAAACACCAAAATACGCGGAGAAGGCAAAACAAGGACGACCACTTATTCAGGGAAAGTACACTAAAGCGATGGAGATTATGATGATGATTATGATTATGAGTTAGGACTTGACTTCGTTGGTTGCCTTGATTAGATTTGCGGGAGCAATGACAGTTGAACCAAAGTTGATGGAGGCGTTTAAACCAATGGAAGCATGCGAGGTTGGACATTGCCGTGGAACTGAGGGCTTTACTCTGCTTCCCGCCTAAGGTGAAAATAACTGATATCCCGCTTCCGCCGCCCGCCAGTGTTTTGAGCTTTCTTCAGGATTCTGCTTGAACTCAAATTGGAAAGCAATCGGGACGCTCCGATCACTCGCCGCCGCCGTGGGGCTTCTTTGTTGGGCCGGAAGTGTCCGCGCCCAGCAGTCGCCCTTGCAACCGATTAACCTCCATTGCGACCAGCGCACAAATCCGGCGGGCATCGACGACACCGCGCCGACTCTTTCCTGGCAGTTCCAAAGCGGTGAAACCGGCGCCGCATACCGCGGGGAGGTCCAAGCCGCTTATCAAGTCTGGGTCGGCTCCCAACCCGGCCTTGCCGATTTGTGGGACAGCGGCAAAGTCAACAGCGCCGAAACCGTCAACGTCCACTACGCCGGCAAGACCCTGACCAACGGCGAACAATGCTACTGGCAGGTGCATGTCTATGACGGCAACGGTTTCCTCTCCGCATGGAGTCCCTCCGCCCAATGGACGATGGGCCTGATCTACCAGAGCAATTGGACCGCCCAATGGATCGGCTATGACGCCGCGTATAACCCGACCCCCCAACAACTGGCCGCCACGGTGCTGTTTAACACCTCCAATCTCGATTGGATCGGCCTCGCCTCCGGGCAGGGCCAGGCGGGTGACAATCAAGCCTCATTCCGGCAGCAAGTCTTTTTTCCCTCCAACCAGGTCATTACCAACGCCGTGCTCTGCCTCTACGCCGACAATTATTGTGTAGCTTACATCAACGGCCAGGAAACCACCAACTTCGCCGCGCGCTGGGAACCTACAACGCTAATGAATGTTACCTCCATGTTGCATTCCGGAACTAATATTATCGGTCTTGCCGCCACCAATACCGACCAGGAACCGGCCGTCGTGATGGGGCGCCTGGTCGTCCAGTTCGCTTCCGGCAGCGTCTCCAACATCGCGGTCGATAACACTTGGACGGCCGCTCAACTACCGCCCGCCGACTGGGTCGAGGCCACCTATGACGCTTCCTCTTGGCCCGTCGCCAGCGCCTCCTCGGGCACTCCCTGGGGCACGCCGGCCTTGAACGATCTCGCGCGTGTGCCCGCCCCCTATTTGCGCAAAACCTTTTCCGTCGGCCAATCCGTCAAGCGCGCCATTGTCTATGTGACGGCTCTCGGCGCCTACGAACTTCACCTCAACGGCGAGAAGGCCGGCAACGACGTCTTGACCCCCGGCTGGAGCCAATTCACCAAACGCGTCTATTATCAAACCTACGATGTCACCAGCCTGGTGCAAAGCGGCTCCAACACCATCAGCGCCATCCTTGGCGACGGCTGGTATGCGAGCGATCTCGCCTTCAAGGGCCAGCGTTGCAACTACGGCGGCACTCCCTGTTTCCTCGCCCAGCTTGTCCTCCAGCTTTCCGACGGCACCACTCAAACCATTGTCACCGACAACTCCTGGAAGGCCAGCTACGGCCCGATCCTTTTCGGCGACCTGCTCATGGGCTCGAAATACGACGCCCGCTTGGAAATGCCCGGATGGGACTCCACCAATTTCAATGACAGCGCCTGGTCCCCCGTCGTCACCGGCTTCAACTCCCTGACCATTGGCTATACCAATGTCACCTCGATCGTCGCCGGCTACGTTACAAACAATCTTCTTGACTTCGTCGTCGCTAATACCAACCTCGGTGGCGACCCCGACTACGGAGTCGTCAAGGCCCTCCAACTCACCTACGCGCTGGGGGGCGTCACCCAGACTGTTACCTACCCGGAACACTCGACTGTTGATGTGGGCGGCACCGGACAGACCCTGAACATCATTGAGGCCCTCTACGGCAATCCGACCGAGTTAGTCCAAGGCAGCAGCCTTCAAATTCAGGCCGCCGTCACCGAGGCTTCCCAGTGCTTTGAAAATCTTCCCGCGACTAATATGACCGAGCCGGCACCGGGCTGCTACACTTTCGACATTGGCCAAAACATAGCCGGCTGGGCTCGCATCCAAGTCACCGGCAGCGCGGGCGACACCATCACGGTGCGGCATGGCGAAATGCTCAATCCCGGTGGCATCATCTACACCGCCAACCTGCGCGGAGCCGAAGCCACGGACACCTACATTCTCTCCAGTAACGGCACATCCGTTTTCGAGCCTCATTTCACCTTCCACGGATTTCGTTACGTGGAACTCCGCGGCCTTTCCGTTCCTCCCAGTCTCTCCACCGTCACCGGCATCGTCGTCCATTCCGCGATCCAGCCCACGGGTAATTTCGCCTGCTCCAGTCCCCTGGTCAACCATCTCTACAGCAATATCGTCTGGAGCCAGAAAGGCAACTACTTCGAAGTTCCTACTGACTGCCCCCAACGCGACGAACGAATGGGTTGGACGGGCGACATGGAATTCTTCATTCCCACCGCCACTTACAATTTCGACATTCAATCCTTCTTCCACCGCCACCTTGTCGCCCTCGACCAGGACTCCCAATACGCCAACGGTGCCTTTGCCTACGTCTCCCCGGACCTCAACGTTGGCACCGCCGGCATAGCCTGGGGTGACGCCGGTTGGGTCTGCCCGGACACCATTTATCGCGCCTACGACGACACCAATGTTATCAGTGACCATTATGCCGCCATGCAAAGTTACGGCGAATACCTCAACTCCTACGCCTCCGGCTACACGCTGACCAGTCTGCCCGGCGATTTGGGCGACTGGCTCAACCTTGGCGGCGCGGCTTCCGAACTTGTGATTGACACGGCTTTCTACGCCGGCTACGCCCAAGCCATGACCGAGATGGCCCAGGCCATCGGCCGCACCAATGATGCCGCCACCTACGCCACTCTTCACAGCAACATCGTCAGCGCCTTCGGGACATTCTTCAACTCCAGCGGCGCTTTCAGCGATGGCAGCAGCCAGTGCGGCTATGCCCTGGCCTTCACGCTCGATCTTGTTCCGCCGGCGTTGCTCCCGCAGGTCACGCAGCAATTCGCCAAATCCATCGCCCAATATGATTACCATCTGGCCACGGGCTTCATCGGCACACCCCGCCTCCTGCCCGCCCTTCACAAGGCCGGACTCGACCATCTCGCCTACACCGTCCTCCTCCAGCAAACCTATCCGTCTTGGCTGTATCAAGTTACCCTCGGCTCCACCACCATGTGGGAACGCTGGGACGGTTGGACTCCCGGCGCCGGCTTCGAAAGCGAGACCATGAATTCGTTCAACCATTACGCCTTCGGTTCCGTCGGCCAGTACCTTTACAGCGTCATCGGCGGCATCAACTCCACAAGTCCCGGTTACAAAACCATGCTCATCGCGCCGACGCGCGGAGCTGGATTGTCCTGGGCCAGCACGAGCTACAACTCCACGCGCGGTCTCATCTCCACCGCCTGGACCAATGTCGGCGCTACTCTCAATCTTGCCGTCACCATTCCCCCCAATACCACGGCCCAGGTCTTGGTCCCCACCGCCGATCCCATCGGCGTTGTAGAAAGCGGGCTGCCCGCTGCCAACTCTCCCGGCGTCTCCTATCTCGGCTATTCGAATGGCGCCGCCATCTACGCTGTCGGTTCGGGCAGCTACTTCTGGTCCGCTCCTCTGCCGCCGGAGGTGTCGGAAACCGAAACCAACGCAATCTTTGCAGGCGGCAGCTTTCCCGGCTTGCCGACCGGCGAGCTTCTCACCAAATCCTCCGTTTCCATCGTCTCGAACACCCTCACTTTCGGGCCGGAAAACCATCTTACCGCCGCCGCCCTCCACGATGGAATGAGTGGCGAACCGGGCACCACCAATTTCAGCGTCGAAATCAGCGGCGGCATCGTGACTTTCTATCTCGGCGCCGGTCCTGACGGCGCCGGCTACACCATCACCAATGTCGGCGCCTACACCGCTTGGCGCGATGACGGCCGCGAAGACGCCAACTACGCGATCGACTGGTCCTCCAATGGTGTCAACTACTCCGAACTTGCCGCCGTTGCCTACAACCCTTCCCCGTACCCCATTAAGGACGGCACCGACGGCACCCTCACTTCTCTGGCAGTGGCGAATTTGACCGGCGTCCATTACCTCACTTGGGATTTCACCGCCGCGCAACAAAATGGCGGGGTCGGCTACACCGAGTTGTTCGCTTTTGGCGTCCCCACGCTTCCCCGCGCCGCGGCGTCCATCAGCGCCAGCGCGATGACCGGCCAAACCAACTTTGTCTTGAACCTCAGCGGACTTTCTACCGGCACAAGTTACCTAATCCAGAGCACGACGAATCTTTCCTCGCTCTACTGGTACACTGAGACCAACTTTGTGGCCGGCCAATCCGCCGCGGCGTTCACCGAGTCCATCGTCTCCAACGCCGCCAAATTCTACCGCGCCGTCAGCTACTGAGAAGTTAAACATTGACGGCAGTTTGGAGTTCCGTCATAATCGGCAAAACATGACCACGGTCAGCCCCCATCCGTCGTTCGCCACCGGCGTCTTAGACTTCCCGGCCAAGGCTTAAGCAGCCATTTTCGATAAACCAAATATGAAAACAACATGGCTTTTCCTTTTTGTTTTGCCGCTCCTGGGCGTTCCGGCAGCGCGCGCCCAATTTACTTACACCACGAATGCCGGCGCCATCACCATCATCGGTTACACCGGTTCTGGCGGGGAGGTGAGCATTCCAGCCACCGCCAACGGCCTCCCGGTCACCGGCATCGCAGAGAATGCGTTCTATCAGAACGCGAGCCTGACCCGGGTCACGATTCCCGGCAGCATCACCAATTTCGGAGAGAATGCGTTTGGTCAATGCACCAGCCTGATCAGCGTCACGATGGACGACGGCGTCACCAGCATCCCCGACAATGCATTCGAGGACTGCATCGACATGACCAGCGTCACCATTCCCAGCAGCGTCACCGAGATGGGGACCAATGCGTTCTCTGGCTGCGGCAGTCTGAAAAGCGTCACCATTCCCAGCGGCGTCACCACCATCGGAGCCTATGCGTTCTGGAGCGACTACAAAATGACCAGCGCCACCTTGGCGAACGGCGTCGCCAGCATCGGCGAGGAGGCCTTCAATGGCTGCCTCAGCCTGGCCAGCGTCACGATTCCCGCCAGCGTCGTCAATATCGGGGAGGACGCGTTCCGTGGCTGCGGCCTGACCAGCGTCACGCTCTCCGCCAGCATCACCAATATCGGAGAAGGGGCGTTCATTTGCCCACTGACCGCGATCACGGTGGATGCGCAAAATTCCTTTTATAGCAGTACAAATGGAGTGTTGTTCGACAAGATCCAAACCACGCTCCTGCAATTTCCGGGCGGTCTCGAGGAAAGTTACACCATTCCCGGCAGTGTCACCAGCATCGGAGCCTATGCGTTCAACAGTTGCTACAAACTGACCGGCGTCACGATCCCCGGCAGCGTCACCAGCGTTGGGAGCAATGCGTTCCAAGACTGCTACAGGCTGACCGGCGTGAATATTCCCGGCAGCGTCACCAACATCGNNTGCTCCAGCCTGACCAACGTCACCATCTCCAACGGCATCACCAGCATCGGAGCGGACGGGTTCTATGGCTGCTCCAGCCTGACCAACGTCACGATTCCTGCCAGTGTCACCAACCTCGGCAGCAATGCGCTCTCTGGCTGCAGCAGCCTGACAACGATAACGGTGGATGCACAAAATTCCTTTTATAGCAGCACGAACGGAGTGTTGTTCGACAACGGCCAAACCACGCTCATTCAATATCCGACCGGCAAAAGTGGAAGTTACACCGTTCCCGGCAGCGTCACCAACATCGGGGATAATGCGTTCAATGCCTGCGACGAGCTGACCGACCTCACGATTCCCGGCAGCGTCGCCAGCATCGGAGAGGATGCCTTCATGTTATGCACCTTGAGCAACGTCGCGCTGGCCAGCGGCCTCATCAGCATCGGAGAGGATGCGTTCTCTTATTGCTACAATCTGTCCAGCATCACGATCCCCGGCAGCGTCACTAACATCGGGGATGATGCGATCTCGAACTGCGGCAAGCTGACGGCGATCATGGTTGAGGCAACAAACGCCTATTATAGCAGCACGGATGGAGTCTTATTCGACAAGAATCAAACCACCCTTATTGCTGCTCCGGGTGCTCTGAGCGGAAGTTACACCATTCCCGGCAGTGTCACCACCATCGCAGACACTGCGTTCGAATCCTGCACCAATTTAACCAGCGTCACGATCCCCAACAGCGTCACCGACATCGAGGGAGACGCGTTCTACGGTTGCAGCAGCCTGACCAGCGTGACGATTCCCGGCGGCGTCACGAACATCGGGGAGGGTGCGTTTCAGAACTGCAGCGGCCTGACCAGCGCCGCCATTGCCGGTGGCGTCACCAGCATCGGGGCGAGTGCGTTCGCGAGCTGCTACAGCATGACCAGCCTGACGATGGCCGGCAGCGTCACCAACCTCGGGGATAGTGCGTTCTCTTTCTGCAACAAGCTGACCAGCGTTTATTTTGGCGGCAACGCTCCCAGCGTCGGTTCATTTGCGTTCTATGCTGATGATGACGCGACGGTCTATTATTTGCTCGGCGCCACTGGCTGGAGTTCCCCTTTTGCCGGTCTTCGGGCTGAACTGTGGGACCCGTTGATCGAAGTCGGCGGCGCCAACTTTGGCGTGCGGAGCAATCAATTCGGATTCAATATCACCGGCGACGACGGCATCCCCATCGTGGTTGAGGCCTGCACCAATCTGGCCAACCCCGTTTGGACTCCTCTCCGGACCGTCACGCTTGTGTCCGGCTCATTCTATTTCAGCGATCCCCAGTGGACGAATTATCCCGGGCGCTTCTACCGCATCAGTTCGCCATGAGGGGGCTGTCGCTTCTTTTTTCTACTGCAGGTTCTTCAGCGCTGCTTCGGCTTTTTGCTTTGTTTCTTCCCTGGTTGATTTTTCGACGGCCAGTTGCAGTGCCTTCTTGCGTTGGTCGATTGAAATCGACGGCCTGTTTTGAGCGGCGGCTTGGACCAGTGCCGCGCAGGCGTCGTTGGCAACCGCAGGCTCGGCAGCAAGAGCAGCTAGGAGTTCGAGGGCCGCAGGGTCGGGAATTCCTTGCAGCACGGCCATGGCGGTAATTTTCTCCTGCGGACGTTGCAACAACGGCATTATTTCCTGCATCTTGGCGAGTTTGTCGTCTTCCTTGAGCTTCTCATCGCCAAGCAGGAATTGCAAATAACCTCGCAACGCAAGGATGTCGTGCGCCGAGTTGCTGTCTGTCTTGGCGGTGTGCAACAGAGGCTCAGCCACCGCCGCATCCTCCGGCCAGGCATTGGGCCAGCTACACAAGGTACGGACCGCTTCATCCTGGAGCGATTGGTCCTTGTCCTCAGTAGCGGCTGCAACGGCGGCCAAGGCGTCGCTTCCGCCGGCCGCGACCAAGGCCTGCAAGGCGGCCTTCCGATTTGCCGGCTCGGGGCTCTGAATTAACGAGAGCAGCGACGGAACGCATTTTGTTCCGAGTCGGCCGCTAAGCGTAACGAGAACGGTTTCGATGTGAGCGCGTTCGGCGGGAATTTCAGATTTCGCCAGAGCCCGCGCCAGTTCGGCAACTTCGTTGTTTCCGCCCAGGGCCGTGAGCGCCTGAATCGCGGCGTTGCGCGTGTTCGCGTCGGGATCTCCGACTGACTGCGCAACGAGAGGCAGAGCCTTTTCAATGCCACGGCGAGCCGAAAGAGTAATTAGCGTCTGGCGCATCCTGCCCGAAGAATCCGGTAGGCGAGCCAACAATTCTGAATCAACATCGTTGCCGGCCAGCCGGGCCAGCGCGGCCAGGGCCGCCTGGGAGATTTCCGGATCTTCGCCGGTCGCGTCATTCAGCAGCACGGGCAACGCCGCAGGATCGCCTGCACGATCAAGAATGTCTATGGCCACAAGCCGCACTTTTTTCTCGCCATTTCCGGCTATGTCCGCCACGACCGGTGTGGCGGCGGCGTCTCCGCGGTCCGCCAGCGCCAGCAACAGCAGCGGCTGCCGGTCTGGAGTTGCTTGACGAAACGCGCCCGCGACAGCCTCTGTCGCCTCTCTTCCGGGAAGTTCGCGCGCCACGCGCAACCCGATGTTAAAGTAGTCGCGATCGCCCGATTGCAGTTGCGCCAGCAAAAGTGGAATGCCAGCGGAGCCGCGCGCCAGAATGGCGCCGCGAAGGCCTTCGAGAATTCTTTCCTTGGGCAGCGCCGAGAACCGAACGGCGTCGTACAATTTGACCGCATCGGCGCTCTTGGCGTCGGCCAGAAACTTCTCGGCGCAACGGACACAGCCTTCCGCGATGGCCGGGCGGACGGGTTCAGCAGCTTTCCCCAGGGCACGGCTGAGCGCGTTGGCCGCCTGTGGGCCTCCAATCTTGCCGAGGGAAACCGCGGCGGCTGAGGCTACTTGCGCGTCGCTGTCGATGAGCTTGCGTTTAAGCACGCTGACGGATCCAGCGTCCTGACGGAAGCCGATCGAATTGATAACGCCAACCAGCAGCATTCCGTGCAGCTTGCCGGCGGCATTGCGCAAAGCCTTGTCGGGTGCCGGACCAGGAATCGCTTCAAGGGCGATGCGCGCCCAGGAGGCGAATCGCTCGTCCGCCAGCAGTGTGGCCAGCGCCGGCACGGCTTTATCGGTGCCGTAGATGGCCAGTTTCTTGCACGCCAAGGCCTTCTGGCCGGGCGGGGCATCGGATTGAAGCACTTGGATCAACGCACGCTCTTGTTCTGGAGCGGAGCTGGCCGTTTCCCCAGCGCAAGCGGGGCCGGACCAAGCGATGAAGAGGGAGAGAGCGGTGAACGCCCAAGTAAGGATCGGTGTTGGGGTGCAAGTCAACTTTTGGGATGCACGGACCAACGAATTGCGGATTTGAAATTTCATATTGGCTCCTTAGGGGTTATAGCCGCCACGGTTCCCGCAACGCTTCGGAGCGAAGTCGATTGGCTTCTTCGTCACCGATGAATTGGTTCTTGACCGGGTCATACGTCACTTTGCGCTTCAAAAACAAGGCAATGTTGGCGGCATGACAGGTGATATGCGTTTGACAAGCGGCCTCGACGTTGGCGCGCGTCAGCGCCCGGCTTTTGACGCAATCCAGAAAATTGCGCACGTGGAAGTTGGCCGGATAGCCCGAAACTTTCGCGCGTTTGTTGGCCAGGAGAGCGGGGGCGCTGGCGGCGAGATCGCCGTCGTCCCCTGTTTCGACCCAGCCGGTGTCGCCTTCAAAGCGCACAGGGCAGGAGCCTAGGCCGATCCAGCCATTGTCGCGCAAAACCAGCTTCACGCCATTGGCGTAGCGCGCGTGGAGTTCGTCGCCTTGAGGCTCGTATTCGATCGGCGCGGTCTTGTCCGCATCGTTGGCCCATTGGCAGAGGTCAACGCAATGGGAACCCCATTCCAAGCAGCCGCCTCCGGTGAGACCGCCTCCTTTTTCAAAATTAAAGCCATCGAGCCATTTTTTATTAAATGGCCGCCACGCCGCCGGTCCGAGGTAGAGGTTCCAATCCACTTGTTCTTTGGGCGGCTCCGATTCGGCGGGCGCCCACCCGCTCATCGAGGTCGCCAAGCCGTCCGGGTGTGCGTAGAGCGTTTGCAGGCGGCCCAATTTGCCACGGCGCGCCAAATCTATGGCATACATAAAATTGGGCAAACTGCGACGCTGCGTGCCAGCCTGAAAGACGCGTCCGGTGCGCCGAAAGGCATCGCGCAACGCCAAACTCTGCGCGATATTTTTGGTGCAAGGCTTCTCGCAATATACATCTTTGCCGGCCTCGGCTGCCAGGATGGCGGCGGTGGCGTGCCAGTTTGGACCGGTGGCGATCAACACGGCGTCAATGTCGTTACGGGCCAGAAGGTCGCGCAAATCGCGATACATGGCGCAATCCTTGTTGCCATATTTCTCGTCAGCTTTCTTCTTAATTTCCTCCCGGCGCGCCGCTTTGATGTCGCATATCGCCACGAATTGCACATCCGGTTCGCCCAGGAAGCAGCTCAGATCGTAAGTGCCTCGATTGCCAAGACCGATGCCTCCGAGCACAATGCGCTCGCTCGGCGGCACAGTGCCGTTGAGGCCCAGGACACGGCCGGGAACAATTTGCGGCGCGAGCAGCAACCCCCCGGCTTTGAGGGTGGATTTTAGAAAGCGGCGGCGCGTGAGATTACTCGTGGATCGTTTGAGAGCAGTATTTAGTGAATCACTCATATTTTCCTTTCAATTGAGCAGTTAGTTTGAGGGGTGGCATTGCAACATTCATTTTACGCGAGCCATCGGTTCATGAGGCCGGCAGGCCGTAGGCTTCGATCTCAATATAGGCATTGAGCGCGTTATCGGTGTTGCCGTGACTGTAGCAACGGAGGTAACGGGCTTTGATTCCCTTGGCGTCAACGAGCTTGCCTTCGCCGGTCAGCGGGTTCTCAAAGTATTCGCGGTCCGTTCCCGCGCCCAAGCCCGAACGGTTGGACTGATCGTTGTTGAAAAGAGTGTGAACGCCGGTTTCGAACTCCGGATCATCGGACACCTGCACGATGACGTCCCGATACACGACCGCAGTGGTGAAATCGTGCCAGACCACAATGGCGTAAAGATTGTATTCGCCTTGCAAATCGATTTGCACCCATTGCAATCCCCGCCGCAACGTAACCACATTTTCATTGAAGGCTTGCTTTTTGCCGTCTGTAATCTGTTGCAGCTCGCCATCGATGGGGGTGGGATTGCTGCCGGTTACCGGCTTTCCCAAGGCGACATTCTTGACGCCTTTAGGCGCATAAAACGGCGCAGGCGATTTGTCCGTGAAAGGAGGCGCGCTGGTGTTGGTGGGCAGATTTTGCGGTGTTCCTTTGAGCGTCGGCGGCGGAAGCACCAGCGGCAACGGCGCCAGGTCGCTTGATTTTTGCGCCGCCTCTTGCACCTGAGCGTGGATTGGAAAAATCAAAATGAAGGTGATGGCCGCAAATAGGTTCCACGGCCAATTCCAATAGACAGCGGCACGGCGGAATAAAAACTTTCGCATCACAGGTTTCGTGAGTATTCCCTATTGTTTTAGCAGGCTTGTGCCGCTTGGGCAAGCTTTTCCATTCTTTCCATGGGAGGTCTTCCGACCGGCGCTTTACGGCGCCTGGAGACGGAAGAAAGCGGCTTTGCCGTTGATGGTGCTGGTAAGCACGTAATTGGTGCCGACAGCGGTTATGCCGCCGGTGACATTGCTCCAATTTGCGGAGGACAGATTGGTCACAATCTGCAAAACGAAATTCGTTGCGGACGCAGGCCATAAGACGTCCACCGTGTCCTCGTTGACACGTTCAATGCTCAAGAGGGGCTGCGTATTCTGCGTGTTTCTGCCTGTGATCAACAAGCTGAAAACCGTGGCGCCGTAATTGCCCTGGCCGAGAGCTTCCGGTGGAAGAGTTATGTTGGCAAAGGTTCCGCTATGTGAGCCGTAGTCAAGCAGCGAAAACGAATTGCTGACGGCCGGGATAAATCCATCCAGCCAAGCTACACTGGCTGTACCGTTGATGGCTATGGCGCCCGAGACATCGATTTGCCCAAAGCTGCTCGCGCTGCTCACACCAAAGGCAAGCGTACCGCCAGCAGTGACAAAAGTGTTATCGAAGCTGAGGGTTCCGACCAGGGCACCGACCGTGCCGGTATTGGTGAAAGGCACGGTAATCTCGGCTGTGCCCACATCCTGGGACTTGCGCACAGTACCGGCATTGTTGAAAAACTCATCGCCTAATTCCTCATCGAGAATGACCGCGTTGGTCTGGATGTCCCACAGCGCGCCCGGCAGATTATAAACCCCTCCATTGTAGTTCGCGGTGTGGTTGTTATAGACGCCCATAAAAGCGGCGCCGGTCATCGTGACGGTGCCGTCATTGGTCAGCACGTTCTGCAAAGAGACATTGCCGGCGATGTTCATCAACCCGCCGCTCCCGATGGTTATCGGGCCGGCGAACGTCCCGCCATCCCAGACCAACGTGCCCGTCACGATGTTGGTGCCGGGGAGAGTGGACCCGCTGAGCGTCAGATTGGTAATCCCGCCATGATTCTGGAACTCAGACCCAAAAATAAGGTCTCCGCCGGCCAGCACCAGACTGGGCGGAACGCTCGATGTGAGCCTCAGCGTCGTCCCGGTGAATTCACAAAGGCCCGCGCCGCTAATGACGGGCGGAACACCCATGCTGAAACTGCCGGACGCAAAATTGATCGTCGCACCCGCAGCGATGTCATATCCACCGGCCAGAACGCCGCCCCCTCCGAAATTGAGGGTGCCCATCAGATTGCTCACGGTGGCGCTATTGGTGAAAGGGACGGTAATCTCGGCTGTGTCCGCACCCAGGGACTTGCGCACGGTCCCGGCATTGTTGAAAAACTCATCGCCTAATTGCTCATCGAGAATGACCGCGTTGGTCTGGATATCCCAGAGCGCGCGCGCTAGATTATAAACCCCTCCATTGTAGTTCGCGGTGTGGTTGTTAAACACGGCCATAAAAACGCTCCCGGTCATCGTCACCGTGCCGTCATTGGTCAGCAGGTTTTGCAAAGCGACATTGCCGGCGATGTTCATCAACCCTCCGCTCCCGATGGTCATCGGGCCGGCGAGCGTTCCGCCATCCCAGACCAATGTGCCCGTCACGATGTTGGCGCCGGTCAGGGAGGACCCGCTGAGCGTCAGATTGGTAATCCCGCCATGATTCTGGAACCCAGACCCCAAAACAAGGTTGCCGCTGGCCAGCACCAGATCGGGCGGAACGTTCGATGCGAGCGTCAGCGTCGTCCCGGTGAATTCACAAAGGCCGGCGCCACTGATGACGGGCGGAACACCCATGCTGAAACTGCCGGTCGCAAAATCGATCGTCGCACCCGCAGCGACACCGTAGCGACCGGCCAGGACGCCGCCCCCGCTGAAATTGAGGGCGCCGATGAGGTTGGTCACGGTGGCGCTATTGGTGAAGGGCACGGTAATCTCGGCTGTGTCCGCGCCCTGAGACTTGCGCACGGTGCCGGCATTGTGGAAAAACTCATCACCCAATTCCTCATCGAAAATGACCGCGTTGGTCTGGATGTCCCAGAGCGCGCCTGGCAGATTATAAACCCCTCCATTGTAGTTCGCGGTGTGGTTGTTAAACACGGCCATAAAAACGCTCCCGGTCATCGTCACCGTGCCGTCATTGGTCAGCAGGTTCTGCAAAGCGACATTGCCGGCGATGTTCATCAACCCGCCGCTCCCGATGTTCATGGCATCGCCACTCAATGTGCCTCCCGACCAATTGAACGCCCCGCCAATCGTAACGGGATTCGTCAAACTGATTGTCCCATTGGTAAAGTAGATAGTAGCCGTCGATGCCGGCACCCCGGCAGGAATCCAATTATTGGCGGTGAACCAATCGCTGGAAACCGAGCCATTCCAGGTGGACGTGGCCGCGGAACACCATAAATCGTTCAGCAAAATTGACAGACAAAGCAGGGGAAGCCTGATGTTTACACAAACAAGGTGTTTCATTCGAAACGGTCGCCAACACCGGTCAGTTGACATTTTTTAGTGTCGTGGTTGATATTTCCATGACGGAGACGATAGCTTCCTTTTCCTTGCGCATCAATGGCTGATGACATCCAGAACGCCCGTCCGCAGGGCGAACCACACAAATTGCTGAAACTCGTCCTCCGGTCTCCTGGTGTAGTTTACCTCCCCTTCCCTCGTCGAACCCGAGGCGTCCGGAACGTTGGAACTGCGGATTTTCAACACGTTCGCCATCAGCGAGACGATGCGATTGTCCAACCCCTCTTTGGTGCCGGTTCGCTTGTCGAGAGTTGCAATGTCCAAGTTCTTGTAGATGGCCTGCACATGGCCGCGAGCTTGGCCCGCAGTCACGTTGATTTCGAAGGACGCCTTTTGCAAGGCGCCGGACTTAACCTTGGTGTGCGCGGCAACGTCGAGGAACGCATCAAGGCGAGTCAGGTCCATTGCTTCGAGCGAACCGGAATATTGGAGCGAGAAGTCCGTTGGCGTGATCGGAATCGACATGTTGACCTTCATCGGGCTGGCGTCCATGAGGTCGCCCTGCCCCCGGAGCAGGATGGCGGCCGACGCGGGGCCACGATTGGCAATGCCCTCGGCGGCCAGATTCACGGCCGAGATGGTCAGCACGCCGGGATCGGCTTTGGGGACCAACCTCTCGCAGTATCTTAGGCAACCGTTGGTAATGCCAAGAGTATTGAGTTGCAGCGGTTGCCGGATTGCGGCCAGCGCCTGATTGATCATGAGCGGGGGCTTCTCGAACGGCGCCACCATCTTCTCACAATCGACCAACGCATCCAAGGTGGGTCGGAGTAATTGGACCGAGCGGGCCCGATACGACTTTCCCGAAAGCAGTTCGCCATACGCCAGGCCCAACACTTTGCACTCAGGCACGATCATGTGAAAACGCGTCGTTCGAAATTCGTGCGCGGCGAAAAACTCTTCGTCTCCGACCAGCGCCCGAAACTCGGTCCCTTCGGCGATCAGTTCCGAGCCAGGCACCGACCCGCGCAGCCGCGCGCAACGGATGCCATAGCGCGCCTGGGGGAATTCCACCTCGATATTGGTCGCTTCGAGACTGGCCTTGGCGAGGACATCGGCCAGGGCGGTCGTTCCCCACAGAAGCCGGGTCCAGCGCACGCCCATCAGCGAAATCCGGTCTAACTTGAGGGTGGTGTTGCCTGAAGTCAGGGTCACAGATTGAGCGAGCAGGCGATTGGCGCCCACCGCGTAATCCAGTTCGCCGATTCGCAACGCGGACCCTGGATGCGCTTTGGCAAACGCTCGCTCCGCCTTCCCTCGGCCATAGCTATTGAGGATCGCGCCGCCGAACACAAGAATGAGCACCGCGACGGCGAGGACCAGCGCGCCAACGGCAGCACAGACGCAGATCGAGACTCTCCGCAACGACAGCATGATGCTATTCTTCACGTCTCGATCAGGCGCCATGTCTTTTCGTGATTCAAGGTCCGGCATATTTTCTTGCAGATGTTCTGTATTCTTCCAAGTTTCCTATCGGAAAAAGCTACCCCGCAGGCTCGCTTCGGGCTATGGGGTGAAACCCTAATTTGCATGGTTTTTGCGTGCATTGGCGCGGAGCGGCAGCTACACCTGTTTGGATATTGTTGTTATGAGCGTGCCAAATCGTCGGCGGTTGTATTTGCTGTTTTTCTTGTCCGGGTTTTGCAGCCTGGTTTATCAGATGGTTTGGACGCGCCTGGCTTTCGCCTCTTTTGGCATTATTACCCCCGTGATTTCGGTGGTGATTTCGGTCTTTATGCTGGGGCTTTCGATTGGATCCTGGGCCGGCGGACGGGTCATTGCGTGGCTGGTGCGGCGGACGGGGGTTTCGGCGATTTACTTTTACGGCGGGGCGGAATTGATCATTGGTTTTGGAGCGTTTGCCGTGCCGGGATTATTTGCGCAGGGGGAACAATGGCTGCTGGCGGCCGGGCAGACGAATTCGGTGGAATATCTGTTTCTCTCGGCGCTGGTCCTGGCGGGTTCCATTCTGCCGTGGTGCGTGTTCATGGGCGCGACTTTCCCATTTATGATGGCTTACGTGCGGGAACAGGAACCGCGCAATACCGACAGTTTCAGCTACCTCTACTTCGCCAATGTGCTCGGGGCCATGACGGGAACGATTCTCTCCGCCATGGTGCTGGTGGAAGTGCTGGGATTCCGCCACACCCTCGCCTTCGCCGCCGCGGGCAACTTTGCCATTACCGCGCTCAGCGCCGGGATCGGATGGAAGCAGCGCGGGACCCGAACCGCGCCCGAAACTGGCGCGCCGGGGCCGGCGGACGCGGCGCAGACCCGGCCCGCCGAAGCCGCGCCGGGCCGGCTGATCCCGTGGATTTTATTCTCGACAGGATTCTGCGCCATGGCCATGGAAGTGGTTTGGACGCGCGCTTTTACGCCGGTGCTGAAAACGCAGGTGTATTCGTTTGCGTTGATTGTCTTCGTTTATCTGGGCGCGACGTTTTTCGGGTCGATGCTCTACCGGCGCGATTTGGGGAGGGAGGCGCGGCGTTCGACGGCGGGATTGATTTCCCTCCTGGCGGTGGCGGCTTTTCTGCCGATCGTGGCCGTGGACCCGCGATTGGTGCCGGCGCAATGGAACATGTCGATGGGAACTTATGTTGACAGCCCCGGGGCGGTGTTGCTCGTGCTGGCCAGCATCGTCCCGCTCTGCGGCGTGCTGGGCTATCTGACACCCAGTTTGATCGACCAATATGCCGCCGGCCATCCCGCCGCCGCGGGCAAGGCCTATGGCGTCAATGTGGTGGGGTGCATTCTGGGGCCGCTGGTGGCGTCGTATATTTTGTTGCCGCGCATGAGCGAGCGGCACGCCCTGGTGGTGCTCGGCCTGCCGTTGCTGGGCCTGTGCTTTTTCTGCGGCCAATCCCTCAGCCGGCGCCAGCGCGTGGCCACGGCGCTGGCCGGAGGCGCGGCGGTGATCTGGTGCCTGTTTTTTGCCGACGATTTCGAGGGGCTGCTTTTGAAGCGCGAGCCCAAAACGGAGGTGCGGCGCGATTACGCGGCTTCCGTCATTTCCTTTGGCGAAGGGTTCGGGCGGCGCCTGCTGGTCAATGGCATCGGCATGACCATCTTGACGCCGGACACCAAGTTCATGGTGCATTTGCCGCTGGCTTACCAAAAGGTCCGGCCCCAGTCCGCGCTGATCATTTGTTTTGGCATGGGCACCAGCTACCGCGCGGCCCTGAGCTGGGGAATCGAGACCACGGCCGTGGAATTGGTGCCCAGCGTGACGGAGGCGTTTGCATTTTATCATGAGGACGCGGCCCAATCTCTGGCCAATCCGAAGGGCCGCATTGTCATCGACGACGGCCGGCGCTTTCTCAAACGGACCCGCGAGAAGTACGACCTCATCGTCATCGATCCTCCGCCCCCTGTGGAGGCCGCCGGTTCGAGCCTGCTTTATTCGAAGGAATTCTACGAATTGGCCAGGCAGCATTTGAAACCCGACGGCATTCTGCAGATTTGGTTTCCCGGCGGGCCGCTCTCCACCGCCCAAGCCATTGTGCGATCCCTGGAGGAATCGTTCCCGCACGTGCGCTGTTTTGACGGCGTTAACGATTGGGGCACCCACTTCCTGGCCTCCGAGCAACCGATCGAGACGGTGACCACGGAGAAAATGGCGGCCCGTATGCCGGCCACGGCCAGAATGGACCTCATGGAATATATGGACACGGCGCGCTTCCCGACGTTGCCCGACTATCTGAAAAAAGTGGTCTCGCAAGAAACGATCATCAGCCACGCGCTGAACCCGGACCTCAAGATCGAAATCAGCGACGATCATCCCTTCAACGAATACTTCCTTTTGCGGAAGTGGCGGCTGTATTCTCCCTGAGCCTATGAAAATACAAAAAATCACGCGTCATTGTATCCCGCTCTTGGCCGTCCTGGCCGTCCGTTGGGCCGCCTTTGGGGCGGACACCGATACCAATAAGATCGACGGCTTCCGCAATACGCCGATGCTCCCTGGCAGCCAATGGCACGTGCATGATTCGGACCGCCCGCAACCACCCGTGGTGACGCCAGGCGCATCGTTCAGCCAGAGCGCTCCGCCGCCATCGGACGCGGAGGTGCTGTTCGATGGCACGGACCTCTCGAAATGGCAAAACAGCAAGGGCGGGGACGCGGCCTGGAAAGTGCAGGATGGCTATATGGAAGTCACTCCCGGCGGAGACATTCGCACGCGCGGCAAATGGGCGGATTTTCAGTTGCACGTGGAATGGGCTTCGCCTCTTCCGGCCACAGGCAGCAGCCAGGGACGCGGCAACAGCGGCATTCTCATCAACGACATGTATGAAGTGCAGGTGCTCGATTCGTATGAAGCCAAGACCTACCCGGACGGCCAGGCCGCCGCCATTTACGGCCAGTCGCCGCCGCTGGCCAATGCCTGCAAGCCGCCCGGGAAATGGCAGACCTACGACATCATCTTTGAATCGCCGCGCTGGGACGAGAAAGGCGATTTAGTCAAGAAAGCCTGCGCGACCGTGCTGCACAACGGGGTGGTGGTGCAGAACCATTACCAATTGATCGGCTGCACCGACGGCATTAGCGGCGTGGTGCCCTGGGGCACGCTCTCCAAATATCCGGCGCCCCATCCGCCCGAGGTCTTCATCGAATTGCAGGAGCACGGCCCCAACCCGGTGCGTTACCGCAACATCTGGATTCGCCGCCTCGGCGATGCCGGGCCGCCTTGAGAAACAGGCAAAAGCGAACCAAGGAAACGAAGGGCGGAGGAAATCAGTTGAACAGAATGGGCGGTGGTCTGCTTCGCTGCTGAAAGAAGATTCGTTTACGGTGGGCGTCTTATTTTTCATCTCGAATTTTCTCGAATTTTCTGGAGCAAGTTGTATTTGACCGCGTGTTATCCTTGGTCCCGAGTGGATGCCGCCGGCTGCTTCTGGCTCAGGGTGCGGCATCCTGTAGGCCGCGTGCCCTCACGCGGCGGTCTTTCTGAGTCACGATGCGCCGTGGCTCTTTTCCCTTTTTCATCGCCCCTTTCTTCCATCATTTTATATGTCTATTTAACATTCTCATAATAATATTACTCACATATTCAGAGATTGCAACATGTTTCGCAAACTATTTTGAGCCGCAAAGAGTTCCTCGGACAGCGAAAGATTGTTAGAAAGAGCGCAGTAAAGACCGTTTTAAAAAAGAGGATGGACAACGTTTTTTCTGTTGACCATGTCAAGCAATAATGTGGCAATGCCGTGAATAAGAGGCGCCGCCAAAATGAAGGTGCTACGGTTGGCCGTTAATTTGATAAAAGTTAACTGGCTGGCCTGGCGAAATTGGCTCTACGATCTGGAGGAACCCACCGTCGCCGGCAATCGTACCTGGCAACACGGCCCAGAACGGGCTGAGCAGGTTAGTGCCGGTCTGGACCACGTAACTCCCGCCGACTGCGCTAAAGTCAATCACAACGTCCCGGCCGATTTGTTGGATGCTCAGCGAGGGCGCCGCCGCGGGCGGATAGCTTACGGTGAGATTGTGGTCAAGCAATCCATTCAAATATGCGGCGAGGATTTCAGCCTGCGGCCGGGGAGCAAGGCTGTTCCAGAATCGTTGAAATGTTCGGCGCGCCTGCGGCATCGTGAACACTCCGGGCATGAGGGTAGGATTCATGGCCACCGGCGAAGTGCCGATCCCGTTTGCGCCAAAAACGTCATACCTCACCAAGCCGGCGTTGGCGACAAAATTGGAAAAACTTCGGAAATCGGGCAACTGCGACACGGTGCGGGTTTCATGACACGAGCGGCATGAGGGAGCAATGACGTTCTTATACAGATAAACCTGGCCGGCGAGACTGAGGGTTCCGGTCAAGCTTTGGTCTTGCCAGGCCGCCGGGACAAAGTTGACGTTCTGCACGGGATTTGTCAGTCCCGTGCCGTACCAGCCCTGGACCAGATTGGTGATTGTCGGACTGAAGTTCATTGCGTCTTCATTACCGATGTCCTGCTCGATCGCCAAGACACCTGCGTTGAGTAACTTCAATTCCGGCTCCAATGCCGCCTGGGTCAGGTTGTTGGAACTGGCGTAATCCAGAGCGCGAACATCAAATGCGAGAAAATGCGCATGCACATCGCCCTGCCCAGCATTGACGGGTCCACCCAGGCCACCATGGCAAACTTCACAAAGTCCGGGGACAAACCTATTGCCGCCGCCATCCAGGTTGGCCTCGCTCAACCGCTGGTCATTCGCGCCATACACGTAGAACTTCGTAAACCGGTTCGTACCCGGCGGAACCGCCGAGTAATCCATGGTCACGGTTGCAATTTTGTTCGTGTCGCTAATTGCGTCCGCCAAGTTGGGGTAGTTGGCCACCGCATATGCCCAGTCTCCAGTACCGTTGCCGGACATGATCATCCGCCGGGCAAAGCCAAGGTCCAGGCAATTCATGTACGTTGCCGCCACTACCCCGTTAAAATTCGTTGTGGCCGGCGGTATCGCGTTCGTCGGAATGCCGTTAGCAATCTTCCATGCGGTCAGATCGGTTTTGCTGTCGGTTGGGTCAATGGCCGAATAATAATTGGCGGCGTCAGTCGCGTCGTTGGTGAAAGGCGCGTGCGACAGGAAGGTGGTGCCATTGGTCAGCAAATCTCCATTGACCAGGTTGGAGACGTCTTGGAACATGCCGTTTGTATCCACGCCCACAGTGACCGTGGCCTCCACCTGACTGACATTCGTTCCCGTCGTTTCCAGGGCGGCCAGTTCGTACGTTCCGGCAAAACCGAAGATAATGCTGGTGAGCGTGCTAGCGGGGTCCGTGATGGTGATTTGATCCAGCCCGCTGCTAATCGTGCTTGAATTCGTCGGCGTGTTCGGGTTTGCAAAAAAGACCTGCTGTAAGCCGCTTACTTTGGCCCAACTGTAAGTCGTTTCCGGCTCGTTGCTTCCGCCAAAACTCTGCAAGTTAATCAGGTTGGCCGGCCCCGAAATCGCGAACTGGCTCCCCGCCGAGATCGACGGCAGAATCGTCAGCGATGCCACCGAACTGGTTACCGCTTGGAAATCATCCAAGGCGATCGCCTCGTAGTTTCCGCTATTGGCCGCCTGCGCATTGTCGATGAGTAATGTTGCATTCGTGGCGCCGTCGATCAGCACGTTGTTGAAAAACCAACTGTACACCAGCGGCGCCGGCGGGCCCGTCGTGCCCAGCGAAAACTGCGCGTCCGTCCCCGGAATGACCGCAACACTGACGGGCTCGCTGGTGATTTCCAACGGCCACACTGCCGTCGTCTCGCCCCCAAAAGTCGGCCCCCAACCGGTCGTTCCGGGCGTATAAAAGATCAGCACAGTGTCCCCGGAAAAGACAGTGTTATCGACCGAAGGTGCGTTCCCGCTAAAAAACGCGGTTTGCAGATTGTCGTCGGCGAAAGCTTGATCGGAAAGGTTTGTCAGGCCTGCGCCGATGACCGCGTTGGTGAGGCCAGAGCACTCGTAGAAGGCTTCGACACCCAGGTACGTTACGGTGTCGGGAAGAATCACACTCGCCAGCCCGCATTCCTGGAATGCCTCTGCGCCAATGCTGGTGACGGCGTTGCCAAAATTCACGCTGAGGAGACCGGAGTTAAAAAACGCGAACTCCCCAATGCTGGCCGGACTGTTAAGAAACGTCACGTTCGTCAGGCTGCCGCACTCATAGAAAGCGAAGTCCCCGACGTTCACAACTTTGGCCGGGATTATCATGGACTGCAAACTAGAGCACTCGGTAAAAGTGTCGTCCCCGATGTTTGTCACTCCAGGCGGAATCACCACGTCAGTTAACCGTGAACAGCCGGCAAATACACTATCCGCCAGGTCGGTGATCCCGTTGGGAATCACGATGCTGGCAAGCCTTGTGCATTCGTCGAAGGCGTCTCCAGAGATATTCGTCAAGCCGTTAGGAAGGGTTATGCCGTCCAGATGGACGCAGTTGCGAAAAGCCGATGTGCCGATGCTCGTAATACTATTGGGAATTGTATATGATAAAGCGCTCGCGCCCGAGGGGTACTCGAAAAGCGTCGTCAGCGCGCGATCGAAAAGCACGCCCGCGACACTGCTGTAGTCGGGATTGTTTGTCACGACGTTGATGGCCGAAAGGTTTGCGCACTCCTCGAAAGCGCCGATCCCGATATTGGTCACGCTGGCCGGAATGGTGACGTTAACTAGTTGCTGGTTATCGAAAAACCCGATTGTAGTCACCGGCAGGCCAAACTGGCTCGACGGAATTGCAAAACCGGCAGCAAAATCGACGTTGAAGTCTGTTATGGTAATGGCTCCGTTGTTGCTGGTGTAGTCAAAGGCCGGACTCGTGGCGATTCCGCCCAGCGCCTCGCCCCAGTTTGAGCTTCCAGGGTAATTAAACACCGTTGACGCCGCGCTGCCGGCGAACATCGTCCAGTCGGAGTTCGGCGCGTCCCCCTGGAAATAGGCATTGGTCAGCCAACTGCATTGGCTCAGGACCCCATTCCCGAACGTGTTTACGCAGGCAGGGAAAGTGATGATATTGAGGGTCGATCCGGCAAACGCGTAGTTGCCTACGTTGGTAACACTGCTGGGCAGGGCCACAGCTTCGTACAGCGTGCTTCCGGCAAAAGAGTAGTCGCCTATGCGGTTCACCCCGGTTGGCACGGCATACGGCCCCAAGCCGCCACCGGGATACTCAATCAGCGCCGTTTGGTCATGGTTGAAGAGTACACCCCCGATACTGGCATAGGCGGAGTTGCCCGCGGCCACGTTAATTGCGGTCACTTCGCTGCAGCCGGTAAACGGCGCGACCCCAACATTGGTTACACCCGCGGGTATCGTCACCGCCGCCAGGCTGGGGCACTGGCTGAAGGCCAAGTCACCAATGCTGACAAGCCCGCTGCCGAAGGTGACACTGGAAACAACGCTGTTGCTAAACGCTCCGGCCCCGATCGCAATGACGCTGTTGGGAATGGTGATGCTCGGAAATCCGCACCCGCTGAAGGCAGCCACGCCGATGTTGGTCACGATGTTTGGAATCGAAATGCCTCGGAGACTCGAGCATTCCGCAAATGCCGAATCGGCGATGCTCGTGACCGTGTCGGGAATTGTATAATTTGTGGCCGCGCCTTGGGGATACTCCAGCAGTTGTGTTTCGTCGTTATTAAACAAGACCCCGCCCACGCTGATGTAGCTCGGATTGCCGCCCAGCACTGTGATAGTCGCCGCAGGGCAGCCTTGAAACGGCGCGGCCCCAACGTTTGTCGTACTCGCGGGAATAGTCGCGCCGGTAAGGCTCGCACAGTCTTGGAACGCGTAATTCCCGATGCTGGTAACCCCGCTCGGTATGATAACCGATGTCAAGTTGCAATCCAGGAACGCTTCGTTCCCTATTTGTGTCACACCACTCCCAAACTGCACGTTTGTCACCGAGAAACACTGTGCAAAAGCGTAGTCCCCGACGGTCGTCACCGAATTGGGAATCGTGTAATCGCCGCTGAGGGCCGGGGGGCATTCCACCAGGAGGCTGACGCCCGCGTCAAACAATACTCCACCCTGGCTGGTGTAGGCCGGGTTCCCAGATACCACATTGATGGAAGCGAGGAAGTAACAGCCAAAGAACGGCGCCACCTCAATATTGGTGACACTCGCGGGAATCGTCACGCTTGTCAGCCCCTCGCATCCTTGAAAGGCAAGCCCGCCCAGGCTGATGACGCCACTTGGAAGTGTCAGCGATGCCAGGTTGCAGTTGCCGAACGCATTGCTGCCAATCGTGGTCACGGTCGCGGGAATTGTCACCTCCCCCAGGTTCTGGCTGCCGGCAAACGCGGAGTCTCCGATGTTCGTCACTCCGGACGGAATCGAAACCTGTGTCACGCCGCTCCCCAAAAACGCATTCGCGCCGATGCTCGTCACCGGCACTCCGCCGATGGAACTGGGAATCACCACCGCGCCAGCGAATCCGGTGTACCCGGTAATCGTTGCCGCGCCGTTTGTAATCGTGAAATTAAATTGCGCACTTGCGGTAAATCCGCACACCGTCAACGCAAGCACGATCGCGGCGTTTGACTTCCGTATGGCGCCAGTCAAAGAAACAATAAAGTTACGCATATTCTCCGGGACCTTGAACTGGGATTTCCCATTTGGTTTCTGCCCCAAGACCAGCGTGGGCCTTTTTCGTGATTCTGTTCCTGCTCCACAGCTTAGCAAGTCATTTTTCAGGTCTTACCTGGGTTTCCGGCGATTGGGCACTCGGCCCACCGATTGGCAGAGCTTCCGTGTTGATTACCGGGATGAAATTTCCGTTGCCGTCACGTCTTCTCCTTGTGCCGAGAGTCTCCGTTTCTCGTCGATGTCCCGCTGGGTTTCACGAACAGGCGTAGTGCGCGACCAATTAAGCTGGGATTTCCCATTTGGTTTGTTGCCCACGACCAGCGTGGAGCCTTTAGGTCTCGCTCACGGAACTGTCCATGTCCAAGATGAGTGTGGCTCGCCCACATCGTGGGATCAACCGAGAGCCGTTCGGCATCATCGGTGTCCTCGTATCCAGCCAACCGACTGAAGATGGACTGCCGCACGAGCGCGACCATCGAGTGTTGCATGTTCTTGCCTGTACGCTCTTCAAACAATCTTCGCGGTCCGCAGCGAGCCTGCGTTTTCATTCGTGGAATCTTGCGTAAAATAGTGAAATCAATCCTCGGAAGTTGGTTTTTCCAGCGGGCAGCAGGCAACCTATCGCGGACTTCGCACCAGCTTTTCATAGGTGCCGTCAAGAAATAACCTTCACCAATGAGGCAGAGAGTGCTGGTGGAGCCGGCCGCTGCATGACGCGATGTTCCTGGCAGCGCAGCCGAGGTGGTGCGCGGGCGAGGACTCGAAACGCTTTTCTGAAAATGGAGTTCAGGCCAGGGTGATGTGCAACTCCTGTTCCGGGGTCAGGCGAATCTCATCCGCGAAGGTGATGAGGGCGCGCTGGCCGGCCACTTTCAACTCCGGGTGAAGCTCTGTTTGGCCCAACAGCACTTTCGCTCTCGCAAGACTCACGCCTTCGGCGATGGCGAGCGACATGGTCTTCAATCGCAATTGGCCCCAGCGCAATCGCAGGCCGCACTCCGCGCCGCCAGCGCCGCGTTTTTGCCAGAATGTTCCCCAGCCTTCCGCGCTGGTGAACGCGCATTTGAAATTCTCCGGTGAAAGCCTCGGCGCGAAACCGAGATGCCGCTTGGGCCCGTGATATTCCAATCCGCACGCGGCCAGATATACGCCGTAGCTGGCCATGCTGCGCCCGTAATGATCGCCGCACTCGACCTCATTCCACGGGTTGCGGCGCGAGGCGTGGTAACGATCATGCAGCGCGCGCGTCACCGCCAGGCCTTCCAGCGCCAGGCCTTCCCAGATCATGTGGCCGGCGGCCTGATACTCGAATCCATTCATGCACTCGTTGAAATAACCCGCCGCCCAGTCTGTTCCCCCCTTGCCTCTGGCCTGCGTGTAATCCCAGTCGCGGCGCGGAAAGGTACACATCAGCAGGCCGGCCTCCCCGGCCAGCGCATACCAGCGGCCCTGTTTGTAAACGTCGCGATACGCCCCGACATCGGGCGAAAAATTGTAGCGCCAGAGCGATTTGAGCGCGGACAACGTCTCCTTGCGCGGCAGCACGCGCGGCAGGCCGACTTGAAAGGCCCAACTCTGCCCGAACACCTGGTCAATTTCGCAGCCCGTGCCGGAATTAATGGCGTCGAGATGTTTCGGATCCACCTTGTTGATGAAATATTCGCCGTCGAAAAGCTGTGCCACCAGGTTCTTCTGTCCCGCTTCCAGAATGGCGCGGCACCGCCGCTCGAATTCCGCGTCGCCGACTTCATTGGCCATTTCCGCCGCCGCCGCCAGCGCCGCGAGATACAGCCCGCTCAACCACGCCACCGGGCCGAACCAGTCAGTGTCAAGCGTGTTGTGCTGATTGCTTTCGATCAGGCCGTCGCCGTTGGCGTCCTTGGCGATGAGCCAATGCGTCGCCAGTTTGATCTGCGGCCACGTGCGTTGAAGAAAGGCCGCGTCCACCGACATCTGGTGCTCGCGCAGCGCGCGCAGAATCGTCCCCGCTTGCGCGTCTATGGCGGGGAAGTCGTTGAATTCGCCCCGGAAATGAATCGCGCCGTCCGGTTGGAGCGCGAGGCCGAAATCAATTTTTTCGCGCGTGCCGCGTTCGAGATCCGGAAACAGCCGCGCCGTCGCGTGGGCGTATTGATAAACATGGCCGCAGGTCCCCTCGCAACAGCCCACGCCTTCCCAACCGTAATAACGTCCATTCGCAAAACGGTGGCTGGTCGAGGTAGCCAGAATCGAAGTGTTGAGAAAGGTGCGGTCCAGAAACCAGAACGGCAGCGTCGAGTCATACCACGTGTCGCGCCACAACCGCGTCTGCCCCGCCAGCCGATCGAATTGGTCCGCGACATACTGCGCGACGGCCGGCGCCGAAGCAAACTTGGTGGCGTAATGCTGTCCCGCCTTCAGCAAGGGGCCGCCCAAGGAGAGATTCGGGAAGTGCCAGGCCAGAACGAAGGTCACCCGGGCCGATTCGCCGGGCGCGAGTTGGAGTTTGCGGCCCAGGACGCCGGACAATTTGTCCGCGAACGGCGCCGTCGCGTCAGCGCTGGCCTGGTCCGCAACTTCGCCCAGCAACGCCAAGGCCATCGTGCCGAAATCCGGCAATTCCTCCAGCGGCCCGGTGTTGGCGACGTCGTCGGAGAAAACGATCTTCCCCAGACCGATGTTACCCCAGCCGCCGGTGGCGTCGTCGAGGATTTCCAGCCGGGCCGTTTTGCCGGCCAAAGGGCGGACATCGAATTGTTTGAGCGCCATCTGGTTGCTGTCCTCTCCAGCCGCCGTCTGCACCGGCTTTCCATCCACCCACAGCGTCAGTCCCAAGCGCGACGGCGAGCGCGCCCTGCCGCCGCCAATCCAAAAGGTGATGAAGCGGCGTTCGATGATGAACTCGCGGCTGGTCAGCTTGCCGACGGCGCCGTCCTTTTCTTCAACGGAGTTGCCGGGCGCCGATGCGTGCGAATTGACAACGCGCGCCGTGTCGCCGCCCACGTCGCCCTGGTAGGATGGAATGGTTGATTTTTTGATCGGTCCGCCGCCGAAGGCCGCGCCTTCCACCGTCCAGCCATCGTAAGTTTCCTTACCCCAGTCCTCGAGGACAATGTCCGGCCGCTGCGCCGGCGCCGGCGCGGACTTTTCCGCCGAGCAAGCCAGCGTGGTCAGGCCGGGCTGGCGGATGACGCGATTACGCAGCACGGCGTCGTAGGCGCGGTTGTTCAAGCAAACTCCATTTTCCAATTCGCCGGAGAGCGTCGCCTCGACCGGCGCGGCGGAAGTGTTGCGCAGGGTGAATTGGAAAATCGTCGCGGGCAAACTGGAGTCGTCGGTATTAAGCGGGATGAAGGGCGAAAACGCCTCGAGCTTGACGGTCACCGGCACGCCGGCCTCGGCGTATTCCACGGTGCCAATGGGATATTCGCCGCGAAAAGCAATCTCGGAAAACCCGGCGCGATCCAACGCGCGGCTTTCTCCACCGATCGTCAAGTTGAATTTTTGCGTCAGCGGCGAAGACGGGTCGATCGGATGGGCGTAATGCTCCGAGCCGGTGTGGAAGGTTTGATTGAAAATGTCCCAATGCCAGAGCCGTCCATCGCCGCCGAGATAAAGCTGGCCGGCGCCGATGCCGCCGACGGGCATGCCAACATATTTGAGTTCGCTGCCGCGCAAAACCTCCGGCGCGCCGCGCTCGAAGAGCGATTTCACCCATGCCGGCGCCAGCTTTTTGTCGGCGGGAACGAGATGATCGAAATCTTCGCGGGTAAACGGTCCAGCCATCACAGGCAGGGGGGAGAATACCCACCCCAACGTCGTGGCGGCGGAGATCTTAAGGAAATCCTTGCGATTCCAGGTGGTGCGCGACGTGTTCACTGCACATAGAATAGCAAACCCGTGACTGAGAGCAAGCTCGTGACCATCAGCAGAAGCAGCGGAAGCAGGGCGAATTGCTTCTTTTCTCTCGACACGGCTTCGGCTCGGTTTTCCAATGGAGGGCGTGATCGCAAAAATGCGTGCGCCTTCTGATGGCTTTCCCCGCCAATCGCGTCGGGAGTTTCTGCGGCAAACAGCCTTTGTTTTGGCAGGCGCCGCGCTGGGGCCGGCTGCAACCATCCGCGGCGGCGCGGCAGAAAGCTCCAGCGAAACTGCCAGGAGAACCTTGGTCGGCTCCAATATTTACGGATGGGGCCAATATGCGCAGCGGGATCGTCGAAAGCTGGATGTTGAGGAGGTGATCTCCGCGCTGCGTGACACGGGCTATGACTATCTGGAGAACTTCCTGGACGCCGGACGCCCGGAAGAAAACGGCCGGTTTGCGGACCAGCTCCGGGCCAAAGGGCTGCAACCGGTCAGCCTTTATACAGGGGCGCGCCTGCATGATGCCGACACGGCCAAAGAAGCCGTGGCAACGGTGCTCACGGCCGCCAAGGTTTGTCAGCAAGCCGGTTTTTCTGTCCTCAGTTGCAATCCGGATCCGATCGGTCGTGAGAAAACGGACGAAGAGCTAAGCACCCAGGCTGGCGCGCTGACCGATCTGGGGGAGGGTTTGAATTCGCTGGGGATGAAACTGGGCGTTCATCAGCACATGCCCGCCATGGCCAACCACGCCCGCGAGTTTCATTACGATTTTCGCCACACGAAACCCGAAGTGGTGGGCTGGTGCTATGACGTTCACTGGGTTTGGAAGGGCGGAGTCATGCCCCTGGACGGACTCAAGGAATATGGCGAACGGGTGGTGACCTGGCACTTGCGGCAAAGTCGCGATGGCATTTGGTGGGAAGATCTGGATACCGGGGACATCGATTACGCGGCGGTGGCGCAATACGCTAAGGAACATCATTTGGCGCGGCGATTTTCCGTTGAACTGGCGCTGGAGCCCGGCACCAAAATAACCCGCTCGGTCGTCGAAAACCACCGCCGCAGCCGGGAGTTCGTCCGGCGCGTGTTTGAGAGCTAGTGAACTCGATTCTTGAGACAAAACGCCTGATCTTGCGGGAGATGTCGCTCGCAGATCTCGATTTCGTTGCGGCGATGCTGGCGCATCCCGAGGTCATGCACCACTGGCCCAAATGCTACAACCGCGAGGAGGCGGCGGAATGGATAAAGCGGCAACAGAAACGGTACGCTACTGACGGCGTCGGCTACTGGCTCGCCTTGGACAAGGCTTCAGGCCAGCCCGTGGGACAGGCCGGACTTTTGGTTCTGCAGGTGGACGGAGTGGAGGAAATCGGCCTGGGCTACATAATGCACCGGCCCTTCTGGGGCAACGGCTTTGCTTCTGAAGCGGCAGCCGCCAGCATGGACTACGGGTTCAAGGCGTTGGGCCGGAGCCGCTTTATAGCGCTAATTCGGCCCGAGAATGTCCCATCCCAGAGAGTGGCTCTGAAGCTGGGGATGAAGCTGGAGAAGAGCACACACCACGCCGACTACCGGCACTTGGTCTTTGTGACTCCGCGCAGCCCGCCCGACACGACTGTTCCGCGACGGGATACCGGGTGACTTGCGCGGGCTGGGGGGTGTCTGATACCGTTCTGCTGGCATTAAGGTGGCGCGAGTGGTGGAATGGCAGACACGCCAGACTTAGGATCTGGTCCCGCAAGGGGTGGAGGTTCGAGTCCTCTCTCGCGCACCAAGCCGGCTGCGCTTCCAGGCAACAATACCGGGAATGAATGGCCACGAAAGGGCACGAAAGACTCACAAAGAAGGAAGATTCGCTTTTTTCGAATGATGCTTCATCGCGTCATGCCGCGGCCGGCTCAACCAGCACCCTGCATCATCTTGTAAAGATTATTTCTTGACGGCACCTAACTAAGAAAAGCTGGTCCAAAGTCTGCGATTGGGCGCCTACTGCTGGAAATACCAACTTCCGAGGACTGATTTCGCTAGTTTACTCATGATTCAACGAATGAAAACGCAGGCTCGCATCGGACTGCGAAGATTGTTTGAAGAGCGCAGGAAGGAGCGTTTAAAAAAAGGGGGTAGACAACCTTTATTCTGTTGACCAGATAATGGCTTACTTTCACGCCCTTTTATGATATGTTAAAAGTTAAAATCTGACCCGGACGGCCCTCGGACGGCCCCTCATCAGGCTCACAAACTCGCCCGATTCATCCGTGAAAAATTGGATGCAAAAATCGAGTCGTTGATGTTGTACTTTGCATCAATGCCTTCATTGTGATTCAGCGAGGAGGCATTGTGATCCAATTGGCATGATTTCGTTTAAGTGACGCGTGATTCCCGCCGATTACATACCAAGGATGGATTTGCCCCAACTCATCTTGAGCATGCGTTGGTTCGACAAGTTGACATCGAGATAATTGAAACTGGACCACGGCGTGGCGCGCCATGTTGTTTCGAGTCTGGGTTAAGAACGGAACAGATATGGAACAAAATATCATGCTCAATGGCGATCCCTTTGCGGCCAAGGTTGTTACACTGGTCCGGCGCGAGGACGCCCTGCTCAAAGCGGGGGCCTTGCAAAACGCCATTCTAAACAGCGCCAACTTCTCCAGCATCGCCACCGACGAGGAGGGGGTCATTCAAATCTTCAATGTCGGCGCGGAACGGATGCTGGGTTACGCGGCTGGCGACGTCCTGAACAAAATCACTCCCGCCGCCATTTCCGATCCAGAGGAACTGATTGCTCGCGCCAAAGCACTGAGCGCCGAACTGGGCGCAACGATTGCGCCGGGCTTCGAGGCGCTGGTATTCAAGGCCTCGCGCGGCATTGAGGACATTTACGAGCTGACCTACATCCGGAAGGACGGCAGCCGCTTCCCTGCCGTTGTCTCAGTCACCGCGCTGCGCGACGAGCAAAATGGCATC
>PLIU01000294.1 GCA_003140095.1 Verrucomicrobiales bacterium | reverse complement strand
GTCTGGCCAAACAAGGCGATGTGAACTAGGCTTTTTCGGTAGCCCTTCCAAATCAAAAACCACGGTTCGATTTCTGCCCTCGTTTCCAGCCTTCGCTTTATCCACCCATGCAAGGTCTTCCAAACGGGCTGCCGTCTTTCATTTACTACTTCTTGCAAGACTCAGGTTGGGGTTCTGACAATAAGGCTCCGGCATTGAGTGCGATTCCGTCAGTGGTCTTTAAACATCGTTTCGCGCAGTTCCGACGGAGAACCCCAATTCCAGGTCGTTCCCAAGTGGACCTGTGTCTGAGAACTTGCTTCAAGTGACCTCGACATCCTTTGGATGTTCCTGCCCATCGGCATCAATCTCGAATGGGAGAACATCTGTGAGCGTGCTTTGCGTTCCCTCGATTTGAGAACTCAGCACGGCCTCATGGCGCACATACATGGAGACGCACAGGTCCGGGTTCGGCAAAATGGACGTGACACCGTCAAGCCTGCCGAGCGCGTGATCGGCTTCGGATAGCAGCCGGGTCAACTCCCTGTCCATTTCTAAAGGCGGTTCTGGCGGAAGCGGAGCCGGGATAAAGGCCCGGTATCCGTCCAGTTGCTTTACATAATTTCCTGCTTGCATATTGATTCTTGCTCGGAAAAACCTGCTTTTAGCCGCTAGAATAAGGCCGGTAGAAATCCTGGCTAATTCTAGTTTTCGGCCATATTTTAGAATAAGACAGGCTCAAAGGGAAGGGCTATTTTAGCGCCCGCCACCCGTTTCCGCCAGTTCGAGTGCGCGAGAATGCCCATTTTGCGAACAGTTTATTGAAGTGCTTTTTTTGGCATTCTGCTTTTGCCAACGGGTGTTGATTGCCGTTGTCATCTTGACCAACCAAGCGCGGTCCTTGGCAATTTCCAGAAGGTCTTTGAAGCCGTTAGTATTGACTGATTGATTAAGGGCGGAGCGAGAGCAGAGGTTGGGTGAAGGTAATTGCCGGGATATGCCCTCATCTATGGAATTGATGGGTATTTCTGCGTATTTCCAATATTTGAATGTTCGAGGAATTTCGAGAAACCAGGCAAAAAGAAGGCGCGGCAGTTTCGGATCGGAGAATCCGTCGGAGACGACCGGGACGGTCAGGACGGTCGGGACGCTCGCGCTACCGAAAAGTCGCCCAGGATTCGGGCCGGAACCAATTTTGCACTCGCCAGCCACGCCGTTCGGACATACAAGGTGCGTCCGACTTGTCGGAAAGACAACTGTGGCAACTAATCCACTGATCGAGATTCGCAATGGACGCCTGGCCAAGGCTTCCTCGCTCCGTTCCATGGGGCTGAACCCTTACCCTGCGCGCAGCCAGCGCACGCATTACACTAAATCCATCCTGGATGACTTCGCCCGTCTCGAGGGCCAGACGGCGACTGTCGCGGGACGACTGATGTCCTGGCGCAAGCAGGGCGCGCTGGCTTTCGCCCACATCCAGGATCAAACGGGGCGGCTCCAATTGTTTCTCCGCCGCAATCTTGTCCAACCGACCGATAAAAGCACCGGCGATCTAGGCTACGCGGACACCAACATGCTGGATTTGGGCGACATTATCGAGGCCACGGGCAAGGTGGTGCGGACGGAGCGTGGCGAGATTTCCGTGCTGGTGGAACATTTGCGTCTGCTGACTAAAGCGCTGCGCCCGCTGCCGGACCAATGGTCCGGACTTAAGGATCGGGAACAGGTGTTGCGCAAGCGCTATTTGGACACGACGTTGGAGCCGGCCTCGTTTGAGCGGTTCGCGGCGGCTTGCAAATTGGTGGCGGCTATCCGCGGATTTCTCTTGGAGCGCGGGTTTTTGGAATTTCAGACGCCGGTCATCCAGCCGCAATACGGCGGGGGCACGGCCAAGCCGTTCAAGACGCATGTCAACGCCCTGGGCTGCGACATGTATCTGGCCATCTCGCACGAGCTTTATCTCAAGCGCCTCATCGTGGCCGGTTACGACAAGGTCTTTACCATCGGCCGCTATTTCCGCAACGAGGGCATCGACCGCAGCCATCACCCGGAATTCTCCATGGTCGAAACGATGACCGCCTACGAGAATTACGAGTACAATATGAACCTCATCGAGGAGATGTTCCGGCACGTGGCGGTGAAGGTTTTCGCCAGGACGGAGTTCAACGTGCGCGGGCACACCATCGATTTCGGCCGGCCGTGGCGGCGCGTGAGCATGGCCGAGGCGGTGCGCGAGAAAACGGGCATCGACTTTCGTGACATGCAGACGGTCGAGGCGGCCAATGCGCGCCTGGCCGCCCTGGGCATCCAGGACGCCCAACCAAGCGTCGGCGAGGCCTTGGTCAAGGCTTTTGAAATCACGGTGGAGAAGGAGTTGATCCAGCCCACGCTGGTGTTCGGACATCCGGTGGAGATTTCGCCCCTGGCCAAACCGATGGCGGAGGACCCGCGCTTCGTCGAGCGGTTCGAGATTTTCATCGCGGGGATGGAATGCGGCGACAATTGGTCGGAGCAGAACGACCCGGTGCATTTGCTGGAGACCTGGCGCCGGGCCTACCGCGCCGAGGAGCGCGACGCCGGGAAATTCCACGCGCTGGACTTTGATTTCATCGAGGCGCTGGAGTACGGCCTGCCGCCGACCACGGGCATCGGCCCCGGCATCGAGCGCATGGTCATGATTTTCACCGGGCAGGAAAATATCGATGACGTGATTTTCTTTCCGCTGATGCGGCCGTCGGTCTCGCCGTTGAACGCTTCCATTTACGGAGTGGAGGAGCCGTCACTGGCGCCGGTGGAGGACCTGGCGTTGTCGTGGGAGGATTTTGAGGCCTTGTGCGGCGAGGGTTTGCTGCAGCCGCACGCCCGCCACGTTTTCCTCAAGCCCCACCTGCGCGTGTGGAGCAAGGGGCGTGTTTCCGGGCAGGTCGAGATCGAGGGATTCCTGGCCAATAGCGTCCTGCGTTTGGCGGGCTGGAAAAGCCATGCCGGTGAACCCGAAGGGAAGCAGAAGATCCTGGAGCGGATGGAACGAGCGTTGCCGCAATTCTTGAAAGAAAAGTTCTCGGAGTGCGAGCTGACGGTCTCCCCCGCCACCGTATGGAACAGCGCCACTGGCGGGGATAAGGGAGCATGAGGTTATGAGCGAGTTCGTCGTATCCGGTCATTGGAAGGCCGATTTTGACGAGGCTGCTTTGAGGGCCTGGGCGCAAAGGTTGCGCCAGGGTTTGCGCGCGCCGCGCGTTTCGTTGGGGCTGCTGTTCATGACCCCGCATTACTTTGACGCCGCCGCGCGCATCCTGGAAGTGCTGCGCGTCCACGCCGAAATCCCCTTGTTGCTCGGATGCTCCAGCGGCAGCCTGATCATTGGCGCGCGGGAGATCGAGGATGAGGCGGGCTTGGTGCTCTCGCTCTTGGCTTTGCCGGGGGCGGAACTGCGGGGATGCCATTTTAGCCAGGAACAGGTTGAGGAGGCCAACGGGCCGGGATATTGGGCGCTGGAGACGGGCTTGACGGCGGAGCAGGTCAACGGTTGGCTGGCCTTCACCGATCCCTTCCACATGGATGCCGAGGCCTGGCTGCACGGTTGGAACGAGGCCTACGCCGCCAAGCCCATTGTCGGCGGCCTGGCCAGCGGCGATTTTGCCCAACGCTCGACGCAATTGTATCTGGACGGCGACGTTTTCGAGGAAGGCGGCGTGGCTGTGGCCGTGGCCGGAGAAGTGGAACTGCAGTCGGTCATTTCCCAGGGCTGCACACCCATCGGCCAGACCTGGACGATCACCCGGACCGAAAGCAATATCATTCACAAGATCGCCAATCGCCCAGCCTACGATGTGCTGCAGGAGACCTTCGCCAATCTCCCGGAGCAAGAGCAGCGCAAGGCCCGGGGCAATTTATTCGTCGGCCTGGTTGTCAACGAGTATTTGGAGGAATTTCACCGCGGCGACTTTCTGGTGCGCAACATCCTGGACGGAGACCCGCAATCGGGCGGTCTGGCCATCGGCGCTCTGCCGCGCCAAGGCCAGACCATGCAATTCCAGCGTCGCTCCGCGGCTGCGGCTGGTGAGGACATGACGGCGTTGCTGGATCAATTATCGAAGCGCCTGACAGGACGCCGCATTTACGGCGGCTGCCTCTGCACCTGCAACGGACGGGGCCATCGTCTCTTCGGCCATCCCAACCACGATTCCGGGCTGGTGCAGGAAAAATTGGGACCGATCGAATTGGTGGGATTCTTCTGCAACGGCGAAATTGGGCCGATTGGGGAGCGGAATTTTCTGCACGGCTACACCGCTTCGCTGGCCTTGTTCACCAAACGGGCCTGAAGCGGAGCCATCTCGGCCTTGCATGAATGAACCATCCGAGATCAGTTGACCACGTCTTCCTCGGCCAATTTGCGGTACAACGTGGCGACGCTGACGCCCAACATTTCAGCGGCCCTTTCCTTGTCCCCACCGGTTTGGGCCAGAGCGCGGTTGACATATCCCAGTTCCTGCTCCCGCATAAAGTCGCGCAACGGGCCAACAGGTTGAGAAAAGGGTGTATGCGGCGGCGCGCTGGCGGAGCCGACGATCATCCCGGCACCGGCCTCCGGCGATGCCGAGGGAGTTTCGACCAATTCTTCCTCGCCCTCATCGGAGGCATAATGGCGAAGGATCGGGGGTAAATCGGCCACCCGGATGGTGCTGTTTTCGCACAAAGCGCAAGCGCGCTCGATGGCGTTTTCCAATTCACGCACATTGCCGGGCCAGTCGTGGGCGCTGAGGACATCGAGCGCTTTGCGGGTAATGTTATACAACTTGCCAGTGCGGGGATGGATCTTATTGCGGAGAAAATGCATGGCTAGCACGGGGACGTCTTCGCGCCGCTCGCGCAAGCTGGGGAGGTTGATGGGAATGACATTCAAGCGGTAGTAGAGGTCTTCGCGGAAGGTGCCTTCCTTGAGCCGCTTTTCCAGCGGTTCGTTCGTCGCCGCCAGCACTCTCACGTTGACGCTGACCGCAACGTTGTCCCCCACGCGGCGGACTTCCTTTTCCTGCAAAACGCGCAAAAGGCGGCTTTGCAGGACTTGGGACATGGAGCCGATTTCATCCAGGAAAATGGTGCCGCCGTCGGCTTCCTGGAAGAGGCCCTTTTTATCGTTGATGGCCCCGGTGAAGGCTCCTTTGCAATGCCCGAATAACTCGGATTCCAGCAGATTCTCCGGCAGAGCGCTGCAGTTGATGGGGACGAAGGGCGCGAATTGGCGGCGGCTGTTGAAATGCAGCGCGCGGGCCACCAGTTCCTTGCCCGTGCCGCTTTCGCCAAGAATGAGTATCGTGCTGTCGGTGTCGGCCACCCGCTCGATCATCTTGAAAACATCCAGGATCTTGGGCGAATTGCCGATAAGCTGGTTGAACTGGTACTTCTTTTTCAACTGCTTCTTGAGGTAAATGTTTTCGGAGATGGCGTCGTTGTAGGAAAGCGCGCGCTGGATGCACAGCCGCAGATCGTCCACCTTGAAAGGCTTCTCCAAATAATCGAACGCACCCTTTTTCATCGCGTCCACTGCCGTCTCGATGGTGGCGTAGGCGGTGATGACGATCACGGTGGAGGGCGGATTAAGGGCCCGCGCCTTCTGCAGGATTTCCAGGCCGTGCGTGCGCGTTTTGTCCAGATATAGGTCAGTGATGACCAATTCGGGACACTGGGCTTCGAGCGTTTCGATGGCGGCGTTGTAGCTGCTGAATGGGAAAACCTCATGGCCTTCGCGGCGCAGAAGTTCGGTCACCATTTGCACCATCGTCACCTCGTCATCAATCAACAACACTTTCGCCATGGCTCAAAACTAGGCTAAACGCGTCTCCCCGGCAAGCCCCGGCCCATGATCTTTTTCAATGCTTGCCCGAAACCAATTCGCTGAGCTTGAAGATCGGCAGAAACATGCATATCACGATGCTGCCCACCACCACGCCCAGAAACACGATTAAGATCGGTTCAATCAGCGACGTCAAGCCCGACAGCGTTGTTTCGATTTCCTCGTCCAGGAAATCGGCGACCCTTTCCAGCATCGTGTCGATTTTACCCGTTTGCTCGCCGGCTGTCAGCATGCGAATGATCATGGTTGGAAAAATGGGGTGCTTGCCCAAAGCGACCGAAATCCCCTCGCCCCGTTCTATATCTGTCGCCGCCGTCTTGATGGCGACCTCCATGATCACATTGCCAACGGTGTTTTGCACGATGGACAGGACTTCCAGGATGGGCACGCCGCTGCGTACCAGCGAAGCCATGGTGCGGGCGAAGCGGGCCAGGCAGATTTTATGGGCGATGCTCCCGAAGATCGGCAGTTTGATGCGGCGGGCGTCCCAAAATGCGCGCCCAGCAGGCGTCTTGATGTAATAAAGCCAGCCCCCGATCAAGGCTCCCGTGCCCAGAATGAAATAAACAAAGTAATGCCGCAACACGTTGCTGATGTTGATCAAGTACTGCGTCGGCGTCGGCAGTTTGCCGCCGAGGCTGGAGAAAATATCGGCGAAGGTGGGCACCACCTTGACCAGCAGGAAGACAGTGATGCCGATGGCCACAACGGTGACCACCGTCGGGTACATCATGGCCGATTTGACCTTCTTGCGCAGCCGGGAGGTGTTTTCCTGGTAAGTGGCCAGGCGGCTGAGAATTTCGGCCAGCAACCCGCCCCTTTCCCCGGCGCTAACCATCGAGTAATACAGCTTGTTGAAGACCTTGGGGTGCTTCTGCAGCGCATCCGAAAAGCTGTCGCCCCCTTCCACCCGCGTGGTGACGTCCTTGATCACGTCGCGCATGAGCTTGTTGTCCGATTGCTCGGCCAGCGCCTGGAGCGATTGCACCATGGCCAACCCGGCGTCGATCATGGTGGCCAATTGGCGGGTAAAAATAACCAGGTCGGACAGTGGGACCTTGCCCCCGCTGGTGCGCCCCTTTTTGCCGATTTTCTCCTGGATGGAAACCACCATCAAGTTGCGGTTCAACAGCGCCGCCACGGCGTTGGCTTCGTTCGAGGCATCCACGGAACTGCGGAACTCCCGGCCCGACCCGGAATCCCGCGCAATGTAACTGAATGAAGGCATAATGATTAGCTGTGCCCACGCGTGTTCGCGTTGCCAATGGCAAGTCGAACCGTGTGCAATAACGCAATAAGCAAGTTGCAGGCCATTTGTTGAATTGACGCACCTACAGGCTCCACCTATACTACTATATATATCGGACGTTTTTGGTCCGAATTAAGCCTTTTGGTGCCATGCAAATCACTCGCGCAGGCGAATACGGGGTCATGGGGTTGATGCATCTGGCCCGGCGCCGTCCGGGCCAGCGGACGATGATCGACGAAGTCAGCCGCCAGCAGAGAATCTCCAAAAGCTTCCTGGCCAAAATTTTCCAAAGCCTCGTCAAGGCCGGCTTGGTCCGCTCCATCCGCGGCGCCGGCGGCGGTTTTGCCCTGGCCAAAAACCCCGCCCAGATCCCCGTCCTGGAAATCATCGAGGCCGTCGAAGGCCGCATTGTCTTTCATCGCTGCAAAATGGCCCGGCCCGACTGCGAGCACGTCGGCGGCTGCGCCTTGTGCGGCCTCTTCGAACGGGCGCAGGACGGCCTCAAGGACGCGCTGACCCGCACGACGCTGGCCGATTTGATTGAGCAGCAGGAGAAAATCGAATTGACGCAACCCAAGGGCCGCCTCAACTGACTTTTCCCCGGCGCCATGCGGTACGTCTATCTCGACCATCAATCCGCCACGCCGGTCTTGCCGGAGGCGCTGGAGGCGATGCAACCGTTCTTGGCCGGGGCCTTTGGCAATCCGTCCTCACCGCACCAGCACGGTTTGCGCGCGCGCGACGCGCTGGAGGCCGCCCGCGCCCAGGCCGCCAGCCTTATCCACGCCGCATCGCCCGAGGAAATCATCTTTACTTCCGACGGCACGGAATCCGCCAACCTTGCCGTCCAAGGCGCCGCCTGGGCGCAGCGGCGCCGCGGCAACCACCTCGTCCTGAGCCGCATCGAACATCCCGCCGTCCTGAACTCGGCCGCTTTCCTGGAGCAACAGGGGTTCGCTTGCGCGCGCGTCGCCGTCGATGCCGAAGGTTTCGTCGATCCCGAACGCATCCGCGCCGCCATCACTGACAAAACTATTTTGATCGCTGTCCACCTGGTCAATCACGAGATCGGTACGATGGAACCGATCCCGGAGATCGCCGCCATCGCCCATGAAAAGGGCATCCCTCTTTACGTCGATGCCGAAGCCGCCGTGGGCTGGTTGCCGGTGGATGTCCAGGCTTTGGGCGCGGACCTGCTTTCGTTCTCGCCGCATCGCTTTTACGGGCCCAAAGGAGTCGGCGTGTTGTATCGCCATCGCCGCGCGCGCCTGCGCGCCCTTTTGCACGGCGGCGATCAAGAAGGCGGCCGCCGCGCCGGCGTGGAGAACTTGCCTGGCATCGTCGGAGCCGGCGTTGCGGCGGAAATCGCGCAACGCGAATTGCCGCGTCGCGCCGCCCATTGTGCGCGCCTGCAAAAGCGTTTATGGGACGGCTTGCGCGCCCGCGTGCCGCGCCTCAAGCTCAACGGTCCCGAACCCGGCCCGCGCCGCAGCCCCGTCAACCTGAACATTTCCACCGAAGGCACAGAAGGCGAGGGCCAGCTTTTGCTCCTGGACACTCGCGGCATTGCCGTGGCCAGCGGTTCCGCCTGCGTGACCAAATCCTTGCGCCCCTCGCATGTTTTGGAAGCCATTGGCCTTGAACCCGCCCTGGCGCAAGCCGCCGTCATCCTTTCCCCCGGCCAGGACAACAACGATGAAGACATCGATTACGTCTTGGAAACCTTCCCCAAGGTTGCCGCCAAGCTCCGCGCCCTGTCGCCATCGTGGAAGGAATAGGGGCATTGGGGATGGCCGGAGTTTTTCACATGCTTGACGCAATTGACAAGGCGCCAGACTACGGGCCACTGTAACAATTCAGATTGGCTTTTTTGCGGCCGGAGGGCTTTAATTTCGCCGTGTTACATCAACAAACTCTGCGCCAGACGGCTAGTTTCGCGGGCGTCGGCCTCCACAGCGGCAACCGCGTCCAGATGACCTTCCTGCCGGCCCCGCCCAATTCCGGCATCCGCTTCCGCCGCGTGGACTTGGAGGGCAAACCCGAAATCGAGGCGCGCATCGATAACGTCACCACCACCCAGCGCTCCACTTCGCTCTCCAAGGGCAACGCCAAAATCCTCACCGTCGAGCATGTCCTGGCCGCCTTCGCCGGGCGCGGCATCGACAACGCCATCGTGGAACTGGACGCCAACGAACCGCCCATCGGCGACGGCAGTGCGCGGGCGTATGTCAAGATGATTCAGTCGGCGGGCGTGGCGGCGCAGGATGAACCGCGCGAGGTTTTCCGCCTCTCCGCGCCCATCTCCTACCAGAAAGACGAGACGAACATCTCGGTCTTTCCGCACGAGGGATTGAAGATCACTTGCACCAGCGCCGATGCCAAAGGGCGCTTCACCCAGTTCTACAGCCTGGAAGTGACGCCGGAGACGTGGGAACATGAACTGGCCGACGCGCGCACCTTCTGCTTCTTCGAAGAGATCGAATTCTTAATCAAGAGCGGTTTGATCAAAGGCGGCAGCCTGGAAAACGCCGTGGTCATCCGCGATGACGCCATCCTGACGACCGAGCCATTGCGCTACCCGGAGGAATTCGTCCGGCACAAGATGCTCGACATCATCGGGGACCTCTCGCTGGTGGGCTGCCCGATTGGCGGACACGTCGTGGCCGTCAAGCCCAGCCACAGCGCTAATTGCGAGGTCGCGCGGCAAATTGCCCAGCAATGGCGCAAGCCGCTGGAGGCGGCCCAGAGTTTTTCCCCGCCGCCGCCCGCCCAGGCCCAGGGCGAGACGATCGTCATCCGGGACGGCGAGGAACTGGACACCGACCGGCTGATGAAACTCCTGCCGCATCGCTACCCGTTCTTGATGGTCGATAAGATCATAAAGATCGACGGCAACAAAATTGTCGGGGTCAAAAACGTCACGATCAACGAGCCGTATTTCCAGGGCCATTTTCCTAATCAGCCGATCATGCCGGGGGTGCTGCAATTGGAAGCGATTGCCCAGGTGGCCGGCGTGATGATGCTTCGGCAGGCGGAAAACTTTGGCAAACTGGCCTATTTCATGTCCGCCGAGAGCGTCCGCTGGCGCAAGCCGGTGCGGCCCGGCGACACGCTGGTCATCGACGTGGAGTTGACAAAGGCGCGCGGTAAAATAGGCAAGGCCAAAGGGACGTGCCTGGTCAACGGCGAGACCGTCAGCGAGGCGGAGGTGACGTTCATGCTGTTCGCGCGCACCTGAAAAAAGTGGAGAGCGCATCGTGCTTAGTGGAGAGTTAAAACAAATGATTCATTCTTCAGCGGTCGTTCATAAGAAGGCGCTGATTGGCGCGGAGTGCGTCATTGGGCCATATTGCGTGATCGGCGAGAACGTGACGCTGGGCGACCGCTGCCACCTTCATTCCCACGTCATCATCGACGGCCACACCACGCTGGGCGAGGGCAACGAGGTTTTTCCCTTCGCCAGCATCGGATTGAAGACGCAGGACTTAAAATGGAAAGGCGGCTGCACGCGCACGCAGATCGGCAGTAACAACACCTTCCGCGAATATGTCACCATCCACAGCGCCACCGGCGAGGGCGAACTGACCTCCGTCGGTTCACACAACCACATCCTGGCCTACTGCCACATCGCGCACAACGTCGTTTTGGGTGACTACGTCATCATGTCCAACGTGGCGACCCTCGCCGGGCACATCGCGGTGGAAGACCGCGCGGTCATTGGCGGTTTGGCGGCGGTGCATCAATTCTGCCGCATCGGCACGATGTCCATCATAGGAGGGTGCTCGAAGGTGGTGCAAGACGTGCCACCGTACATGTTGGCCGACGGGAACCCAGCCCGCACCCGCACGGTAAACAAAGTGGGTCTGGACCGCAACGGCGTCTCCGAGCCAGCGCAGGCCGCGCTCAAGCAAGCCTACAA
>PLIU01000154.1 GCA_003140095.1 Verrucomicrobiales bacterium | reverse complement strand
AACATTTATCTTGAGGCAACTCGGGCAAGCCGTACTGTTGCACTTTTCGCTTGACCATTCCAGGGGTCGTATGCCAGGATCAGTTCATGCCTCGCCCACTGCGCATCGAATGCGCCGGAGCCAATTATGATGCCAACAAGTTGGGCAAAAGTGCGGTTTGACCTTTTTGCCGCAGCAGTGGTTTTGATCGTTGGTGTTGTGATCTGCGGTGTACTGACGCGTCACCGAAAGCAAGATCCAGCCGGGCAGTCAAGAACGTCAAGTGTGCCGGCTGGGGGCATTCCTGACACCAATTACTTCGCCGACTCTCTTCCAAAGCAACGCGGACCGCAAGGCTACGTCAGTTCCGCCACGTGCAAAGAATGTCACCCGAAGCAATTCGAGACGTGGTGGCGTTCCTATCATCGCAAGATGACGCAGGTCATGAATACCAACACCGTGCAGGCGAAGTTTGATGGCGTGATCATGTATTCCGGCGGGGCGCGCTTCACGTTGCATGAATCTTCCAATCGTTACGCGGTGGACATCCAGGGCATGGAGGAGGTCGAGGCGGCGCAGCTCACCAAGGGACCGCCGCCGACACCGATGCGAATCCCTATGGAAATGGTGACAGGCTCCCATTACTTCCAGGTGTTCTGGCTTCCGACTGGCCACGGCAATCGGCAGATTGCCTTCCCGTTCACGTGGTTGGTGGCCGAGAAACACTGGGTGCCGCGCAATGACGCCTTCATCCGAGACCCGGATCATGAGCCGCGTCCGGAGCAATGGAATATGATCTGCATCAGGTGCCATGCGACAGGCGCGCGCCCGATGCCCAATTTTGAGAAAAAAGTATTTGACACACATGTGACGGAGCTGGGCATCGCCTGTGAGGCATGCCACGGGCCAGGCGAGACTCACGTCACTGTCGAAGGAAAGCACCGGCGCGAAGGGACCGCGTCAGGCCATTCTCTTCCAGAAATTGTGCAGCCTGCCCATCTGGACCACATTCGTTCCTCCCAGGTCTGCGGATTTTGCCATGGTATGAAATGGTTTGATGGCACCCCGAACTGGTACCAAAACGGGTTCAGCTATCGACCAGGCGATGACCTCGAACAGACCACGCCCATGATGCGTCCGGCCAAATTGGCGGAGCAACCTTGGTTGGCGAACTTCCTGGCCAAACATCCGGATATTTTAGACGAGTTTTTTTGGCCCGACGGCATGGTCCGTGTTACGGGCCGCGAGTTTAGCGGACTGATCGAGAGCGCTTGCTATCAGAAGGGCGAACTGGCCTGTGTGACTTGCCATTCCATGCATAAAAGCGATCCGGATAAGCAACTCAAGGAGGGAATGAGCGGAAATCAGGCTTGTTTCACTTGCCACCAAAAGTACCAGAAAAGTCTGGCTGAACATACACACCATGGGGCCGATTCCTCCGGTTCCCTTTGCTACAACTGCCACATGCCTTATACGTCGTACGGCCTGCTCCGGGCAGTCCGGTCGCATCAGATTGACCGCCCAACGGTCCTGTCAAACCTGAAGACCGGCCGGCCCAATGCCTGCAACCAATGTCACTTGGACAAGACCCTGAAGTGGACGGCCACGCACCTTTCGGAGTGGTACGGCCAAACCATTCCCGAACCGGTGGACGAAGACGAGAGAATATCAGCGACGGTGAAACTTCTGCTCAGCGGCGACACGGGCCAGCGCGCGCTGGCTGCGTTTAGTCTGGGCTGGGAACCGGCACTTGCAGCTTCAGGAAACGATTGGGAAGCGCCACTTCTGGCCTGTGCATTGGAAGACCGATATGCTGCCGTCCGATTCATCTCGCATCGCTCGCTGACGCATCTGCCCGGGTTTGAAGCATTCCGCTATGACTTCGAATCCACCCCTGAGCAAAGGCGTGAGTCCAGGCAGAGAGCATTGGAATTGTGGCGTGCCGGTGCCGCTGCCCTGCCACAACGCGAAGCGACTTTAACGGGCCCGGGAGCGATGATTAACGCCAATGTGTTTTCGCAACTCCTGGAGCATCGGGATAACCGTCCGGTGCATCTCCGTGAATGAGCCGGTCCATCATTTCTCCTTCGTGCGCGGCCTTGAGCGGGATTGCGGCAAGATTGCTTCGTCTGCAGACCTCGCACCGGCTGTGTTCCAATTTATGACTGGCCTCTTTTTGCCTTGTTCGGCGGCAGGTTTCTGCCGAAGGCTTCCAGCATGGAGGTAACAAGCAGCAGTCCGCGGCGAAAATCTTTGTTCCCGAACTTCGACATGACGCCCCAGACACCGGGCGGTTTTGATTCATGCGCATTGGTGAATGCGATGGCTTCAGGCAGTGATCGGGCACAACCCTCAACGAACTCAGGCTCCATGGTTCCTAAAATCTTGGCCAGGATTAAGATGTTCCGAATGCCCCTAATCGATTCCGGCGTCTTCGCCGCTTCGGCGATAATTTCGATCACTTTGTCACTTGAGCCAAGGGCGCCGCGCAGTAGTTCGAATACACCTCGATCATGAAGTCCCTGCAGCACCTGGTAAGCGGCCAACAAGGCCTCAGCATGCTCAAGGGGCGCGTTTTGCAGACGAGCTTGTAATTGCGCGCGCGGATCGCTCGGCGGCAATTCCAAAGGGATAGGATTGGCCATATTCGTTTATGGGTCGGTGATGGATGAGCAAAAGTGTTTGTCAGTCTCCGTTGGCGCCTGTTCCCGTTGCGCGACTTTGAATAGGCTGGGTTCCCGGAATTCGATAGTCTGGCCGCTGCCATTTGTGTTCCACTTCGACACCTTTCTTCGGCGTGGGATGCCCGAAGCGGGAATTGGTGCGTGGCAGCGGATTCTCGCCAGATTCCAGCACACGCAGGTTGACCGAGGTTTCCTTGTAGGCTGGTGTATGAGTGATCTTGTCCACATGGCTGCCGGTGAGCTTGTTCACGGGTGTCTCCGTGGAGTTCATTGGCATGTAGAGCTCCCTCCCATGCACCCGGTCCGTCACCACTGCGCGCACTCGAACTTTGCCATAGCGTGAAATGAGTTGGACCCAGGTGCCGCTCTGGATTCCACGTTCAGAGGCGAGTTCCGGCGAGACTTCGACGAACGTATCCGGCGTTTTCTCGCGGATTCCTTCGCTACGGTAAGTCAAATTGCCTTCGTGGAAGTGTTCCAGGAGCCGGCCGTTGTTCAGATGCAAATCAAATTCCTGATTCGGTTGGTCGGTTGGCTCCGAAAGAACGAGAGGGAATAGCCTGGCTTTTCCATCCGGGAAGTTGAAGCGTTTCGTATAAAGCAGCGGTTCATCGGTTCCGTCCGCGGCGACCGGCCACTGCAGCGATTTGTAGCCCTCGAGCCGCTCGTACGTCACGCCAGCGAACATCGGGGTCAGCGAAGCGATCTCGCGATAGATCTCAGACGGATGCTGGTAATGCCAGTTGGCGCCGAGATGATTTGCGACGTCCTGAATGATTTGCCAATCGGGCCGGCTTCCTTGTAACGGCTCGAAGACCTGGTAGAGCCTTTGGATGCGCCGTTCCGTGCTGGTAAAGGTTCCTTCCTTTTCGAGGCTGGGGCTGGCGGGCAACACCACATCCGCAAAACGGCAAGTTTCGCTGAAGAAAATATCTTGCACGACAAAAAACTCGAGCTTGGCCAAACCGCCATCGACATAATTTGAATTTGAATCCACCAGACTGATTTCCTCGCCGAACAAATACATGGCCTTGAGTTTTCCCTCGTGAATCGCATCGATCATTTCGTGATTATCCAGACCTTTGGTGGCGGGCAGCTTGACTTTCCAACCTGCTTCAAAGCGCGCCCGCGCTTCGGGATCGTCCACGGATTGGTAGCCGGGCAAATTATTTGGCATCGCCCCATGGTCACTTGCGCCCTGGACGTTGTTGTGTCCGCGCAACGGGTAGGCACCCGTGCCAGGCCGCATATAATTGCCTGTGACCAGCAGCAGGTTTGAGATCGCGGTCGAGGTATCTGAACCCATGGTGTGCTGTGTCACGCCCATTGCCCAGAGAATGCAGACGCCCTCTGCCTCGGCAATCATGTGAGCCACGTTCTTGAGCATCTCGATCGGCAGCCCGCACCTCTCCGCTGCAAACTCCATCGTGAATGGTTCAAGACTCTTCTTGTATTCCTCTAATCCGTTCACCCACTTTTCCAAAAATGACGTCTTGGCCAGTCCATTATCCAGAATGTATCGGCTGACGGCCGAAAGCCACACCAGGTCGGCTCCTGGCTTGGGCCGGAGAAAAACATCGGCGCGTTTGGCCATTTCGTTTTCGCGCAGATCAAAAACGATGAGTTTTTGGCCGTGTAATTTGTGGGCTCGTTTCACGCGAGTTGCCAAAACTGGATGGCTCTCCGCTGTGTTGCTCCCAATAATGATCACCATGCTTGCCTTCGCGATGTCTGTAATCGATCCGGAATCGCCGCCATAACCGACCGTTCGCCAGAGGCCCACGGTCGCCGGTGATTGGCAATAACGGGAACAGTTGTCTATATTATTTGTGCCAATGACGCCGCGCGCCAG
>PLIU01000148.1 GCA_003140095.1 Verrucomicrobiales bacterium | reverse complement strand
ATCAAGCACTTGCGCAAAAAAAATAATTTTCGGAAGTGTCGAATCCGCCAAGTCGGGCTAACCAACCGGCCAGCCTGACGGTTTTCCAGGGAACCAATCTGACCTTCAACGTTACGGTGGGCGGAACCGGACCATTCGCCTACCAATGGCAGTTCAACGGCGCCAATCTCCCAAACAACATTATCACAACCGTGGCGGGCAATGGGAGCGCAACCTTCGCAGGAGATGGGAACGCGGCCACGAACGCCAGCCTTTATGGACCGTGGGGCGTGGCTTTCGATACTCTCGGCAACCTTTATATTGCTGACTCTTTCAACAACCGCATCCGTGAGGTGGACACCAACGGCATCATCGCCACAGTGGCGGGAGGAGGTCCCGGAGGAGACGGCGGCGCGGCCACCAGCGCCACCCTGGCAGAACCCTACGGCGTGACCTTGGACGCCATTGGCAACCTGTATATTTCTGACGACGATCACGCCAGCGTCCGCAAAGTGGCTACCAATGGCATCATCACCACGATGGCGGGCGAAGAATTTTCCCCAGGCTATTCCGGGGACGGCGGCTTGGCCACAGACGCCAGCCTTTTTATTCCTCGCAGCGTGGCCTTGGATACCGCAGGCAACATGTATATTGCTGACAGCCAGAATTGTCGCATCCGCAAGGTGAACACCAGTGGAATCATCAGCACCTTGGCGGGCAATGGCAATGCAGGCTATTTCGGGGACGGCGGGCCGGCCACCGAAGCGTGGCTGGCCGCCCCCTCCGGTGTGGCCGTAGATGCTTCCGGCAACTTGTATATCGCCGACGGCGGCAACAACCGCATCCGCAAGGTGAACGCCAACGGCATTATCACCACGGTGGCGGGCAATGGGGACACAACCTACGCGGGCGACGGCGGCCCCGCCACCAACGCCAGCCTGATTGAACCTGCTAGCGTGGCCTTCGATGTCTCCGGCAATCTGTATATTGGTGACACCGGCAACAATCGCATCCGTGAAGTTCATTTTGCCGGAGATCCCATGCTCGTGCTAACCAATGTAAGCGCAACCAATGTCGGCAACTACACTGTCGTCATCACCAGTCCCTACGGCAGCGTGACCAGCGCTGTGGCCACGCTCACCGTCAACATACCGCTGCCCCCACCGCAGATCATTTCCAGTGGTGCCAGTTTCGGCTTCCTGACTAACCAGTTTGGTTTCAATCTCATTGGCGCCTTCGGCCAGACGATCGTCGTGGATGGCTCGACTGATCTCGTGGATTGGACTCCGCTCTTCACCAACACCGTCGTCATCAGCCCGTTTTACTTCTTCGATTCCGCCTCAACCAATTCTCCATGGCGCTTTTACCGGGCTAGGCTGCCGTGACCACCGTAACCTTTTTGGCTCCTTGACTTTCCCGGTAAAGCGGGCACATTTGCGGCATGATTCTCAAAAGTCTGCGGCGCCAGATGTGGGTTCTGGCGGCCGCGCTGGCCGGCGGAATTTCCCTCAGCGGCGAGGCGTCGGTCACGCCTCGGCCAGGGCCGCCTTTTGTTTCGGTGCAAGCGACCGATCCCCTGGCTTCGGAACCGGGTAATGATCCCGGCTCCTTTACCCTTTTTCGCTCGGGTGACACCAATGCGGCCCTGACGGTGGACTTTGCCCTCGGCGGCACCGCCTCCAACGGGGTGGATTATGCCGCCATCCCAACTTCCGTCACGCTGGCGGCGGGGCAGGTTTCAAGCAACTTCTCGCTCACTCCCATCAGCGAACCGGCGTCCACTGGTTACAAAACGGTGATCTTGAAGTTGCCGCGCGCGAGCTTCAGAAGAGGCTCGGACGCCCCGGACTTCATTGTTGGTCCGCTCAACCGCGCCTTGGTCTATATCGTCTACAATTATACCAACCTCCCGCCCAGCGTCAGCCTGGTGTTGCCTGCCAACGACTCCTCCTTCCTGTCCCGGCCAAACATCCTCTTGGCGGCCACGGCCTCGGACTCCAACGGGTGGGTGACTTCGGTGCAATTTCTGGCCAACGGCAGCAGCCTCGGCATCGTGAGCAACTATCCTTTCGGCGCTTTTCCCTTGCAACCTCTGGTGATACGCGAATCGCACGGATCGGTCCTGCCGATGCCACAGGGCGCGCGGGCTAAGCGGTTTCAGTTTGTCTGGACCAATGTCCCGCCCGGCCTTTACACCTTGACGGCGGTGGCGACGGACAACGCCGGATTGCAAACGACCTCGGCCGCGGTGGGCGTCCAGGTGACGACCAATCTGCCCGCCCCGAACGTGCGGATGATCAATCCGGCCGACGGCGCGAGGTTCCCAGACCAGGCGCCGATCAATCTGTATGCGGCGGCGGGGGAAACCAACGGCGTGGTGGACACGGTAGAGTTCTTCTCCAACGGCTCCAGCTTGGGCACCGCGACCAACTATCTGGCCGCCGAGCCGATGGGGCAGGCCCAGTTTCGGCTGCATTGGCTGCCTTACTGCCTGCAATGGACCAACGCGCCGGTCGGCAGCAACATCCTCACGGCGGTGGCCACCGACAACAACGGCACCACGGTGACTTCCGCGCCTGTCAGTATATACGTGACGACCAACCTGTACCGTCACCACCGGCCGTGGTAACGCTGCCGCCGCTCAAATCCCGGGCTTCCGTTTCAAAATCCCGACGCGCAAGTCCGTATCGAATTTCCGAGTCGAAGCCTCCGGGCCCCAGATATATTCCGTTCGATCCGGCAAAAGCCAGACCATTCCCGCCATATCGTAATTCTTCTCCCAAAAAGTCTTGAGCCAGCGCGTGATGGTCAGGTTTGAGTTTTTGGAGAACGTCCACGACGAGTCCACATAAACAATCAGCAGAAACGCCGGCTTGGCGGCTTCGATTTGATGCATCGTTTCCTCTTGAAAGTCCAGGGCGTAGCGGTGGGTCTGCATCAAGTCATACATGTAGATGTAACCGGTGGCCGAATGGCGGTGCGCGAGGAAGTAAATTTCCGGCTCCGAACCCATGATGGCGATCGTATCCGTCGGACTGGAATGTTCCTGAATGTACTTGGCGATGGGCACCGCCTCCGGAAAGGGATTGCCGCCGTACAACGCGCGGCAGGCTGCCTCGGGTGTCTCTTCAAACCAGATCGCGCGGTTGGCAAAAATGAAACCGGCGCACGCCAGCGCGAAAACGCCTGCGGGCAGGACCTCGCCCATTATCGCCGCCGCGCGCCGCGCCGCAACGGCGATCAACAGGCAGACGACCGGCAACATCATGATGAAATAATGCCGGGAAAAGTAGAAACTGGCGGTGAAGGCGATCAACGAAAACGCCAGCAGCCAGCCGATGACCAACCTGGCTTCGCCCCGCCCCTTGCCGCGCACAAGGCAAAACAGCCCCACCGCGGCCGCCACGCATGACCACCGCACCGAGCCCGCCTTGCGGTTGAAATCAATCAGGTCCGCCAACCCCTCTTGCCAGCCCAGAAGTGCCGCGTGGGCGCGCGCGTACACGACCGTCCAAAACCAGAACCGGTCGAACGTTCCCGTCCAGACCATCAGCAGGCACGTCAACAAAAATGGCAGCGCCAAGCCCGTGCAAAAGAAGCCGATGCGCCTGAGCCGCCCGCCCCGTTCCGGCGGGGGCGCCACCGCCACATCGCGCAGCAAAACCGCCAGACCGAACAAGCCAAAGAACAGCCCCGGTTGCTTGCATAAAAACGACAGACCGAACGCCAGGCCGCTCCCTCCGAAAGTCCAAAAGCGCCCGGACGCTCGCGCCTTCAATAGCAGCAGCAAACCGCCCAAAGCCGCCAGCACCACCAGATGCGTCGCGTGCCCTTCCAGTCCCAAAACCCCCGTGCTCATCGACAGCAGGGCGTAAGAAATGCAGGCCACGACCGCGTGAGGAACATCGAGCAATCGGCGGGCGGCAAGAAACAGCACTGCCAGCGTGCCGAGGTTGACCAACAGAAACCCCGAATGAATCCCGGCTGTCGTCTGGCCGAACACAGCCATGATGGCCCCGTAACAAGCGTAGGTTCCCGGCAGCTTCATGTTAAAGGCCAGTTTGTAGGGTGGAATGCCTTCCAAGAGCAATTGGCCGGCGTAAGCGTATTCCCCTTCGTCGCGTTCCAGGGGAATTTGCAGCAGGCGCACCCGCACCACGATGACCAAGAGCACCGTCAACGCCAGCGCGGCCAAGGCCCAGCGGCCAGGCCAGGCCACAGGCGGACGGTTGTCGGAGCGTTCGGAATCTTGCAACGATTATATTTATGCTTTTCGCTCCACGGAGTAAAGCGCCTATCATGGCGGCCAAAACGTCAACAAACTTTCCTTATGAATAAAAAGTTTGCAAATGCGCGGAGTTAGCCCAGAATTTGCTTATTGTTTCAGTGACCCGAAATTATTATGCTGGCCCATAATAAAGGCGCGGCTTTTACGCTGATTGAATTACTGGTCGTCATCGCCATCATTGCCCTATTGGCGGCGTTGCTGCTCCCGTCTTTGGCCATGGCCAAGTTGTCCGCCCGACAGACCTCGTGCCTTAACAACATCAAACAATTGGGTTTGGCCGTGAAGATGTACGACGACGACAATAAGGGTTATCCGGTGCGCGGTGGCGAGGGTGCGCAGTGGCCGGCCGCGCTGTTTCCCTACTACAAAAATACCAACATCCTGGCTTGTCCATCGGAAATTGCCCTCTATACGACTCTGCTGGGAAATACGGCCCCAGGCGCCTACCCGGACTGCCAAGCTGATGACGCGCCCAACAGTTATATCATGAACGGGTGGAATGACGTCTTTCCGAGCGATTGGAGCGATGGCTACGAAAACGGCAAGATTTGCTCTTTGACCGAGAACATGATGCAGTTCCCGTCTTTGACCATCATTGTGGGCGAGAGGAGGCATTCGGATCAAAATGACTTCTGGATGGATATTTTGGAAATCGAAAACGGCGGTTTAAATAATCTCATTTATTCTGTCCAGCATGCACGCCACGGCGACGCCAAACCGACTCCGAGGGGGGGATCCAACTATCTGTTAACGGACGGCTCGGCGCGTTACATCAGGTTTGGCGGCGATGTTAATCCGGTGTGCATGTGGGCGGTCAGCATGCATGCCCGACGCCTGTACGCGCTGCCATTGTCGGCGCTCAACCCGGCGGGGATGCAGGATGACTGATCGACATAAATGCCTCACGGCGCTCACAGATGTTCGATGATGTTATCGCCGAATTCGGAGCATTTGATTTCGGTTCCCCCCGGCATCAAACGGGCGAAATCGTAGGTGACTTTTTTCGACGCGATGGCGCCATGGAGTCCCTTGAGAATCAAATCGGCCGCTTCCACCCATCCCAAATGCCGGAACATCATCTCCCCGCTTAACACGACGCTGCCCGGGTTGACGCGGTCCAAGTTGGCGTACTTGGGCGCGGTCCCGTGCGTGGCTTCGAAGATGGCATGGCCGCTGATGTAATTGATATTGCCGCCGGGCGCGATGCCGATGCCTCCGACTTGCGCGGCCAGCGCGTCGCTCAAATAATCGCCGTTCAGGTTCAGCGTGGCGATCACGTCGAAGTCTTCCGGGCGGGTGAGCACTTGCTGCAAGGCGATGTCGGCGATGGCATCTTTGATGACCAGGCCGGCGCCGGGCTTGCCTTCGGGGATTTTGCACCACGGGCCGCCGTCGATTTCGACCGCGCCAAAATATTCCTTGGCGACTTGGTAGCCCCAATCGCGGAAAGCGCCCTCGGTGAACTTCATGATGTTGCCCTTATGCACCAAGGTCACGCTCTTGCGCTGGAACTTGACGGCGTAGCTGATCGCGCTGTGAATCAGCCGCACGGAGCCGCTGTAACTGACCGGCTTGATGCCAATGCCGACGCGCACGTCGCAGGGAAAATTCTTCGCGCCGACGGCGGCCCAGAATTGCTCCGCCTTCTCGCTGGTGCCGAAACGGATTTTGGCGAAGGACTTCGGAAATTCCCGCGCCAGGAAATCGAGCGTCTTCTGCGCTTCGGGCGTGCCCGCCGCGTATTCGATGCCCGCGTAAATGTCCTCGGTGTTCTCGCGGAAGATGACCATATCGACCTTTTCCGGATGTTTGACAGGTGAGGGAACGCCTTGGAAGTACTGCACCGGCCGCAGACAGACGTAGAGATCAAGTTGCTGGCGCAATTCGACGTTGAGGGAGCGGATGCCCCCGCCGATGGGCGTGGTCAACGGCCCTTTGATGCC
>PLIU01000367.1 GCA_003140095.1 Verrucomicrobiales bacterium | reverse complement strand
AAATATGCCAGAGAGAGCACCAGGAGGCCGAGCAGGCGGCCCGGAGCGAGGTGATTATGCAACAGACCATGAAGGAGTTCCCCCATCTCAGGTTTGGACTTCGGCGGAAAGAGGCCGAGAATTCGCCGGCAGAGCCGCCGGTGCGGCCCAAACGCAAGGCGCGGGACGAGCGGCCTGCTGCGGAGGCGGCAAGCAAGGATGGTCAGACAGAAAGAGACGAAAGGGACGGAATGGACGAAGGGGACGAAGGCGAGCGGGTCACGCCCAATCAAACCGATTCAAGCCCAATCAAACCAAATCAAACCTGTCCGAGGGAAAAATGGACTTGCCGGAGGGGAAAGAGGGCGGCGGAATGCAGGCTGGTCAAACCCAGTCAAACCCAGTCAAACCAGAAACGGAGGATTGACCGAGATTTAAACCCAAAAAAAGCCAATTTGATACGCGCGCAACATTGCCTATTGAGCGCGCGGCATAGACTTGTTATGTTGTTGCGAGGCCAGCCTAAGCGAAGGAAAACACTGCGGCACGGCTTGGCGAAAAACCTTTGATAATGAGGAGATTTAAGAGTTTGTGGCGCGCGGGGTGGCGGATGGCTTTTGCCGCCGTCGCGGGGGGAAGCTTTTGCGCCGCGGCGGCGGATTCCAAAAAGGTCGAGATACCCATCCGGGCCGTGGACCTGAAGGAGGCGGCCAAGGTCAGTTACACGCGCGATATCAAACCGCTCCTTTCCGCCGACTGCGATGAATGCCACTCGAACGACGACTTTAAAGGCGGGTTCGACATTTCTTCCGCGGCCACTTTGATGAAGGGCGGGAAAAAGGGCGGACCGGGCATCGTGCCGGGCAAACCGGATGAGAGTTCGATCGTCAAGTATATTCGCGGGCTGGCCGACGGACCGCAGATGCCCAAGGGCGAAACGCCGTTGTCGGAGAATGAATTGCACCTGATCCGCTCCTGGATCGCGGCGGGCGCGGTGGATGATTCCGGCCGGACCGCCGCCCTGGCCGGCACAGACGCGGTGAGGACCAACACCGTTTCTTCCCTGGCCGCGGACGCGGCGCGGCATTGGGAGGATGTTCTGATTTTCAGCAACAACAAAGACGAGCAATTCGCCGCGCGCCGCGCGTTGCGCCTGGGCTTGGTGGCGCCCGCCGCGCCGCCGCCCAAAGTCGCGGGGCCGGCGTTCAATGAGATCGACCCATTTGTCGAGGCCCGGTGGGCGGAGGCCAAATTGCCCGAGGCGCAACACCCGCCGGCGGTTTGCGACGACGCAACCTTCGTCCGGCGCGTGTATCTGGATGTCATCGGCGTGATCCCTTCCGCCCAAGCAAGCCGCGAATTCGTGGCGGACAAAGCGCCGGGCAAGCGGACCAAACTGGTCGATGCCTTGCTGGCGCGCCAAAAGGACTACGCGGCGCATTGGACGCCGTTTTGGGAGGAGGCGCTGGCCAGCCAACCCTCGATGGGCGGCGTCGGCACGCATGGCGATTACTCCGATTTTATTTACAAAAGTTTCGCGGAAAACAAACCGTATGACTTGATGGTGGCGGAGATTTTAGACCCCACCATGCCTGGTTACCAAAAGGCGGACCTGGCCAATGCCAACGGCAAAATCAACGTCATCGGGTTTGTGCGCAACCAAACGCATACCGACACCATGCAGACGGCGGCCAACACGGCGCAGATTTTCCTGGGCACGGGCATGAAGTGCGCCAGTTGCCACAACCATTTTTTGAACAAGGAATGGCCCCAGGCGCGCTTCACGGCATTCGCGGGATTGTTCGCGACCAACGATTTGGAATTGATCCGGTGCGAGAAACACAGCGGCCATTTCGTGGCGGCGGCGTTCCCGTTCGACCTTCCCGACGCGCCCAAGAAGGTCCCGCAAGACCCGCAGGAGCGGTTGCACTACGCGGCCACGCTGCTGATCGATCCCACCAATCCGCGCTTCGCCAAGACCATCGTCAATCGTCTCTGGAAGCGTTACCTGGGGCTTGGGCTGTTCGAGCCGGCAGATGATTTTCGTCTTGACCGAGCGCCGAGCAACCCGCCCTTGCTGGACTGGCTGGCGGACGATTTCATGAGGCACAATTACGATCTCAAGCACACCATCCGGCTTATTCTGACCAGCCGCGCCTACCAACTTCGCTACGATCCGGCGCTGGAGGACCATTTTGACGCGCAGAAACCGGACCAGCCGCGTTACGCGCGTTCGCCCTCGTTGCGCCGGCTGACGGCGGAACAATTCATGGACAGCATCCACGAGGCGGCGGCCCCGCACTGGGACGGGCAGCGGCTCTTCCGCAGCGTCGCTTCCACCGCCTTCACCCGCGCCATGGGCCGGCCCCCCGTGCGCAACGAGGTCTGCACCGGACGCGCGGCCGACGTGGCGGTGGTGCAATCGCTGGAGTTGCTCAACGGGACCGAGTTGCACGATCTGGCCTACAATGGCGAAGTCCTGGACGAACTGGCGTCGCTGACGGATCGGAAGCGAATTGTGGAGGAGCTTTATTGGTCGGTTCTGAGCCGCACGCCCACCAGCCGGGAAAGCAAGCTCGGCCTGGCTTACCTGGAGGCCAACGCGCCAGGCAGCGCCGCGGCCAAGCCGGCGGGTCCGCAAGACACGGTTTGGTTCCAGGACAAACTGCCGGCTGGGGCGAATCCCAACGGCATGTCCTGGCGATGGGTTCAGGAGCCACTATTCGGCGGCGCCAAGTCTCATACGCTTGACACCACAGCCAACGAGGAGCAGCATTATTTCCTCGGCGCACAGCCGTTGAATTTTCACGCGGAGGACCGGTTGTTCAGCTTCGTGTACATTGACCCCGCCCATCCGCCCGAAGAGATCATGCTGCAATGGAACCAGAACGGTTGGGACCATCGCGCTTTTTGGGGAGCAGACAAGATTGAGTTCGGCCGAGTGAATGAACCGAGCCGACAACCGATGGGTTCGTTGCCCAAGGCGGGTCAATGGGTGCGCCTCGAAGTTCCCGTCAGCAAGCTGGGCCTGAATGCGGTGGAAGGGATCGACGGCATGTCATTCGATCAGGCAGGTGGGAAAGTTTATTGGGGCAGTTCGGGCGTGGCGCATCAAGCGCGCCCTCCCGAAACCGCACCCTTGGGGGACATGCTCTGGGCGCTGGCCGTCAGCCCGGAATTTCAATACATCCGTTAAGCCATATGAAAATGAATCGACGCACATTTTTGCAGACCAGCGCGCTGGCGGCGGCGGGGGCCGGATTGGCCGCGCGCGCGCGCGCCGACGACGCGGCGATCAAGCCAACGGCCGATGCCATGATTATGATCTGGCTGCCCGGCGGCATGGCACAGACGGATTTGTGGGACCCCAAGGAATACACCCCGTACCGCAAAGGCATGAAAGGGAGCGAATTGCTGGGGACTTGCAAGGCCATCCCGACTTCGGCGGACGGAATTTTCCTGGGAGAAGGCTTGGAGAACATCGCGTCGGTCATGCATCACGGCACGATCCTGCGGAGTTTGAGTTATGACACCCGCTTCGGCGCGGTACACTTGAAGGCGCAATACTACATGATGACGGATACCTTTTTCCCACGGGCGTCAAAGCCCCCAGCATGGGATCGGTCGTGGCCCGCTCGGCCGGACGGCGCCATCCGCAAGTGCCGCCCTACATTTATATTGGGCGCGACATCGATTCGAGCGACGAGGAGAAGCTGTTCATCAGCGAGTATTTGGGGCCGGGATTTTACGGGGTCAACTACGCTCCCTTCATGATCCCTGAGCCGGGGCAGGGCCTCTCCGCCTTGAACGCGGCCGCCGGCATGAAAATGGACCGGCTCGACCGCCGCCAGGCGTATCTGCAAGCCATTGCCGGCGCCGCGGCCCCTGAACTGCAGGAGGCGGACAAAGCGCGGGATTACATGAAGGTCATGGAAGAGGCGCGGGCCATGATGGATTCTCCTGTCAAGAAGGCTTTTGACTACACTCACGAGGAAAAGCCAGCCATCCTGGAGGCTTACCGTCCCAAAATCACGGCCGCCGAGCAGTTGGACAGCAGCTATTACAACGGCCACCGCTTTGGCGAAGGCTGTCTGCTGGCCCGGCGCTTGGTCGAAGCGGGCGCCCGCTATGTGCAAGTGGAATATCAATACGGGCCGTTCAAAGGATTCGACATGCATGAAAACGGTCGCCAGCGCATGATCGAGATGAAAAAGCAGATCGACGGCCCCATCGGCCAACTCATCCGTGATTTGCACGAGCGCGGCCTGCTGCAGCGGACGCTGGTCTGCATCGCCACGGAATTCGGACGCACCATCGCCAGCGCGCCGGCGGCCGGAGTGGAGCCGGAAGGGGACGCGGAGCGGCACACGGGCGAGAACCTGATTATTGACAGTGAGGCGATGTATGGTTTTCACGGCCATTTCAGCAGCGGCAACCAAATGCTTTTTTTTTGGCGGCGGGTTCAAAGGGGGTTACGCGCATGGCCGAACCGCCGCGCGCCACCCGATGGCGCCGGTGGAAAACGCGGTCCATCTAAGCGACGCGCATGCGACTATTTACAAAACGCTGGGCATCGCGCCGGACCACAACTATGTGACGGAGGGCCGGCCTTTCTATGTGACCAATCTGGGCAAAGGCCAGCCCATTGAAGCCATGCTGGCGCAGGCAGCAACCCAATGATCACCACGAAGAGCCCAAATGATTTCCACGAAGAGCACGAAGGAAGAACAATCCAAACACATTTGACGAATGATTCACACGGGCCACCCGGGCGCGTTTTTCTGTTTTTGCCGGGCGATAACAACGAAGAGGATCGCCAAAACTATGAACGACAGCCAGCCGTCGATCAGGCTGTCGGAGCCCCAGAAGGATGGATGGGCGCCGGCTGGGCGGGAAACGAAACCATAGGCTCTAAGCCAGAAAATCCATCCCGCATGCAAGCCGATGGAAAAATAGAGGGCGCCGGTGCGCTGATAGCACAAGGCCAGGATCGACCCCGCCACAAAAAGAGTGAAGAAGGCGGGGACCAATGGAGGAGGATGCCGGAGCATCTGCCACAAGAGCGCCAGGCCGGAATGCCATTGCACGGGCAAAGCTGTTTCTGCTTTTTGAATGAAATGGACGGCGGAATAAATGGCGCCGCTGACGACCAACGCGACCGGCCACGGCGTGGATTGGCGCAAAAGGCCGAACAACGCGCCGCGAAAAACCAACTCTTCCAGAATGGCCACCACAACGGCCGTCCAAGTGGCGTCGAGCAAGTGGCGCAAGACCTCGGCGTCGAAATGGGTCAGGATGAAGGCGCGCGCGCCGCAGGCCAGGGCCAGCAGCGCGACGGCGGCCAGTGACGCCCAACCCAATGCGAAGCCTCTCAGAATTTGCCGCACGGGCCGGTCTTGCCAAACAAAGCCAAGTTCACGCCAGCTTCGCGCGCCGCCGCACCGCCATAAGGGCCAGAGGCAGAGCAGCGCCAGCCCAAGCAGGGAACGATCCAGGAAGCGATGGAAGGGTTTGGCGGCCAGGCCGGAGAGGGCGGGCCAGACACCGGCCGCCCACTGCGCCAGCCAGTAAAGCCAGGGCGCGAGCAAGGCGCCGCCCAGGAACACGACCGCAAAGTAAATCAGCAGCGAACGGATGGGCCGCATGGCCGGGCATTAAAATGGGGTTTGCCTCTTGCGCCAAGAAGAATCATAAGTGGACGCAACGTATGGCGGCGCAACTCACGACATTCGAGCGCTTCTGCGCCACCACCCGCAATTTCTTGCGCCAGCATTGGCAAAGGGCGTTGCAGGTGCGGCAGCGTCTCTTGTTGAGCCAGGAGACCCTCCACCTCTTGATGGCCGGAGTGGTCGGGTTGATGGGCGGAGTGATCAACGTTCTCTTCTACCTGTCGATCGAGGGGGTGCAGGATCTGATCCTGAGGCATCCGGGCCAAAACATCGTGGAGGTCGCAAGGCTGCTTACGTGGCCTTGGCGATTGTTGACGCCCACATTGGGCGGATTGGCCGCAGGAGGCGTTTTGTATTGGGGTTTGCGGCTGGTCGGCAAGCAAGGCTCCACCAATTTATTGGAGGTGGTGGTGGCGGGAGATGGACGGCTGCCATTCCGCAGCGGGATCATCCGGGCGGTTTCCTCCCTCATCAGCATTGGCACCGGCGCGTCCATCGGACGCGAAGGGGGCATCACGCAGTTGGCGGCCACCGCGGCCTCGAAGTGGGGCCAGTTGGCGCACTGGCCGCCGTATCGGCTTCGTTTGCTGGTGGCGTGCGGGGCGGCGGCGGGCATTGCCGGAGCCTACAACGCGCCGATCACGGGGGCGGTTTTTGCCGCGCACATTGTCCTGGGCAATTTCTCCATGAACTTGTTCGCTCCTCTCCTGTGCGCCTCGGTGGTCTCGTCGATGCTCTCGCGAAGTTTTTTTGGCATCCACCCCTGGTACGAGGTTCCGAACTTCGACTTTACCAGCATCGTGCAATTGCCGTGGTTTGTGGTGCTGGGCTTTCTGGCCGGCGGCCTTGGGGCCGGTTTTCTCAAATTGCTGGAGTGGAGCCAGGAGGTGTTTCAACGCATTCCTCTTCTTTACACGCGCATGGCGGCGGGCGGAGTTCTGGTGGGGGTGATCGCGCTGCCCTTTCCGGAAGTCTGGGGCAACGGCCACGAGGTCACCACTCAGATCATTCAGCATCCGATAGCGTTGCATGTGCTGCTGGGTATCTTCCTGGGCAAACTGGTGGCGACGGCGATCACGGTCGGCTCGGGCGCGGTGGGAGGGGTGATTACGCCTACGCTGTTTTTGGGGGCGGGCCTGGGCAGCTTGCTGGGGATGACCTTGCAACATGTTGGATGGGCGCCGGCCAATCTGCCCATCGGGATTTTTGCGTTGGCGGGGATGGGAAGCGTCTTTGCGGCGACGACGCGCTCGCCGCTGCTGGCCATCGTCATGGTGCTGGAGATTTCGCAAAATTACTCGCTGATGCCGGCGCTGATGTTGGGCTGCGCCGTGTCCACTTTGGTCTCGCGCCGTCTGCACGCCAACTCGATCTACACCGAGCCGCTCAAATTGCGGGGCCTGGAGATGGAGAGTTTCCGCCTGGGCGCGGCCACCGAACAAACCATAGGGGACTTGATGCGGGCGCCGGTGACGCCAATGCGCGAAAACACGGCGTTGCCGGAAATCGCCCACCGATTCCTGAGCAGCCCCAACAATTACCTGCCGGTGGTCGATGCGCAAAACCGGTTGCTCGGTTTGGTCGCCTTGCAGGATTTGAAGGAGTATCTGGGAGCGGGCAGCGAATTGAGCGCGGTGATCGCCGCCGACATCATGCGCCCGCCTCCGCCGTGTTTGCTGCCGGGCCAGAAATTGCTGGACGCGCTGCCGGTGTTGCTGGGCAGCGAGCAGCGCAACGTGCCTGTTGTCAATACTATTGAAGAAAAGCGGCTGGTTGGCTCGGTGCTGCGGGCGGAGGCGCTGGCGGCGCTCTCGGAGGTCATCGCGGCCAGCACCACGACGACATCATCGAACGAGATTACTGCAAAAGAAAAGCTAGCGCCCCAGTCGCCGCCGTCAGCAGCCAAATCAGAACGACCGCGCGGACCGGAGTGAAGCCGCGCCGGACCAACCGGTGGGAAAGATGGTTGGTGTCGCCGATGTAGAAGGGCTGGCCGCTTTTCCAGCGCAGAAGCACCACCCAAACCAAATCGCCCAGCGGCACGGCCAGCACCAGCAAGGGCGTCAGCACAGCCAGGGGACGCGGATGTTTGTGCGTGTAATAGTGAGGCAGAATGGCCATCACCGCCAAGAGATAGCCGGTCAAATGACTGCCCGCGTCTCCCAGGAAAGCGATGGCTCGTGGGAAGTTGAAGGGCAGAAAACCCAGCAGCGCGCCCGCGGCGAGAAAGGCCATGGCCGCCACCAAATACTGCCCCTGCCCAGCGGCGATGAAACCAAACCAGCCGGCGCCGATGGCCCCGACACCGGCGCAAAGGCCGTTCATGTTATCCATGAAATTGAAGGCGTTGACCACTGTGAGAATCCACAGCGCTGTGACGCCGTAACTGAAAATCAGGCTTGGCACGAAAAGAGTGATGCGAATGCCTGCCGCCGCAACGACCAGCGCCACGATGAGTTGGCCGCCAAATTTGGCAAGCGGGGTCAATTCTGCTTTATCATCGCGCAAACCAATCAAGAGCATCCCCAAGGCGCCCGCAGTCAGGCTCAGGAGTTGGACTGCGCGCACGCTCAAACCGTGTTCGAAGAGGCCGGCGACGCTGGAGCGAGGGAAGGCAAAGGCCACCACCGCGCCAGCTAGAAGCGCCACCAATAAGCCGGTCATCACCGCCATGCCACCGGCCAGAGGGATGGGACTGGTGTGGATTTTGCGATGGCCCGGATCGTCCATGGTCCCGGTTTGGCGGCACCAGCGCCGCCAGAAAGGCACCGAGGCCGCCGTGACCAGGGCGGCGGAGAGACACGCTGCGGGATAGACCAGAACAATGTTCAATTTGACTCCCTCAGAGCGAGCTTTTGGTATAGAGCGTAAATGCTTTCCACCATGGTGGCGACGGCAAAATTCTCGCGCGCGAATTCCCGCCCGCGCCGCCCCAGACGTTCGCGCAAGGCCGGGTCGCCCGCCAATTGCGCCAAGCGCTCCGCCAGGGTTTTGACGTCGCCCAAGGGAATAAGGAAGCCGGTCTGGCCGGGGAAACAAACTTCGTTGGCGCCGTCGCGGTCGTAGGCCGCCACCGGCCGCCCCGCCGCCATCGCCTGCGGCAAGGCGCGAGGCAGCCCTTCACGGCGGGAGAGGTGCGCCACCACGTCCATTACGCCCACGTATTGGGGAATATCGGCAGGCGCCACGAGCCCCGCGAAAATGACTTGCTTTTCCAACCCCGCCGCCCGCGCGCGTTCTTGCAGGCGCGGGCGCAGCACGCCATCGCCAACCAGCAGGAACTTTGTCCGGGGATGACGCCGGAGGACATCGGGGGCGGCGTCAATAAGATCTTCATGCCCCTTGAGCTGGAAAAGCCGGGCGATTTTGCCGACGACAAAATCCGTGGGCGCGATGCCCAAGCGCGCCCGCAACTCCGGGTCGTTGCGCGCCGCCAGGAATGGTTCGAGCGCAAAGCCGCTAAAGATACGGCTGAATTGGTCCGGCCGGCCGACGCCCGCGGCCAGATACTGCCGTGTCATGGCGTCGGCCACGCTGATGAAGTGAGTGGTGACCGCGGCGGCGCACTTTTCGGCCGTACGGAAAACCAGGTTGGGGACCGGCCCTTGAAACGGACCGAAGGAAGGGCCATGCACGGTGTGGATAATGATGGGAACGCCGGCGCGCCGTGCCGCCAGACGGGCCAGGAGGCCGGCTTTGCCGCTGTGAGTATGGACGATGCGCGGCGGCGCGACGCGAAACATTTTGACCAAACGCAGCCACGCCAGAAGATCGTAGCACGGATGAATGGGACGAATCAAAGAAGGAAGGATAGTCAACAATTCCGGTTGGGCGGCGAAGGCGGACTCCAGCGAGCCTTCAGGCCCGGGCGAAGGACCGGCCACAAGATGGACCTGCAGTCCGGGGCGATTTTGGAGGCCGAGAACAGTCGCGATTGTATTTTCCTGTGCGCCGCCAATGACCAACCGGGTGATGACGTGGGTAACCCGCATCCGGTTTCGGATTAGTGGCGCTGCAGCCTGGCAAGCCGGTTGGTGGCGCGGCGGTATTCGCTGCTCTCCTCCGGCGCGGAGCGGACGCAACGCTTCAAATGGTCAATTTCTTCGGCCTGTTTTTTCTCCCCGGCGGCGACGTCGGCCAGGCCATACTCGACCAGATACGGCTGTTCAGGCAGAAGTTTGCCCATGGCCTTAAAATCGTCCGTGGCGGCCTGGAATTGATTGAGCTGGATTTCGCAGACGCCGCGATCGAGCAGTGCGATGCAACTGTTGGGCTGCCGTCGCAGGAACTGGCTCAAAGTGGAGACGGCGGCGGCGTAAGAGCGGAGCTTGATTTCCATGTCGGCCTTGTTGAACAGCGTTTCCGCCACATCGAACGCTGGCGGGGCGTCATGACTGGGAGAAGCCAGCAGCTTCAATTGCAAATCGACATTGGTCAACGCATTGGTGAACGCGCGCGCTGCCTCGACCTCCTTGTGCTCGTTCCAGTATCCCAACCCTCGAACGCGGTAGAATTCGGCCAAAGTGCCGACGCGATTCTCGTCGTTGGGGTCTGCCTGAATGGCGTTGCGCAGCAGTTTTTCCGCCGTGGCATAATCCCCTTTGGCCATATAGGCCGTGGCTTCACAGCGAGCCAGTTCCCAAGTGCCTATGCGCGAAGAGACCCTCAACTTGTGGATCAAGTCCAGCGCCTTGTCCGGTTGGCGGTGGTCCGCGTAGGTTTTGGCCATGGCCAATTGAGCCTCGGCATCGTCGGGCAGCCATTGCAGGCGGCGCTGGAACAGGATGGCCGCTTGGCGCAAATTGCCGCCCAAGGCCAACGCTTGGCCCAATTGCAAGTCCAGACCCGGTTCGTCCGCCGGACCGTTGCGTCGGAGAACCGGGACCAATCCACGGTAAATGGACATAGCCTTTTGCAAGGCGCCCGCGGACTCAATGGGCCGGTAGTCGCCCTTCTGCAAGCGTTCGTTGTACTCAAGGTTGATGGCGGCGATGAAGTTATATGGGTTGAGCCGGACCGCTTCGGCAAAATGATGGTGAGCTTCTTTGGGGTGGTCGGCCTTTTGCAGTTCGGTCCCCCAATAATCCAGCGCCACGGCGTAATCCACACTGGCGGCCGCGGCATCTTCGTCCAGCGTGGCCAGTTCGGGCAGCGTTTGCAGGGGGCCGTTGGTACGTTCCAGATTGGCCCAAAAAGCCTGGTTGCCTTTGATCTCCGCGTCTGTCACCAGGGGTGGCTGGGTCATATTGGTGCTGTAGGGCTTGAGTTCATAGACCAGCCCGCGCGGCTTGAGATAAAGGGCCTCAAAGTAATATCCAAAACTGGGATGCAGGTAATAGACCGGATAATTCTGTGTGACCAGATACATGAATTGGACCAGGTTGTCACTGAGAAGAACTGGCGACAAGCGGTCCAGATTGGTCGTGACCACGCTCTTGAGTTCGGGGTACCGCTCAACCAGGTGGAAAATGTACTCGCGATGCACGAACGATTCAGTGTCAATGAGAATATGTTGGTTGCGACGGCCGCGGCGTTCGCACTCGGCTTGCAGCAGGTACAATCGGGCCGCATCGTCGCTGAGCACGATCGCCTTCTTGTCTGGCAAGCCGTCCAAGGTCAATTGGGAGAATTGCTGGAGCACGGGACTGTTGCCGGCACGAATGTGCGGGAAGGTTTCCCAAACGAGCAAAGCCGGGGCGCCGAAGCAGAGCACCCACACCGCCGCCACCAGAGAGACACGGAGGATTCGTGTCAGCAGACCCTGCCTTTCCCAAGATTGCAGCCGGGTCACGCCGAAAACCAGCAGCATGTAGCCGCTGAAATATCCCACGCAGAGCGCCCCCGTATAATAGAAGGTCAGGAAGCTCACAGGTTGCTCGCGCATGCGCACGCTGGGGCTGAATTTAAAATCGAAAAACGTGACTAGCGCCAAAGCCAGGAAGGCGACGTGCAACAGGCTGAACATCCATCGCGTCAAGATGTTTCCGGCAGGGCTGACTTCCCCTTCAAAGGACGGCCACCGGATGGAGGCAAAGATCAACGGCAGAATGGTGGGCACTGCCGCCACCAGCGCCAGCCAATGCGGCACCAATCTGAGGCCGTACATTTGGGCGCCCAACTCCTGGTGCAGCAGCGACCAGAAATCCTCCTGGCTGCCGCGTCCGCTGCCCAGAATGGGGATCAGCAAGTACAGGGGCAGGCCCGCCAACCCGCACACCACCGTGCGCGCTAAAAACCTTTGATTGAAAAAGCCGGCCAGCCCCTTGACGCAAAGCACCGCGAACACATATAATGGAACAAAGCCCAGCAGCGCCCAATTATTACTGGCCCCCAAACCATAAACGAAGGCCGACGTCAGAAGCCATTTGTCGTTTTGGGATATGCGATACTCCAGCAGGCAATTGATCGCGAAGGCGAACACCAGCAGATTGAGCATATCACCCGTGGCCACGACTGCGTTTTGCCAGAAGGTTAGTTGTGTCGCCAAAATCAGCACCGCGAAAAGCACTGGCACAAAGGCAGGCCGGAAGGAAAGCAACGCATGAGCCCCAAATTCCCGCAGACGTTGTTCCCGAGTCCGGTCCTGGGGCAGCAAGCGCACCGAACGAGCCAGCAAACCGAGCGTCAAGGCCGCGCACACCGCGGTGAACACATTCAGGGCCGCCGGCTGCCAGGCCATAGGCAGGAGCCGCACCGGAGAAGTCAACACAAGGAACAGTGGCGCCATCGGCTTCGGATGCCACGCCAGCGAGTAGGGGTGCCAGTCCCAGCCGGTCACTTGCGACATCAGGGGCAGGGCTTTCAGGGAGACCCAATGGTTCAGAGTGAACCCATACAAGAGCAAGGCCCCAACGATCACCAGCCAAGGGGAAAGCAGAATGGGCCGCTTTTGAGGTGAGTTGATCTTGTCTTCTGCTGTCATGAGTAGTTCAGTTTGGATGAGCCTGCCACTTGTTGGCAAGGCTTATGCACCGCCGGTTGGCGGCGCTGTCAATCTTAGGTCAGCGACGCATTCCGTATGTTGGGTCTGCGGAAACATGTCCAATGGAACTATTTTCGTTACTTCAAAGACATTGCCCGCGCGCAAAACGTTCAAGTCTCGTGCCAGCGTGGCCGGGTGGCAGGACACGTAAAGAACCTGCCGCGGACCTGCTTGCCGCAAGGCTTGCAGCATCCCCGCCGGGCAACCTGTGCGTGGCGGGTCCAGAATGACCGTGGTGCAACAGGCCTCGAATCGCCCTAACATCTGTGGCAACAGATCTTCCGTCCGTCCGGCCAGGAACTGCCCGTTGGCGCGCCCATGTGTCCGGGCGTTACGCCGTGCGGCTTGAATGGATGCCGTGTCCACTTCCACTCCGGCGAACTCATCCACCATCCCGCCCAGTTCAATGCTGAAGAATCCCACTCCGCAATAGGCATCAATCAAGAAGCGCGAGCCGCTGTCGCGCAGGCAGGCTCCGACGGTTTCCACCAACTTGGGCAAAAGGTGAAAGTTGGTCTGGAAAAACGAGTCCCGCGGCACCTCCCAGCCTTCCGCAACGGCCCGTAACACCACTTTGATCCCCCCTTTGGGGGGCGGTTGCTGGCGAACGCGGTGGATTTGCTCGTTGAGGGCCGGTTCCGCGATTTTGCACTCCTCGATATCCACCACCAGCCGGTTGTCCGCGCGCAGAAATCCAATGTTCAATCCCTGCTTGTACTTGTCCCACTGGCTGCGAATCATAATCCGGTTTCGGTAGCCGTAAGGCTCCGGACAGGGGATGACCGGATCCACCCGCGCCGGGTCAATGCCGCCGATCCTTTGCAACAAATCGCACGCTTGCTTGTGCTTAATCCGCAGTTGGACGGGATAAGCGAGGTGCTGGTACTGGCAGCCGCCGCACTCGCCAAAATAGCGGCAGGGCGGCGCAACGCGATCGGGCGAAGGTTGCAGGATCTTGAGCAGGCGCGCGCGCGCAAACCGCTTTTTGACCTCGATCAGTTCCGCCTCCACCGTTTCCCCGAGCGCGACGAACGGCACAAAGACCACAAAGTCGTTCAGCCGCCCAACCCCCTCGCCGCCGAAAGCGATGTCATCGATGGTGAGACGCACCGTTTGACCCGGGGCGGCGATGGAAGTGTCCACAATTTCTTTAGGCCACCGCCGTCAAACGAGCCGGCTCTTTCCCGGCCAGGAGCGACTTCAACTGGGCCGCCACGTTATTGGCCGTCAGCCCATATTTTTGGCGCAAGTGATCGACCGACGTGGCGTGCTCGATAAACTGGTCCGGCCAGCCTATCCTGAGCACCGGGGTGGTGATGCGCCTATCGCTCAAAAACTCCAGCACGCTCGCCCCATAGCCTCCGCACAGGACGTGGTCTTCCAGCGTCACCACTGCTTCGGCGGCGCGCGCGAAAAACTCCGTCGTGCCCGCGTCCAGCGGCTTGGTAAAACGCGGATTGATCACGGCGCAATCGAAACCTTCGGCAGTTAATTGCACGGCGGTCTGCTCCGCCATCCGGTGCAGGTTGCCCAAGCCAAAGAGCGCCACTTTGCGGCCCGCCTGGCCGGCGAAATTGCGCGTCACCTCTGACTTGCCGATCTCCAACAGCGCGGGTTGTTCTTTGACGGCCACGCCCTCGCCCGCGCCGCGCGGATAGCGGATGAAAACCGGGTGCTTCTGAAGCGTGGCGGTGAACATCATGTCCGCCAGTTCATCCTCGTTGCGCGGCGCCATGGCGATGATGTTGGGCACGCAACGCAGGTACGCGATATCGAACAACCCGTGGTGGGTCGGCCCGTCGTTGGCGGACAGGCCTGCCCGGTCCATGCAAAAAATCACCGGCAAATCCTGCAACGCCACGTCATGCACAATGCAGTCATACGCGCGTTGCAAAAAAGTCGAGTAGATCGCGCACACGGGATGAAATCCCATCGTCGCCATCCCGGCGGCGAAGAGGACCGCATGCTCCTCGGCGATGCCGACGTCGTAATACCGCTGCGGCATGGCCTTTTCCAGCGCTTTCAAACCGGTGCCGCTGGGCATGGCGGCGGTGATGCCGACGATGGAATTGTCCTTTTGGCATAGTTTGACCATCGTTTGACCAAAGACATCCTGGTAGTTGGGTGGCGTGCCTGGTATGACCGCGGGCGTGCTGCCCGTGACCGGATCGTAAGGGCCGAGGCCGTGGAATTTTTCTGGATAGTTCAAGGCCGCCTCGTAACCTTTTCCTTTCTTGGTCAGGACGTGCAGCACCACCGGGGCATCACTGGCCTTGGCGTATTCCAAGGAACTGAGCAAAAGCGGCAAATCGTGTCCATCGATCGGCCCCAAATAACGCAGGCCCATCTCCTCGAAAATGAGGTTGCTGCCGTGGCCGCCGCGCCCATCGGCTTCCAACCGTTGGGCATTCTGTTCCATGGCCACTTCAGCAAAGGCGCTTTTGAGGGCCTCTTCCGCCTTGTGGCCCAGCCTGATAGCCAGCGCGCCTTTGGGCATGCGTTTGACCAGGCGCTCGAGGTCGCGTTGCAGTTGATGGTAACGCGGGTTGGTGATGAGCTTGTTAAGATAGCTGGAAATGGCGCCGACGTTTTTGGCGATGCTCCATTCGTTGTCGTTCAGAATCCCGATAAAGCGCCGGGTGGTATGGGAGATGTTGTTGAGGGCCTCGAAGGAAATGCCGTTGGTCAAGGCCGCGTCGCCAAAAATGCACACCACGTGCTCGTTGGATCCGCGCTGGTCCCGCGCCGCGCACATGCCCAGCGCCGCCGAAAGGGCGGTGCCGGCGTGGCCCGCCCCGTAGCAATCGTGCTCGCTTTCCGTCCGCAGCGCGAAGCCGTTTAACCCATCCGTGGTCCGAATCGTGTCGAACCTGTTTTTCCGTCCCGTCAGCAATTTATGCACGTAACTTTGGTGGCTGACGTCCCAGACAAACTTGTCGTGTGGGGTGGAAAAGACGCGGTGCAGGGCGATGGTCAACTCCACCACCCCCAGGTTGGGGCCGAGGTGGCCGCCGTGCTTGGCCAATTTGGTGATCAGTTCGTGCCGAATCTCCTCCGCCAACTGGGCCAATTGTTCGAGCGTCAGTTTTTTGACGTGCGAGGGATGATCGACCATGTCGAGATAACGATTCATGCGGTTTCCTCCGGCGGGTTGAGCGGCTTGAGGGACAAGCCGCCTTTGGCATTTTTCTCCAATGTTTGTATTTTCACTTCCGCCTCGTTCAATTTGTTTTGGCACAGCGCGGTCAAGCGGGCGCCCTCCTCGTAACGCGCCAGCAACGTCTCCAAGGGCAAATCCTGCGCTTCCATCGACTCGACGATGGTTTCGAGCCGCTTGAGCGCTTCCTCGAAAGGCAGGTCATTTGATTCAGCCGCGGTTTTGTCCGCAATCTTTGCATTAGACATACACGAAATTTAGTGGAACGCGCCCCCGCCGTCGAGTACAGGGACAAAGAATTTTCGAGGCCTGTGCCGCGCCAGGGGTTTGCGCAGTTTTTTGAAACATTTCGTCTCCGGGCGTGTCCTATCAGTATGAAAATGATGTCCCTTCCTGTTTTGTGTGTTGGCCTGATCAGCATCGGCAATTGCAACCCCAACGCCATTCACGGCTCCGGCAACGCCAAAACCGAGTCCCGCGCCGTCGCCTCGTTCTCGAAAATCGACCTCGCCGGCTCGCCCGATGTCGAAGTCGCCGTTGGCCCCGGCACCTCAGTCGCCGTGACCGCGGATGACAACATCCTCCCCATCATTGAGACGACGGTGGACGGCGAGACGCTCAAAATCGACTCCAAACATTCCTACAGCACCCGCCTGGGGGTCAAAGTGAGCATTACCGTGCCCGCGCTGCATGGTGTGTCGATTTCAGGCTCCGGCAACATCCACGTCGCGGGATTGAAGGCCGGCGACATGGACGCCAGGGTGACTGGCTCCGGCGATGTCACCCTCAGTGGCGTCGTCGATGAACTGGGGGTCCGCATTGTCGGTTCCGGCGACGTGCGAGCCGGCGATCTGGCCGCCAAAAACGTGCGGGTGGCGGTGACTGGTTCCGGCGATGCGGCGGTCCGCGCCACCGAGCAATTGGACGCCAGCGTGACCGGCTCGGGGAACGTGCGTTACTCTGGGAATCCGCCCCAGGTGCGGCGCCATGTCACCGGCTCCGGCGACATCGACCCTCGCTGACGGAGCCCGTTTTCGCCAGATCACGGCAAGAGCAAGGTGCGATAAAACTGCTGGCTGGCGTTATGTGGCGCGTCGTTCGTGTAAGTCCAACTGCCGGATGTCAACGTATTGGTCGCCAGCGAGAGCCAGTTCCGCAGATCGGGTGAAGATTGAAGCACCAGAGTTTGACCGGAAGAGCCGCTCAGGCCGATGACCAATTGCGCGCCATTCCATTCTACAATCCCCACGGCCAGCGGCGGGCTGGAAAGGATTTCGACCGATTCAGGCGCGTAAAGATAGCGAGTATGGGTGCCGTCGGAGATTTTTCCGTAGATGGCATAGACGCCCGGCGGCAGGTTGGTCGTGGTCAAACTCAGGTTTGAATAAGAATACACAGAGCCCGCGCCTGTAGCCGGCACTTCCTCTTGCAGGACGAGCGTGCTGTTGGTGTTATACGGATTATGGTCTGTGTCGAAATAAATCGAGAGGGTCGCATTGGAAGCGCCGGCGTATTGGAAATACAAAGTCGTGTAAATTAAATTGCCGGCCAAGACCTTGTTGGTGCTGGTCACGTTGAATCGGATGAGGTTCGGCCACCTCATGTTGTTGGATGGCAGCTCCGTCCGATTGGCGACATCTCCCGCGCCGAAATTCCACCGCTGATTGTAGCCGTCAACGATGGCATAACCTCCTGAAGCAACAGGTTCATTGGTGCTCATGCGGTTGCCCCCGCCGATCAGGCTGTATTCAAATCCGGCATTAGTGCCCTTCTCTTCATCACTTACCCACCAATTCGTCCGTTCCGCGCTGGTGATGGTTGCCGCCGTGTCGCTGGCTGGAGTGTCCAGATCAATTGTCCCATGATACCAAAGATGCACGTTGGAGTGGTCGGGAGCATCCACCGATGAAACGTTCCAATACCCTCCGGACAGATTTTCAAGCTGGCGAACATAAGCCCCGTCAACGGGTTCTCCGTCTGGATCGCCTCCAAACGCGCCGATTCCGAGGTCCTGCCAGTAATTGTCGGCAAAAAGAACGGTGGAATATGTGTACTGAGCCGGAGCATCAACGACGATGGCCGGAAAATCATCATTCCCATCGTTATTGAGCGGATAGGGGTCGAGGGTGGTTAAATGGTCGGTCCAAATGCCATTGGTCCCGAGATCGTAGCTAATTTGCGCCATCAGAGAGCCTCCGCGGCTATGACCCACAAGATGAATCGGAAATTCGATGGCAGGATGTCCGTTCAGCTCGGGAAAGGAATTGGTGGCCATGAGAACTTGGCTGACAAAAGACGCCACGTTGTAGGTGCTGGCGTAACCATCAAAAAGGTCCCCGGAGACGGCACTCCAATCCAGTTCGATAATGATTTCACCTGAGGCCGTGACTGAGGGCGGGCTGCCATTGGTGCGGCTTGGTGGAGAGTAAGAAAAATCTCCGTTGGGAGCTGCAATCGAGAGCTTATATGTCGAGCAAGTGTTATCCAATCCTGGAAAACGGGCTTGCATATAATTTGGAATAGCATCGGCCATGGCCGTGACCCACGCCGGGTAGGATGTATCCGATTCGAAGCCGTGGGTAATAATCGTCACTCCAGCCGCTTCCGCGGGATGCGGCTGCGCCGCGCTGAGCAGGAAAAGAAGCGCGCCCAACAACAAGTTTCTTTTCGATGTGCAAAGGGACAAATGGCTCATGACCTCGATTCAGCAATAACAAATAAATTTTTCAGGCACAAATCTTTTTTTCTGTTTCTCGATCCATGCTTTTCTCTCGCAGCTTGCAGACAATTTTATTAGCCTCTGGCCGTGAAGCCAAATTCGCTCATTCTCGCGCTGCTCAGAGGGGGCTTATGCTTGCTTATGCTTTACGGTTCGCGCTCGGCGGACGCCCGCGAACCGCGCATCGTGAATATCTACAATTTTGTCCGGAACTCGGATTACCGGGTCCCCAATTCCGAAGAGGTCCTTTATGAAACCACACGGGAGCAAATCCAGTTGCTCAAACGGGCCAATCTGCCCGCGACTTGGGCTTTGCAGTATGATGCGTTGATCAATCCGCGCTACCAAAAGCTCTTCAAGGAGCAATTGGCAGCCAAGGATGAGATTGCGGCTTGGTGGGAGATTCCGCAGCCGCTGGCCGAAAAGGCCGGCTCGAAATGGAGAGGGCACCACGAATGGGATCCCACGGCCAATGTGGGTTTTTCTCCTGGGTACACGCCAGAGGAACGGCGGAAGTTGGTGGATGTGTATATGGGCGATTTCAAGGCGATTTTTGGTTATTACCCACGCACGGCCGGCTCGTGGTATCTGGACGAAGTCACCCTGGCTTACATGCACGAGCATTACGGTATTGTCGCCTCCTGCAATTGCAAAGACCAGGTTGGGACGGACGGCTACACGCTGTGGGGCGGTTATTGGAATCAAGCCTACTATCCCAGCCGTCTCAACGCCTATATGCCCGCCCAGACTAGGGCAGGACAGATTGATGTGCCGATCTTTCGGATGCTGGGGAGCGATCCCATTTATCAATATGGCAACTCCGCAGGGATGTTCACTCTCGAACCGGTTTACCAAGCTGCGGGAGGCTCGGCGGACTGGGTGGCGTGGTTCATGAATAATCTGATTCATCAACCCGCTCTGGCCTTTGGCTATAGCCAGGCCGGCCAAGAAAACTCGTTTGGCTGGGAGGCGATGAAAACGGGACTGACGCTGCAAGTGGCGCTCCTGGCCAAACAGGCCAAGGCGGGAGAGATCCAAGTCGAGACGCTGGCGCAAGCCGGCGAATGGTTCCATCGTAACTATGCCCTCACGCCGCCCACCGCAGTAGTTGCCCTCGACGATTGGAAACATCAAAACCGAAAGACCGTCTGGTATGACAGCCGCTTTTATCGAATCAATTTTCTTTGGGAGAACGGCGCTTTCTTCATCCGTGATCTCCATTGCTTCGACGAAAATGTGGTCTCTGTCACTCACAACTCTGCTCTAACGACGAGGTCTTTGGCCTATGGAACCCTGCCCATGATGGATGAAGCGCTGTGGTCGGGAAAAGAAAAGGCAGGCATTTGGCCAGTTTTGCTCTCGTCCGACGGCGAAAAATCACCCATGGCGCCAGACGGTCCACCGGCAGTGAAGGAGCTGACGCCCTTGGATTTGAGTATCACGCAGCCCCTTAGCGGTGGTGGAACCTTTTCCATCATCTGCCGTGAAACCAAAGTAACTTTCAGCGGCATGGACGGAAAAGGGCAGCCTTTGCGCTGGGCTTGGGAGATGGTCGGCGGCGCAGAACAAAAATCTGCGGTGCAGACGGTCACGCCCGATGGCATCGTTTATCGCAATAGTGGAATGAATTACCAACTGAGGACGGCTCCCGACGCAGGTTCTTGTCAACAGTTAGATAATGGCGCCGTTCGGCTCCGGCCTGGGCGTTCAGGAAAACTCGTTTTGATTTTCTACACAACGACTTAAATCATCGCGCGTGCGCAATTATTTAAGACGTTGGGTATTTTCAGTAGCGTTGGATAATGCCGAGTAATCGCGTTTGCCGATTTTCCGGCGTCGGTCGCATGACCGCTATACCCTTCCAACTTCTCACTCACCGTTGCTCATTCAAATCGCAGCGCCACCATCGGATCGACCTTTGTTGCGCGACGAGCCGGGATATAGCATGCCAGCAAGGCCACGACGAAAAGTAAGAACGTCACGGTGACAAAAGTTAGCGGATCGGCAGGCTCGACCTTGAAAAGCACGCTGGCTAAAACTCGCGTCAAAGCGAATGATCCCAAAAGTCCGATGAACGCGCCGATTAGGACCAACCGCATTCCTTGCCCCACCACGAGATTGAGAACATCGAATCGTTGGGCGCCAAGAGCCATGCGTATGCCGATCTCTCTTTGCCGCTGGGTGACGGTGAAGGCGAGAAGGCCATAAAGACCGATGATGGCTAAAATCAAGGCGAGGGCGGCGAACCCCCCAAGCAAGCCGAGAATTAGTCGCTCCGGCGCAACATTATTGTTTCGGATTTCCCTCATTGTGTGGATTTCAAAAATGGGCATCGCCGGGTCGAGTTGAGAAACTTGCTGCCGCATCGTAGTTAGTATGGCGGCGGGTGCATTGGTTGTTTTGACCACCACAGCCATGTTCTGGAGCGGTTGCTGATACATGGGAAAATAGGCCTGCACCATCCCGCCTTGCTCGCTTAAGCGATTCTCTTTAATGCGTCCGACGACACCCACTATGGTCACGATCGGTTGTTTCTCGCGTTCCCCAAAAGGAATCCGGACGCGCTGGCCGAGTGGATTCTGGTTGGGCCAATAGCGCTTTGCGAATTCTTCATCGATGATGACCGCGTTTAGTCCGGCTCCCCAATCATTACCGGATGAAGCGCCCCTCAGGTGCTCTCGATTGTCCTGTTCCGTGAAATCACGTCCTTGAAGAAGCGGAATTCCCATGACCTGGAAGTAATCGGGAGCAATGAGATGAACTTGCAACGAGGGTTGAAGATGAGGCGGCGGTTCGGGTCTCCCTTCAATCAGGAAGCGCATATCCCAACCGCCTTCATGCAGGGGAGCCTGTGAGACAAGGCTGGCGGCCCGCACACCTGGCAATGCGCGCAATTTTTCGCGCAGAGCATGGCAAAAAAGAATCTCCTGCTCCACCAATTGATACTTCTCCCCAGACAAGGTGATGTGAAACGTCAAAACGCGGTCAGCTACGAAGCCAGGATTAACCTGCAAGAGTCGATGAAAGCTTACGAGCAGCAAGCCGGCGCCAACCAGGAGAACGAAAGTCAGCGCGACTTCCGCAATGACAAGCCCCTGCCGCAATCCCACCCGGCCAGACGTGGCCCCGCGCCCGGTTTCCTTTAGAGTGCCCTGCAAATCGACCCGCCTTGCATGCCACGCTGGGGCTAGGCCGAATAAGATGCCTGTGAGCACCGCCACCAGGCCCGAGAACAGAAGCACGCGCGGGTCAAGACTGATTTCGTCCGCGCGCGGCATACTCTCGCCAGCAAGGGCTGCCACGACACGGAGGGCGCCTTTGGCGAAAAGCAAGCCCACTGCCGCGCCCAGCAGCGCGAGCAAGCCGCTTTCCGTGAGCAATTGTCGCGTGATTCGCCATCGGCCCGCTCCCAAGGCCGAGCGCAGAGCTATTTCTTTCTCACGGGCCGCTGCGCGCGCGAGCAAAAGATTGGCGACGTTGGCGCAAGCAATAACCAACACAAAACTGACCGCCCCGAGGAGAATCCAAAGCGCGCGGCGGACGTTTCCAACTTTGTTGTCCAATAATCTGTCGATTTGCACGCCCCGAGTCTTGTTGGAGTCCGGGTATTGTTGTTCAAGGCGAACAGCGATAACATCCAAATCGGTTCGCGCCTTTTCGAGAGTAACTCCCGGCTTGAGACGCGCCAATCCGAACAGTCCGGGATGATTGTCTCGCTTCTGCCAACTGGACGCGGCGGAAAAAGGGCCCACCGGCAGCCAGAGGTCAACTTTGTTGGGAAATTCAAATCCCGCCGGCATAACTCCCAAAATTGCATAAGGTTTTCCATCGAGGCTGATCGTTTTATTGACAATTGCGGGATTGCCGCCAAATCGATTCTGCCAAAGTGCGTGGCTGATCACGGCTACCGGCGGGGCGCCCCGCTTGTCTTCGTCTTCGCGGAAAACCCTCCCGATTTCCGGTTGCGCGCGCAAGGCCGCAAACACATCCGCCGACATCAGCGCCCCCACTAGCCGGGCAGGCTCGCCTGCGCCAGTGAGTGTAAAATTGTTCCCACTGTAAACGCCAAATTTTTCAAAAACCGATTGCTGATTTCTCCAATCGGTGAAATTTGGATATGAAAGCGATCCACCCGACCAATCGGGCCCCCGCTCGCTCAACGAAACCAATTGTCCGGAGTCGGGATAAGCGAGCGGACGCAACAGCACCGCATCCACAATACTGAAAATGGCTGTATTCGCGCCAATGCCCAACGCAAGCGTCAGGGCCGCTACGGCGGTGAAACCTGGATTCTTGCGCAATTGCCGCGCTCCGAAGCGGATGTCCTGCAAGAATGTCTCCAATATGGGCAAGCCACGTTGGTCTCTGCACGATTCCTTTGTGGACTCCATACCACCAAATTTGATCATCGCCTGACGGCGCGCCTCATCTGCCGTCATGCCTGATCGAAGATTCTCCTCGGTCTGGAATCGAAGATGACTTTCGATCTCCTCTTCGAGTTCTCGGTCCTTGCGGCCCTTATTGAACAAGCCGCCAATTCTCAAAATCCACTCGCGAAGTTTTCTCATAGGGAGTCCTTATTCTTGACGAAGCGCCACCATGGGATCCACGTTGACCGCCCGCCGGGCTGGCAGCCAGCAAGCGATGGTGGTGGCGGCGCACAGCGTGACGGTGACCAGGACAAATGTGAGTGGGTCCCTTGTGTTCGTCTGGAAAAGCAGATGCTCCAGCACTCGCGTGAGCGCGAAAGCTCCAGCGACGCCAAGGGCCAGCCCCAGCAGCATCAAGCGGAATCCTTGCCCAAGCACCAATTGAACGACCTCATGGCGCTGAGCGCCCAATGCCATCCGAATGCCAAACTCTTGCTTCCGTTGCGCGACCGAATACGAGATAACGCCGTAAATCCCAACCGCCGTCATAAACAAGGCCACGGCGGCAAACGCACCCACGAGGAGCATCGTAAACCGGCGTTGCGCGACTGAGCTGGAGATCAATTGGCGCATCGTGGCGATCTGATAAACTGGCAGACTGGCGTCAACAGCGCGAATTTCATTGCGCACGGCGGCGGTCAAGCTGGCCGGGTCAACCGACGTGCGAACGACGAGCGTCATAACAGAGTCAATCGCCTGCGCGTGCGGCAGATAAGCCTGCATTTCTGGCCGGTCATCCAACCCTTGCTGGCGCACGTCGCTGACGATTCCGACAATCGTTCGCAAAGGACTTTCCGGCCCGCCCAGCCTGATTCGCTTTCCAATCGGGTCTTCATTTGGCCAATGGCGTTCCGCCGCCGTCTTGTTGATCAACGCCACCAGCGGCGCGCTTGCGTTGTCCTGCTCGATGAATTGACGGCCGCGCAGCAATGGGATGCCCATTGCGCGCATGTAATCCGGGCTGATGCCGTAACGTCGCGCCGAAGGCGCTTGCGTCGGATTCGCCAACGGTTTCTCTTCGATGAAAAAACCGCAGTTGTCGTAATTCGCGCTGAACGGCAGAACGCTGACAATGCCAGCCGCTTCGACGCCCGGCAGCGCGTGAACGCGGTCAAGAACATTTCGATAAAACGCCACGACTTGCGCGTCCTGCCCGTATCTTGCGCCAGTCGCCGGAACCGTCATCGTCAACAAGTTCCGCGGTTCAAATCCTGGCGGCACACTTAAAATCCGCTCGAAGCTTCGGATCAGCAATCCCGCGCCGACCATCAACACCACCGACAGCGCAATCTCCGCAACGACCAGGAACCCGCGCAAACGATTTTGCCTCACGCTCGGCGAACTTTTGCCGCTCTCTTTCAACGCGAGTTGAACGTCGGACTTCGACGTCTGAAGTGCCGGAAACAATCCGAACAAAACACCGGTCACGAGCGACACCAGCAACGTGAAGCCGAGCACGCTCCCGTCGGTCTTCGCCTCCTGCAACTTCAGAATCGTCGCCGGGCTAAGTTTGACCAACAGTTGCGTTCCCCCCATCGCCAGCAAAAGTCCCAGTCCAGCGCCCAGTAACGAAAGCGCCAGACTTTCGGTCAGCAGCTGCCGCACGATACGCCACGGCCGGGCGCCGAGCGCCAACCGCACCGCAATTTCCCGCGCCCGCTGATTGGCGCGCGCCAGCAACAGATTGGCCACGTTCGCGCAAGCGATCAACAAGACGAATCCGACCGCCGCCAGCAGCACGATGAACGTCCGTCGCATCCCGCCGACAAACTTATCCTGGAGTTTAATCATGGCGATGCCGGAACCCGGCGCATAACTCTCCGGATGGTCGCCCACAATTACATTCATTACCGTGTCCATCTCGGTTTTGGCTTGCGCGAAGGCCACGCCTGGTTTCAAACGGGCGAAGGCTCTTAGGTGCCGACAAGTGCGGCAAGCGTACGGTTCTGTCCCAGCATAACCGACCGGCGCCCAGACCTGGGCTGGCCCATAGAAATTGGCCGCCACCAAATCTTCAAAGCCCGGCGGCATCACGCCTATGACGGTGAACGTCTCGTCGCTCACCTTGATCGGTTTGCCGAGGATATTCGGATCGGAGTTGAAGCGACTTTTCCACAAGGCGTGGCTGAGCATGATGACGAAGCGCGTGTCGGGACGATCTTCTTCCGGGCTGAAGTCGCGGCCCAGCAATGGCGCCACGCCAAGCAGGCGAAAGTAATCAGCCGAAACGCGTATCCCGTCCACCATCTCTGGTTCGCCCTGCCCGGTCATCACACCGCCCCACGAACGAACCACCGCCGTCCGTTCGAAAGATTGGCTGCGCTCCCGCCAATCATCAAATGTCGGGTAGTCGGTGTCGCCCCCATCTCCGCCTTTGGAGTTGATCGACAACATCACGAGGCGGTCGGAATCCGCATACGGCAATGGACGAAGCAACAATGCATTCACGACACTGAAGATGGCGGTGTTCGCCCCGATACCCAGCGCGAGGGTGAGGACGGTCACGGCAGTGAAGCCCGGATTCTTGCGTAGTTGCCGCGCGCCAAAGCGAACGTCCTGAACCAGATTTTCCAGCCACGGTACAGCTCGTTGCTCTCGGAAGGCTTCCTTCGTGGACTCGATACCCCCAAATTTGATCATCGCCTGACGGCGCGCCTCTTCCGGCGTCATGCCGGACCGAAGATTGTCTTCCGTATGCATTTGGATATGACTTTCCAACTCGTCTTGGAGTTCTCGATCCTTGCGGCCCTTGTTGAACAAGCCGCCAAATCTCATTATCCATCCACGAAGCTTTCTCATGCCAGGCCCTCCTTGTATACGGAATCACCATGGTGGATTTCGAGGGTGACAGCGGACAGGGCATGGGTTTCGACTTCATCGGTGAGAAACACCTTTTCGATGTTCTTGAGCTCAATGAGTTGAATGGTTGAGTGCATATAGTTAAAATCATTCGTGTCGGAGGGCCACCATCGGATCGACTTTGGTTGCGCGGCGGGCGGGCAGCCAACATGCAAGCAGCGCGACCAGTATGAGAAGGAATGAAACCGCGGCCAATGTAACCGGGTCACCGGCCGTCACTTCGAAGAGTGCACTCGTCAGCAGGCGACTGGAAACGAAACTCGCAATCACGCCGATGGCCAATCCAAAGAGTGCCAGCATCAAGCCCTGTCGCATCACCATCCGGCGCACGTCTCCGGCTTGAGCGCCGAGGGCCATGCGAATGCCAACGTCGCGGGTGCGTTGAACGACGGAATTGGAGATTACGCCGTAGATGCCGACCGCGGAGAGGACGAGTGCCGCCACGGCAAACGCGGCGAGAAGGAACACGGTGGCGCGCTGGTCCGAAGTGGTGGCCGCCACGGTTGCCTCTAACGTGCCCACGTCGGCGAGTGGCACATTCGGATCAAGTTGCGTAATCTGCGCTCGAATTTCCCGTACGAGGGCAGTCGGGTTCGCTTTGGCGCGAACAGCGAGCATCATCGAACGGCCAAATTGTTGTGATTGCGGCATGTAGGTTTCCGGGCGCACCCCGGCACTTAGTCCGAAGTGACGCACGTCGCCCACGATGCCCACAATTTCATAATTCGTTTTTCCGTCGCTGAACCGGATCCAACGTCCAATCGGGTCCTCACCTGGCCAGAACTTAACAGCCATTTGTTGATTGATGAGGACTACTCCTGGCGTGTGTTCATCATCCTGCCTGCCAAACACCCGGCCTTTGAGCAAAGGGATTCCCATCACGTGGAAGTAGTCGCTTGTGGCGGTTTGCACATCAGTGTAGTTCGCGTTGCCCTCCGGTTCAGGCTGCCCTTCAATGAGAAAACTCGACGTGGAAATGCTCCCGCTCATGGGCAAACTCGTAACCCCGCCAACGGACTCGACGCCTGGCAACGCTTTGACGCCAGCGAGCAATTGATCGTAAAATGCGCGAGTTTTTGGCGCTTCTGCATATCTTGCGCCGGACAAGTGAATACGCATGGTCAACACGTTGTCCGCGCGAAAACCTGGATTCACCTTCAACAATTGGCCGAGGCTCTTGATTACCAGGCCGGCGCTTGCGAGGAGCACAAAGGCCAGGGCGATTTCTGCGACGACGAAACTACTGCGTAAGTTGCCTCGCCTGCCTCCAACCGTGCCCTTGCCGGCACTCTTGAGCGCGTCGTTAAGGTCGACCTTTGCCGAGTGCAGCGCGGGTGCGAGGCCAAAGATCAGTCCCGAGGCAAGAGAAATAGCCAGCGCAAAACCGAGCTCGGTGAAATTCACCTGTGCGGCCTGCAGGGGAATTTGTCCTGACGGTAAAAAACGTTGGAGCAAATTGATCCCCAACCAACCTAGACCAACCCCAAACACACCACCGCCGAGCGCCACCAACGCGCTCTCCGTCAGTAACTGGCGAATGATACGTGCCCGGCCGGCGCCGAGCGCCGCACGAATTGTGATTTCACTGGCTCGCGCGGAGGCACGAACAAGAAATAGGTTGGCCACATTTGCGCACGCGATCATTAGGAGCAGTGCGACCGCACCCATGAGAAGCCACACTGTGGACTGGGTATTCTCCACCAAATCCTCGTGCAGGCCTCGAACTTGGATGCCGAACCCTGTGTTCTCACTCGGAAATTGCTTTGCAAGGCGGTTGGCCACGGCATTCAGCTCACTCGAAGCAGCTTCTATGGATACGCCAGGCTTCAACCGCCCAATGAGTCTAAGGAACACCTTGCCGCGCCCGCTACGTGTTGCGTCCGTAGCCAGCGGTGTCCATACGTCACGCGTGCCATCGGATGATAGATAACGGCTCCCAGCAATGGATTGAAATACCGAAGGCATGACCCCGACAATCGTGTAAGTGTCTCCGTCGAGAATGATCCGTTTGCCGACCGCGTCGCTGCTCCCAGAGAAACGCCGTTGCCATAAGCCATAACTGATGATAACGACACGTTCCGCGTTTGCCCGGTCCTCAGCATCTGTGAACCAGCGACCCAGGACCGGGTTCACTCCAAGCAGGGGGAAAAACTCGGCGCTTACTCTCTGCGCCAGTACACGTTCCGGTTCGCCGTCCCCCGCAAGGTTATAGGCGGCGCTGCTCATTCCCGCTAATTCACTAAGAACCGTATTTTGTCCGCACCAATCACAGAAGTTGGGGAAAGAGGTGGCGCGAGTGTAACCCTTTTGATGCAATTCCGTGAGTGAGACGAGTTGCTCCGGGTTGTGATAGGGGAGAGGTTTGAGCAACACCGCGTCAAACATACTAAAGATAGCCGTGCTCGCCCCGATGCCCAGCGCGAGCGTTAAAACGGCCACGGACGTAAAGCCCGAATTTTTGCGGAGCATCCGCGCGCCAAACCGCAAATCCTGGAACAGTGTCTCCAGCAGAGGAAGACCACGTTGCTCCCGGTACGCCTCCTTCGTGGACTCGATTCCTCCCATCTGGATCATCGCCTGACGGCGGGCTTCTTCTGGCGTCATGCCGGAACGAAGATTGTCTTCCATGTGCATCTGGATATGACTTGCCAACTCCTCCTGGAGTTCTCGGTCTTTTCGCCCCTTGTTGAACAGGCCGGCAAACCTCATTATCCAGCCGCGAAACTTTCTCATGCCATCCCCTCCTTCGGACTCAGGAACCTCGCCACGATGGCAGTCATCTGTTCCCATTCCTCGGTTTCCTTATGCATCTGTTTTCGGCCAGCGCGAGTTAACTGGTAAAATTTCGCCTTCCGATTGCTCTCAGAGAGGCCCCATTCCGAAGTGATGTAGCCCTCCTGCTGCAACTTGAGCAAAGCCGGGTAGAGCGTGCCGTAGTTGACGGACAATAAGTCGGCGCTGGTCCGCTCAATCTGACGAGCGATCCCGTAACCGTGCAACGAACCGGCACCTTCCAGCGTTTTCAAGACCATCAACGCCAAAGTGCCCTGCCAAACCTCAGGTTTGTCATTCATGGAAAGGAGACTATCGCTTCTCCTATGGGAACGCAATAGGAAATATCGATCCCACGCCTCCGAGGGGACGTATCACCCCGAACGGATGGTTCAGGCGGCGTTTCGAGGGTCGAAATAATGCCGAGCCGCAAACCGAAAAAAGGCGCGATTGCTCAAGAACCCGAGCAATCGCGCCTTGTACTCGGCATAAGGGTTATAGGTCGTGGAAATACTTCAGGCTTAATCTCTGACGGCGGCCGCCACCATTTCGAGGACACGCCGCAGGCCGTCGTCGCCACCCATTTTATCAGATTAAGCTCGGACAGTCAAGGCTGCGATCAAAACCAGCCACGAACGGCACGGACGGTCGAATTACAGTAAATACGGTTTTGTTAATGCAAGCGATAGAACTGGGCGGTGTTCGTCGCGAGAACGGTCACTGAATCGTTGGTGCCATTGTAGGTTGGAGTCACTGGAACCACATTCCAACCGGCCGGAGAAAGGATGTCATTGAACTGCAAGTTCATTCCGGCAGCCCCAGTCACCCCTTGCCAGGAGAGAATGGCATTCGTTCTGGAAAGGGCGATGGAGAGGGGAATTCCGACCGGTGCTATTCCGATGCCGGTGGCCATGACCGCCTGCATACCGCCGTTGCCGCCGCCACCGTTCGACACCCCGCCATTGTCGGGAGTGGTCGTAAAGGTGATAACGTCGCCCACAGCGCCTGTGATGAGGTAAGTCGCTTCGCCATAAGCATGATTTTCGCCCGTTCCATCACCATCAGGATTATATGGCAGCGCATAATCGGTGAGCATGTAAGGCACACTGTTGGTGCCCGAGGAACTGACCGTTATATCCAGGGCGTCATTGTAGGTAACGTACCAGACATTGACGGTTTCCACCGGGGCAAACAAGGTGTGCGTAAATGACACTTCGTCTTGACTAAAGGAAAAATTCTCGTTGGCCGCAGTGGTTTGCGCAGCCCCATCGCCTCCAGAAAAACTAAGATAGCTTTGGCTGTCGGTGCCATTGTTCGGGCCGGCGCCGCTTGATGTTTGAGTGAAAGAATGCGGACCCGTGGCCGCTGCCGAGCCGTCTCCGGGAATGCCTGTCGGCTCGAAATACTCCCAGTCAGTCACATGCGCGCTGATGCTGTAGGGATTGGTGGACGGCGCAGCAGGACAGATGAACGAACCAAGCTGGATGGTATCGGTGCCCGTATAGGAACCGGTTAGTACGGTAAGAGGGACTGGAGTGCTCACCGCCGCCTTGGACGGGCCGCCCGGGCCGGTCACGGTCAACTGGTAAGAGGCCGCATCGGCAGCCGTGACGCTGGCCAGGGTCAACGAGGCGCTCGAGGAGCCGGCAATCTCCCCGCCGTCGCTAAGATTTGTAAAAGTCACACCGTTGGTGCTGCGGCTCCACTGATAAGCCAGCGGGCCGGTGCCGTTGGCCACAGCGGTAAAGCGCTGCAAACCACCCACGAACATGGTCGCCGCCTGGGGCGGGGTATAATTGCCCAGAAGATTCGTAAAGGACGGCGGGATGGCGGCGGGTCCTGTTCCGATAGCGGTCGCCGTCACCGCCTGGACACCCCCGTTGCCGCCGCCTCCGCCCGTCACGCCGCCATTGTCAGGCGTTGTGCTAAAGGTGATAACGTCACCAACAGCGCCCGTGATGAGGTAGGTCAATTCACCGTAACTATGATTGTTGCCGGTGCCATTACCATCGTAATTATAGGGCAGGGCGTAATCGGTGAGCGCGTAAGAGGGATTGCCGCCACCCGAGGAACTGACCGTTATATCCAGGGCGTCATTGTAGGTGACGTACCAGACGTTGACGGTTTCCACCGTAGAAAACAAGGTGTGCGTGAATGACATCTCACCTCCACTGTAGGCGAAATTCCGGTTGCCCGTGGCGCTCGCCTCAGCCCCTGTGCCCCCAGAAAAGCTAAGATAACTTTGGCTGTCGCCGGCACTGTCAACGCCGCTGGGGCCAGCCGGCGTGGTAAAAGAATCCGGGCCGTTCTCCGCATAGGAGGGGAAGGTTGTGCCTGTCGGTTGGAAATACATCCAGTCCGTCACATTCGCACTGATAGTGTAGGGAGCCGTGGACGGCGCGTCAGGGCAGATGGCCGAGCCAAGCTGGATAGTATCGGCGCCCGCCGTATAGGAAGGAGCTAAAACGGTCAGCGTGGCCGGAGCGCTCACGGCGGCTTGGGATGGGCCGCCCGGGCCGGTCACGGTCAGGACGTACGAGGCCGCATCGTTTGTTGTGACGCCGGCCAGGGTCAAGGAGGACGTCGAGGAGCCGGAAATTTCCCCGCCGTCGCCAAGATTTGTATAGTTTACACCGTTGGCGCTTCGGCTCCACTGATAAGCCAGCGAAGGGGTGCCGTAGGCGACAGCGGTAAAGCGCTGCCGCCCGCCTACGAAATTTGTCGCTGATTGGGGCGGGGTATGGTCGCCATTGGGGCTCGTGAACGACGGTGGAACGATGGCCGCAGGACCGATCGTGAGGCTTTGGAAATACATACCGTCTTGATTATTGGTGGAATAGTACATGATTTGTGTGATGGGGCCGCCGGTAATCGTGCCGGTAAAGATCGGGGAGCCATTTTGGCTGAAGGTGTAATTCGTGGAACTCGTCAACTCAAAACTGAGGCTTTGCTCGTCTTGATACTCATAATCCGCGTTCACGCCGGAATGCATTCCCGCGGCATCGACGATGAAGCCATCGACGGGACTGTTGCCGATTTGGTAAAAATTGAACAAGGGATGGCCGTTGCTGTCCTGGAGTTCAAAACCCAAGTCCGCGCCCGTGGCTCCATTTCGAAACTCGACCTCCGTCGTGAAGATCTGGTCAACACCCAACCCGCCGCCGGTAAAGGGACGGGTGGCGGTGACGCCATACGGACCTCCCGAGCCACCGTTGCCCGACCACTCGGAAGAGTAAATGGCCCAGAAGTAAATTCCGGGAAATGTATTAATGTTGTCCTCAACACTGAGGCCATTGGCGGGGAATGCTCCACCATTATTGAAATTTGTATCAATGGGATTGGGCAGAATGACCCAGGGCCCAAAACCGGAGCCACCGTTCAGGCCATTAAAATTGGTGCCAGTTGACTCCGCCGCCGCATACGTCGGATCGCCCGTGCTGTCCCAGGCCTGATACCAGGCGGTGACGGGACTGATCGAGAGGCTTTGGATATACAGACCGTCGTTATTGTTCGTGGTATAGTACGTGACCTGTGCAATGGGGTCGCCAGCGGGGATCTTGCCGCTAAATATGATGAGGCCATTTTGGAGAAAAGTGTAATTGGTCGAGTCCGTCAGCACAAAACTAAGGGTTTGCGCTGCTTGATAGTCATACTGCGCGTTCACGCCGGAATGCAAGCCAGTGCCATCGACGATGAAGCCCGCCTCGGGGCTATTGCCTTCTTGAGAGAAATTGAACAAGGAAATGCCGTTGCGATCCTGGAGTTCAAAGCCCAAATACGAACCCGTATCTCCATTTCGAAACTCGACCACCGTACTGAAGAGCTGGTCCACACTCAGCCCGCCGCCGGTAAACGGCCGGGTGGCCGTGACGCCGTCCGTCGGCGCGAGTTCATCAGAGTAAATGGCCCAAAATTCACTGCCCGGAAAGGTATTAATGTTGTCCTCAGGAGCGTAGCCATCGCCGGGGAATGCTCCACTATTATTGTAATTTGTATCAATGGGATTGGGCAGAATGATCCAGGGCCCAAAACCGGAGCCCCCATTAAGCCCATTAAAATTGGTTTTAGAGGCCTCGACGCTCGAATACACCGGACTGCTGGTGGTGTCGGACGCCACGTTAGAGGCAAAAGTTGTGCCGCCTCCGAAGGCAAAGGCTGCGGCCATGATCAATGCGCTGGCCCATCGCGCAACCCCCGAGTCCGACAGAAAAGACTGTTTTGATTTGATGGTGTTCATGTTTCAAACCTTCGAGAATTCTCCTGGCTAACGCAAGGAAAATTCGCGGCAAAGTCCGAAATATCGAGTTTGACCCCTAGCACGGCAGCGATCTCGTGGGTTTCCCCGTGAAAGCGGCGGCCACAATGCGCCCTCAGAGTGTTGCAGGCTCGGCTTGGTGTGCCGGGCTTGGAAAGCGAACCTAGGCTTGGAACCGCAGTCAGAAAGAAAAGGTGGCCCAATGTCTGCGCTCCGTTGCCTACGGCTGGAAATACCAACTTCCGAGGACCCCCGCGGCCTTCGCGGTACGGAAATAAGCGAAAATAGCAACGGCAACGGCGACTCAAGGAGAGACGACGCGGACGAAGTCCCTGCCAGCCCCGGATGGCAGGTATAAAAGAAGATTCGCTTATGGTGTGGGTCTTATTCTTCATCTCGAATTTTCTCGAATTTTCTGGAGCAAGTTGTAATGGATAGCATGTTGTTCTTGCCCCCGAGCGAATGCCTCCGGCTGCTTCCGGCTCGGGGCGGCATCCGGGTGGCCTCGTGGCCTGATACGCGGCGTTCTTCCTGAGCCATGGCGCGCCCGGCGCTCCTTTTCCCTTTTTGACTGTCTCTTTCATCGCTCATTTTGTATGTTTATTTAACATCACACGTGCAATATTGCTCACGTATTAATGGATTGCAACATATTTAGCAAAATATTGTGCCCCGCCAATCTTCCGCTGTGGTATCCGTCTGGATGGCTCTCATCCGCTCTCATTCACTCCTGAGCATGGAAGCC
>PLIU01000129.1 GCA_003140095.1 Verrucomicrobiales bacterium | reverse complement strand
CCAAGCACGCATTTTGCAATTCCGGGCATGGCATGGTATTGTGCCAGGTGTGCGGCGCTCGCGCGCTCGTTCTTTGAAAATTTGCAGTTGGGAATCCTGCCTCACCCGGGCGGCCCGCAGGAGCGGCTCCGGGCGATAGGGGCAACCCATGGATTTCACAGATGACACGGATACGAAAAGGAGAGTTTCCCATCCGTGAAATCCGTGAAATCCGTGGTGAAAATTCTTCGCCAAAATGCGTTGTTCTGATGGATTTTAGCGCAGTACAAAGCCTATAGTTCATCAAGTGACATGGGTTAACCAGAATCGCACAGGGGTGTGATTTGCGTGGTTTTCACGCATAACAGGCCCAAACGACCCAGTCAATCAAGGCAGATCAAACCAAATCAAACCAAATCAAACCTGTGGGAGTGGGGGGCAAGCCAAGGCTGAAGGATGACGCAGCCAGGCCACGTCGCAGGCACCCAGTCAAACCCAGTCAACCCAGAGGAGGTGGTTTGAGCCAGGTTTGACATTGACAACGCCAATCCTAAGCAATGTGCTTGTGTTAGGCACGAATTTGGCTGGCGGTTGGCGAAAGAGGCCGAACGGAAGCCAGCCCGAGCCCAATCAAACTAAATCAAGCCAAATCAAACCTGCCGCAGGGTGGAAAGTGGCGAAAAAGGCCGGGGGAACACTGGCCGGTCAAACTGAGTCAAAGCCAGTCCAACCGGTTTGACTCAGGATCGAGCAAAAACAAGACTATCCTAAGCGAGATGCTTATGTTAGTGCCATGGCCGAAATTGCACTTCGGGCGGCCTACAAACCAGATCAAGCCCGTACGAGCCATTCGGTCAAGCCCGATCAAACCAAATCAAACCAAATCAAACCTGCGAGGCGGGAGAATGGTGGCCTGGTTGAACGAGAAAAATGGCACCCAAAGGACCAAAGGGACGAAAGGGACGAGTGGCCGGATCAAACCCAATCAAGCCCAATCAGGGTAAATCAAACCAAATCAAACCGAATCAAGCCTGCCGGAGCGAGGGGCGGGACAAGGATGAAGCATGAATTACGAAGGAAGAAGAGGCGCGGCATAGTCAAAAAGGGTCAAACCCAGTCAAAGAGTAAAAGCTGGTCAAACCATAAAAAATGAAAAAGACCTCTAGACCACGAAGAACTCGAAGAACGCGAAGGCTTTCGGGCCGCTGGTGGCGTTCGACACGCTTATGGCGCCGAATGTCGATTTAGATTGAATTGGCCTCCGGTTGCAGGTATGTACGATTTCATGCTCGCCAAAAGCGTCGCGCCGCAACAGGGTTATGCCCTGGATGCAGCCAAAGAACGCATCCATTTAGGGCCTGTGCCGGATTGGATTGTGCCGTGTTCGTTTCGGATGGATTTCAAGCCGAAACTGCCCGGCCATGTCACCCATTTGCTCTGGAGCCAGCAACTGCATGCCGAAAAGCGGCGGGCGTTCGTCCACACGGCCATCCGGCTGGAAACCATCCAGGCGGTGCAAAATGAGGCCCAAGGGCGAATTGCCTTTGAACCGCGCACGCAGAGTTTGACCCTCCACTGGCTCAAAATCCATCGCGGCACGACGGTCTTCGACCGCACCGCGCTGGAGAATCTCCGCTGCGTGCAACAGCAGACCGATGGCTTTACTTCACCCAACCACCTGACGGTGATGCTGATGTTGGAGGACGTGCGGCCCGGCGACGTGTTAGATTTGTGCTATAGCATTGAGGATCAACCGCTTCTGATGCGCGATGGCTGCGGTTGCTTCTTCGCCCTGCCCGAAGGCGCCTCCGTGGGCAAGTTATACTTCGCGGTGCGCTTTCGCGAGGGCCGCCCGCTCCGGTGGAGGTCCTCCGCGCCGGATTTGGAGCCGGAGGACAGGCGTCAGGGCGGCGAAATCCATTGGATCTGGTCACGCGACGATGTTCCGGGCTCGCGCACCGAGGAAAACACGCCAGCTTGGCACATGGGCTATCCGTGGATTCAGGTATCGGACTGTCCGGATTGGGAATCCGTCGCCGCCGCGTTCGCCCTGGCGTGGGACGTGGACCAGACTGAGGCACACGGGGCGGCCATCACGCCGGAGTTGGCGGCGGGGGAAGGCAGCATCTTGCAGCAAACCGAGAGGGCGATCCGAGTGGTGCAGGACCAATACCGCTACCTGGAGCTGGAAGGACAATTGGACGGCCATCCGCCCACGGCGCCGGAGGTGGTGGCGCGCCGGCGTTATGGAGACGCCAAGGACCTGTCGCTGCTGCTGATGGTCTTGCTCCAGCAGCTAGGCCTGGAGGCGCGGCTGATTTTAGTCAATACTAAATTTCGCAAATCCCTGGCCGGCTTGCTCCCCATGCCCTCGCTTTTCAACCACCTGGCCGTCGAATACCAGGCCCGCGGCGAAAGCCGCTGGGTCGATGCCACCGCCAAAGGCCAGGGCGGCGGCTCGCTCAATCGCGTCATTTGCGATTTTGGCGTGGGCCTGCCGGTGGCCCGGGCCGGCTCCGACTTGATCGAAGCGCCGCAACACGGTCTTGAAGCCAACGTCTATCGCATCAAGGAATCGGTCCTGTTGGACACTTCGGGCGCGGCCTCGATTTTTGGCATCGTGGTCACGGCTCGGGGCACGCACGCCGAGGAATTGCGGCGGGAGTTCGAGAGCCAGGGGCCGGAGGCCATGGCGCGACAGCGCCTGCAAGCCTGCGTGGACAGATTCATTGACGTGAAAGAGTCGGGGAGCTGGAGTATCGAGACAATCGCACGGAGAACGAGTTCTTTTTGGCGG
>PLIU01000181.1 GCA_003140095.1 Verrucomicrobiales bacterium | reverse complement strand
GGTTTCAGCGGCTATCCGCAGAAAATATTCCGCTTCATTTGTGATCAAACCGATGTTGATTGCGTGTTGAGTTACAATCAATACACCTTGCAGAATACGCGGTTCGCGGACGAAACGGTTCCTTACCTCAAAGCCAGGGGCATCGGCGTCATGAATGCAGGCCCGTTCAGCGCGCGGTTGCTCACGAACGCCCCCTTGCCAAAATGGCTGAAGGAGCCGGAAGCGGTTAAAGCCGCCGCGCGCAAGGCCGCGGAACTTTGCTCCAAACGAAACACCAACATCGCCAAACTCGCCTTGCAATTTTCGGCCGCCCATCCTGACATCGCCACCACCATCACAGGCAGCGCGAATGCGGAGAACATCCGAAAATGGGCCAAATGGCTGGCGGAGCCGATGGATCAGCCATTACTGGCCGAGGTCCTGGATATTTTCCGACCTGTCAAGGATATCGGCCACCAGGAAGGGCTGCCGGAAAATAATTGAAGAACTAAATTTTATGAAAGCCATCCAATTGGAAAAGCCGCACAGCTTCCGCATGATCGACGTGGCCGAGCCTCCTGCGCCTGGTCCGGACGAAGCCTTGGTGCGCGTGCATCGCGTCGGCATTTGCGGCACCGACATCGGCGGCTTTCTGGGCAAGATGCCTTACTTCAGCTACCCGCGAATTCCCGGACACGAACTAGGCGTCGAAGTCGTGGCCGTCTGCGAAGAGGTCAGGAATCTGCGGCCCGGTCAGCGTTGCTCCGTCGAACCGTACTTGAATTGCCAGAGTTGCTATTCCTGCCGCCGCGGCCACACCAATTGCTGTGAAAGCAACCAAACCTTGGGTGTCCACTGCGATGGGGGCTTGCGAGCGCATTTTCTTCTGCCTGCGCGCAAGCTGCATCCGTCCGGCAAACTTTCTTTCGAGCAGTTGGCACTTGTGGAAACACTGGCCATCGGTTGCCACGCTGTCAATCGCGCCCAACCCCAGCCGAACGAAAACGTGCTCGTCATCGGGGCCGGGCCTATCGGCCTTTCGGCCATTGAATTCTCGCGGCTCAGCGGCGCAAAAACCATGGTCATGGATATGATCGAGTCGCGGCTCGATTTTGTTCGCCGCCACCTGCATATCCCCGACACGATCCTAACCCGCAACGATGGCGATGAGTTGAAGCGGCTTACAGAATTGACCCATGGCTACCTGGCCGACGTCGTGATTGACGCCACTGGCAGCAACCGCAGTATGGGTCATGCGCTTGACTACTGCGCGTTTGCGGGCCGCCTGGTTTACGTCGGGATAACGCAGCAGGAGATCTCGTTCCCGCACGCGCCCGTGATGCATCGTCGTGAATTAACCGTGCTGGCTAGCCGCAATGCGCTGCCGGGCGATTTTACGAGAATCATCAAGCTCATCGAAGATGGCCAACTTGACACACGGCCCTGGATTTCGCATCACGCCGATTTCGACGAAATGATCAAAACTTTTCCGGACTGGACCAAGCTGGAAACAGGCGTCATCAAAGCGATGGTTAAAATGTGAAACCGTGAAAAGTCGTAAAATTCATTTTCCATCGGCAGCCTCGATTTGTCTTCTGTCGGCCATCTGTCTGGTTGGTTTTGGTGTGCGGTGGGCACGGGCTGGAGGGGCGATGCCGTCCGTTGATTTTGATTTGCAGCGGTTTATTGACACCGAGTTGCAGGCCGGAAAAAAGCGGATCATTGTGCCTCCGGGACATTACCGAGTCATGCCACACGACCGGCAACACCTCGTGTTGCGCAATTTGAAGGACATCACCATTGTGGCCGATGGCGTTGAAATGATCTGCACTGAGACCACTCGCGCCCTCACCATCACTCACTGCACCAATCTGACCCTTCGCGGGTTGGTCATTGATTACGATCCTCTGCCGTTCACGCAAGGCAGGATCTCCGGGCTGGCTTCGGACAAGAAAACTCAGGAAATCGAATTGTTCGACGGCTATCCGGCCGCCGAAATGGCGCGGAATTTCAAATACGAAATTTTCCGACCCGACACGCGCACGCTGCGTTGTGATGACCGGTTCGTGAAAAAGATTGAAGCGGTGGGTTCGCGCCATCTCCGCATCACCGCGACGAACGAGAACGCTTCTTCGCCGGAACAGGTCGGCGACCTCATCGTCATCGGTTCCGAATCCGCGCCGCACGGCAGCGCGGCCCATGCGGTGCAGTGCAGCCACAACGTCAAAGTGCGATTGGAAGACATCGTCCTCTTTGCCTCGAACTGTTTTGGCTTCATTGAATCGGATTGCGACGGGAGCGTCTATGATCGTTGCCGGATTGACCGCCGAAGCGCGGCGGATGATTTCGTGAAGCGTTCCGATCCTCGCCTGCGTTCCCTGGATGCGGATGCCGTTCACAGCAGCAGCGCCATCAAGGGACCGGCTTAAGTGAAGTGCGTGGCAAAATTCATGGGGGACGATTGCGTGAAAATCCACGGCGAGTACCACATGATCACCCGCTGCGAAGGAACGAAATTGCGCGTGCTGGCGAAGGGCACCATGAACATCCAACGGGATGACCCGGCGGAACTGGTGCTCTATACCGGCCAGCGATTGCCCGACGCCCAGGTCGTCAGCGTCCAGGCCACGGGCGCGATTGACGATGAGGAACGCCTCTTTTTGCCACGACAAAACATGGACGCGGATTTGAAATCCGGACGCTCCTTGGGAAGGGCTTACGATATTACGCTTGACCGCGAGGTGGTCATGCCGATGGGCAGCGTTGTATGCTCGGCCAATCGCGTCGGAAACGGCTTCTCTGTCAAAGGCTGCGATTTCGGTTTCAACCGCTCGCGTGGCATCCTGATCAAGGCCAGTCACGGCGAAGTCAGCGGAAACCATATTGAAGGCAGCAAAATGTCCGCCATTCTGGTGACGCCGGAATACTGGTGGCTGGAGGCCGGAAGCAGCAGCGACGTAACCATCGCCGGCAATACCATTCGCGTTTGTGGGGGCGTTGCCATCTGCATTGACGCCATGGGCGGAAAACCGAATCGCGCTTTCCCTTGATCGCTTTGCCGACGCACTCGCAACTGTTGCCTGGGCGCCCAAAACCGTAGGCCCACGACGTTTCGATGTGATTGACGCCCTGATCGAGAGCGTAGCGGATGAGATCGGCATCCCTGCGGGGCCAATCTTATCCGCCGGGTCTTACCGCATCGGGCCCTTGGTGTCGCTCAACCCCTACATGCTTAATCGTATGCGCATGGTGTTTCAGACGCGCTCTAAACTGGCGATGCTGATCAGTAACACGTTGAGACGCCTTCGATTTCCGGAAGATTCGCGACTGCAGCTCGCATGACATCCTCTCCCAAGTGGGTGTAGACGTCGGAAATGGCTATGGAAAGATGCCCTGCGATTCTCCGGGCGATAGCCTCCGGGATGTTAGCCCGCTTCAACATGGTCGTGTGATTATGACGGAGGCAATGAAACGACAGTGGCAGGTACTTTTCCGCCCCTTCCCGACGGACACCTCGTACTTTGGCCTTGGGCGCTCGGACCCCCGCTTTCACGAGCATGTCAACGAAACTCTGGCTGACGATTGACCTCTCGCCAGCCATCATAAGTCTTTACGCCCGCGGGAAGAGGGGTTGGTCTGGATTTTCCGGGAACCTCATCCGTTGGAAATAGCATGCGAGCGGAGGCGGGATAGGCTTTGGCTGAAAGTCCCTGGTTTTCTTGACGCTCGCCCGAATGAAATGGGTTGCCAGATCCAAGTCACGAAAAACAAGCCGGCAAATATCTCCCAGTCGAAGGCCGGTGTAGATGGCGACCATGATCATGCCGAACCATTCCGGGTCGGCCATTGCGCAAACTCGTTTTAATTCTTCATCAGTAAATGGCCTTCGTGGCGAGTTTTGTGGGCGTGGCGGCATTTGAATCAACCGCGCCACATTGCAACGCAACGCTTTCCGATTCACGGCCGTTTGGAACAAGGCGCCGAGCGCACTCAAGTAACAGCGAGTGCTGACGCCGGATAAGCCTGCCGCCAGTAACGATGCCTTGAATTGACCAATGTCATCTGCCGTGACTTCCCAGATCTCGATGGTGGATCTTCTCCTTTTGGCTAGTGCCTCTTCAAGTCTGTCGATAGTCAACCGCTCTCGGTCACGGTATGTCTCCGAGCCGCAATGTTGCGCATGAAGAGACTTGAGGTAATCTATCGCCGAGATCTGTGGCCTCTGCCGACCGTTCACCGCTTTGGAAATCGTGCGCGTCGTCGTTGCGACATCCAGGAGCGCAGCGGGCGGCCCCTTTTTCCCGGCTGTGCTCGCCTTTGAGGCCGCGAGGGCCTCAATATTTGAGTGGCCAGCGGAATCGTCTTTTACCGGCGCAATGGCATGCTGCATTTTGGCGGTCGTGGTTCTGCTTGAGAAGCGGAGGGCTGTGTGCCGTTGTGTCATAAATTACGGGTGTTCAGCAGGTTAGTGGCATGTGGGGTGACTAAGCAGGCTGCTTCCTTGTAACGAGCATAGACGGCATCATCTACCTGCCTGCTGGACGCGATGATTCTGTATATGTTCTCCCAATCTCCGTCAGTTAATGTCACGATGTTGCCAATTTCGACATTAGGTGTCTCGCTGTAGCCGAGTCCCTTGATGGTATGCGCCTCGTCGGCCCAAAGGAACACCGGGCGCAAGTAGGTGTCGGGCTGGGTGGGTTGCGTCCGGCGCAATACCGCCACTTGAAAACAGTATTTCCATGCAAGGTTTGCAACCCGTCCGGCAAGGCGGAACTCCTGCACCGGCAAATCAATGATGATGATTTTGCCGGAAAACGCATCTTCGGGCCTGATATTGGTAACCGGACTGCTGAAAAAATCGCGCAAATGCACAAGACCGGGCATGACGCGGACGCCGTCCAGCGGCAGGCCACGAAGGATAATTTTGAGAGGGCCAATGGCTGACCCATTGGCACAGTTCCGCAAAACGCCCCAAACTCCCGCGCCGGGGGCCACCACGCCGCCCAAGGACACGGATGCCTATGCCGCATTCGGGACCAAGGACAAAGTTTTTCGCCTGCGGATTCGCCGCGCGATGGCTCCTACGCGGTCGCCTGGGTATGCGTATCTTTTGGATGTCGTGTATGACGGGTCGTTCGGCACTAGCTTCGTGCTGGTTTACACCTTCCTAATGGTGCTGGTCAGGGGCAAGAATCTGCAAGCCCTGTTCTTCGCTCTTGAAAACGGGATGGTGGATTTCATTCAGGAATTCGACCCCGACAGGTGGGCAAAGCCCACAGACGAAACCGCGCCATTTATTGAATCCATCGAGGTCGTGGTTCAAGAAAGCGCGTCGTCGGTTTCGGGTGCCGAAACCAAGACCGACATGCAGGAATTATTGATCTCTGCATAATATAGTGACAACATTACCAAAGTTCAGCTTGTTTCCAGAAGGCGGTGACCAATTTGGGTCTGCGCCGCATTCGCCCCAGGGACTTGCGCCCAAAGCGACTCAACTGCGCCAAGTCCGTCGCACAAAGATTGGGCAACTCATGTTGCTTGAAGTAACCCCACACATACTCGGTGGGATTGAGTTCCGGCGCATAGGCGGGCAGCCTTTCCGCCCAGATTTTGCCTTTCAGGTTGTCCAGATAGTCCCGCACCAACCGGCTGCGGTGGATGGGACCGCCATCCCAGATCACCAGCAGCTTGCCCCCAATGTGGCGTTGCAGATGTTCGAGAAACTCGATCACTTGCGGGCCTTTGATGGTGCCAGGGTAAAGCCGGAAGTAAAAGTTCCAGACCGTCATCCCGGCCATGACCGAGAGCTTTTTCCAGTTGAAGTCGAACTGCAAAACCGGGGTCTGGCCACGCGGGGCCCAGGTGCGGACCCGGTGCGGCTTCTGGCTCAATCCGCTTTCGTCGATGAAAACCAAGATGCGCCTCTCCTGGAGGGCTTTTTTTTAAGCTGCGGCCAGCGCACTTTGCGCCAGCGGGCGATCTCCTGCTCATTGCGCTGCCGGGCTTGGGTGGTGGGCCGCTGGCAACTCCAACCCAGCTTTTGCAGAAGTCGGCACACATGGTCCTCATGGTATAGGACGCCCGTCAGCCGATGGATGACGGTGGCCACGCGCCGGGTGGTCCAGAGCAGCGTGCCAAAGTCGTGGGCTTCGGGCCCCTCTTTGAGGGCGTGTTCCAACTGGCGGAAGTTCTCGTCGGTCAGGCGGGGCTTGCGTCCGGCTCGCCCGGCCTTTTTGAGAGAGATCGCGCCATGCTCTTGCCAAGCTTTATGCCAGCGGCTGACCGATTGCCGGTGGACGCCTACGCTGCGGGCGACCTCGGCCTGGCTCAAGCCTTGGTCGAAAAGTTTGACGGCCTTCATGCGCCGCCGTTCCAGTTGTGCCAACTGTGCCGAATCGCGTTTTACGCCTTTAGGATTTCCCATGCCCAAAGAATAGCACAGGGCCAAAATATGTCACTATATTATGCAGAGATCAATAGCTCCCCCAAGACCGCATTAAAACCAGCCTTGCAAGGGTGAAATGCCGGGGGAGTCCCTTCCTCCCGCCTCCATGCTTTCGCCTCTGGCAGTGGTATTTCCGGGCTTGCGGGAGAGGCGCAAGAGGGGGAGTAGATATGATGGATTTGCTGCGCAAGTGGTTTATCTGTGAGCACCAGCGTTACCACCAGAACGCCGGGATGATCCTCTGGCTGCAATTTCGTGTCTTCTTGCACGCTCCTCGGATAATTTCTGAATCGCGCCCTGGCTGCTTTGTTTGAGTTGCTCCACCGCTCCCCCTGGGTCAAAATTGCCGTTGAACCACCCATCTTCCTTATAGGTTTGGTATCTTTCGCGGAGAAGCGTTGCAATGTAATCCGCGTCTCCCAATGCGACATTGTGCTGAAGGTTGTCCGCCAAGATTCTAAACTTCATGCCTGCTTCCAGGGCCAATTTAACCATCAGTGCTTCTTCAGCGTCTCTTAAATCTGCAAATGGCGTCAACGAGACCAACCGTTCACCGCCATCAAATTTTTCCACTCGCGCAGCCTGCTTGGATGGCAAATCTATTTGCTGCAAATACTGACCGACATTGAATTTTGCACTGCGGGACATAGATCGGGCCAGTTTTAACTTTTGGCACGTTGCCGCTCGGCAACGATTGCGTTTGACATATCTGAAATCTCGGACACCCTATTTTCCTGACCGCTCCAATAGTCCAGGACCCTGTCTATATTGGGGAAGTTTTTACTCATGTTCTCTACCTCATCTACAGTGCCCATAATGATCGGAGGAGCTGCCAAGCTGTGTTGCTTATAGATTGCCTTTATCTCACCCGCCAGAAAAACGGCGCACATTTCTCTTTCTGGGAATGGTTTCCCTTCAATAAGTTTTTCAGCCAGTGTCAAACAATTTGGACGGGAGTCAATTATGGGCATCCGATCTTCCAGCAGAAAGGTTCTGATGGATTGCAGTTTGCCTTTGGGCAATTTTTTAAGCGCATCGGCAGCATCATAGATAGTGCCATGATGAGCAACATCGTCGTAATAAGGAGGATTGCTGCGTGGTAACAATAATCGCCAAACGGCGGCAGGCGCGGGCAAACTCCGTCGCCCGGTGCGCCTCCCGCATCGGCTTGAGTTTGGGAAAGAGCGGACCCGTCTGCGGGAGCGTCTTCAAGACGGCTTCAAGCTCTTTGCCAAAGCGGATGATGGATGCCGTCCCGGTCTTGTGGCGGTGGAAGCTCACGTCCTTGCCTTGCCATTCAATGTCCTCGGCGGTCAAGCT
>PLIU01000479.1 GCA_003140095.1 Verrucomicrobiales bacterium | reverse complement strand
ACGCGCAACGCAAAGGTGTTCCGCGTTGGTTTGAAGCCAATGGACTCAACGGTGACGGGAACGCACTCGCCCGCCTCCTGCTCGCGGTCGCGGCTGAAACCGGCGGGAATCGAGCCGAACAGGGGAATTTCGACAACCGCTGCAGGGAGGACCGGCTGAAAGGCGTCCGCGAGGCGAAGCGCACGCGCCTTGCCGTCTTCCGCGATAAGCGCCCCCTTCCTGACCAGCGCCTTAACGTGGCAGGCAGCGGCGTAGGAGCTTGCNNCTTCCTGTTTTTTGCTTAAATCTGCCATGTCTGCTCATTTGAGCAGTAAGCGGAGAGATTTGTCAACTCTGGCTTGAATGAAGCCATATCGCCGCAACGTCTGGCGCTGGGCTGCCGGGGCTGCCTCTCCGGTCCATTGCAAGAAAATCCAAACAGTGCAAATATCGAGGACCAACGCCTGCACGCGACGCCTGCACGAAAACGCAAAAAGTGCGAATATCACGGACACCTGAATCGGTTACACTCATCTTGAAAGCAATTTAGAATAAGACTTCGCCGAAACATTCGTGTTAATGATGGGCAGGTGCGCTAGCTTGTCCGCAAAGGTAAATGTTCTCCAGTTTACGCGCCATGCGGTCGGGGTCGGCCTTCCACCTGCCCGGTTCGGTGTTGGCCAAAACAACCACGGTGAATTTCTCATCCGGCACCCGCAACAGGCAGCTTTTGAAGCCGTTCAGTTCGCCGTTGTGCCAAATCTCCCGCAACCCGCGGTGGCGGCAGACAACCCAGCCGAAACCGTAGCCCATGCCCCTATCATTGAAAAAAATGGCCCAAGCCGCCCGTGTCCAGAAGGACATCTTGACAGGAGTGAATGCCGCTTTGAGGCTGGCCGCGTCCAGCACCCGGCCATTGAAGACGCCCTCATTCCAGCGATACAGGTCCTCCACCGTAGAATAAAGCGCGCCCGCGCCGCCAAACCACGACATGTCCACGTTCAGCGCCTGCTTGAAGCGGTTCTTGCCCAGGCTGAAGCCTTCTCCCCAAAAGATCCATGTCGATGCGGACCGGCCTAGGGTGTAACCCAGCGCCTCGTGCGGCAGACCAAGATGCGCGTGGTAAACGCCGGTGTTGGTCATGCCCAGCGGCTGGAAAAAATTCTCGCGCAGAAAATCCCCATAACTTTGCCCCGACACCTTCTCCACTATGTAACCGAGCAATAGGTAGCCCGAATTGTCGTAACGCCATTTCGTCCCCGGATCGAAATCAAAAGGATACTTCTTAATCTCCTCGATGATGGCCCCGGTTGTGGTGACGTTGGTCACGCGGCTCACCGAGTGCGGTTCGTCCGTGTAATCGCGGATGCCGGAGGTGTGGGTCAGCAACTGGCGCAAGGTGACCTCGTCCCCGCGCCGAAAATTCGGAATGTATTTGGACACTTTATCGTTGACGCTCAGTTTTCTCTCCTCCTGCAGTTTCAAAATCGCGGACGCGGTGAATTGCTTGGTAATCGAGCCAATGCGGAATGTGGTTTGCGGGATGACGGGCACATGATGTTCTACATCGGCCACGCCGTAGCCCATTTCAAAAAGAATTTTGCCGTCCTGCGCCACCAAGACCGCCACACCGGGGTCGTTGGTTTTAATCAAGCGACTAAGAAGCGCGTCAGCCTTTTGCGACGGTGTTTCCGCCGCGGCTGGCAACGCCGCCGCGAGCAACGCGGCCAGCGCCATCAATGCGCTTCCAATCGGTCCAAATAATTGTGTCAAACGTACGGTCACATGCAATCATTCGTTTTTAAGTTTCTTTCCCTCGCTCTCCGGCAGCCCCGCCACATGGTGGATTATCGCCATCACTTCGCCTTTATCATTCTTAATGAATGTCACTTGCGCGCCATTAATTTTGAGGAAGAAATTTGTTTCCGATTCGGGATAAAGATCGAAAGCGCGTGATAGGAATATTCCAAGAGTCTGCCAGACTAAATGATCTCCATTTCGCCGAATAGTCAGCTTCGCTCCAGCGTAAAACACGTTATCCGGCGCGATTTCATATTCGCCGACACACGCATCGAGAAGTTTTGCGTCCAGCTTGATGGCTATATGAGGTGTTGGCACTGGAGGAGCCGCGCGTGGAGGTTGCAGGCATTGGAAGGGGGCGCAACCCACGAAGATGGCCATCGCGATGTCGCCTTGCAGCCGAGACCCGCGGCGGGCCGCAAACCAGCCGATGACAATTCCGGCGATCAGGGCAGGCATGAGGAGCAGAGTGCAAACCAAGAATACAAACCCGGCCCAACTCGGGCTCGCCTTGTACCAGCATGCTCCAATCACCATCGCAAGGACACCAAGCACGGCAAAGCTCCAGCGCGGGACGCGGAGCCGGCCGGCAATTATTGCCAGGAGGAAGGTGACCGGCACGGCAATACCTTGCAACCGCAAGTGTGGTGTCACATCGAGCCAGCGGCCGTTGAGGGTGAGCATGAACGCGGCAGTGACGAAGACACCGATTAACAGTCCGCAGAACCCGGCCAACTGCGGAAACAAATCCGTCAAACAACTTGCCAGCTTGCCCGCTGCCAGCATTGCCAGCACTGCGCCAAGGAGTCGCCAGCGCCATGCGGTGGGATGCGCTGGCGGCGTCTTACGCACTGCGGCGCACGCGGCATCGACGGCTGTATTCACTAGGACCGGATCAAACCCCTCAAGCATGTGATCGGACCAGGGAGAAATCACCACGCGCGCATCCGTTCGCGTCTGGAGGAGGGCCGGTGGCAAGGCTTCCTCGAACCGGCCTGCCAGGAGAAGCAACGGTGGAGCGTGATCACCCAACACCGGCATGGAACCGATGGCAATGAAAAGCCCGGGCTTCATCCCGCCCTCCCGTACTGCCTCGCCTCCCTTAAAGCCGCCCATCGATTGCCCTGCGAAAACATCCACCGGCCCGACCTCGCGTGCGACTGCCTCCAGCGTATGCACGGCATTCATATAATTAGTAGGTGTTTGCGGCGACGCTCCATGCCCAGGAAGGTCCACGCTGTAACACACAAACCCCGCTGCGGCGAGCGCCTCCCCGTAGCGAAAGAGCGTCTCTTTCGAGCCAGCGTATCCGTGGGCGAGCAGTGCCACCGGATGTGGTCCCGGGCCTGCGGGAAGGAACTTGAGTGCTGGCGTGTCATCGGCGAGCGTTACTTTCAGGACGCGGATGCCAGGCTCAACGCGATGAGAGAGCACGATGCCGACACCCAGGCAAACGGCGGCGGCTCCGGCGATGATCCAGTTCTTGCTCATTTTGGAGAAACTGGGCCGCTCACATCTGCTCTGGATTCAAGCAGCGGGTTGCCGTTTCGTGAACCGACCGGCTTTATTCCGCACGTCGAGCCGAAAGTCCATTGAATGAGAAAGGGCAAGGAGTTCGCAAAACTGTCCATCAGTTGTGTAATCAAAATTGTCCAAAGTCACTTCTATCCGATCCTGAAGGTTTCGCTTGAGCAGCGATTTCCAGTTTGCATCGGCGCAGTCAATTCTCAACGGTTTCATTTTCTTGGGCCTTCCGTTCAAATGCCACTGGATATATCAAACATCGCTGCGATAGTGGCAAGGGCATTTCCTTCGAGCCGGTTGTTTATGTAGATGAACGTCTTTCGTCGGGAGTTTTGCTTCCCTTCTGCGACAAGTGACGCTCCGGCTTTGCGCGCGTCGTCGTTAATTTCCTTCGTCGAATCGTAGGGTTGGAATGCCTTTACCGCGTCATCGTATTTCCGCCCCGGCTTCAACAGGAAGCGGGCCGCAATCCGGTCAGGATTCGTGCGGCTACCAGGCAGAGCCATTTGATCGGTTACGGTCGGCATGGCGCTCCAGGAGTTGAATACGTGCGTGATGCTGTGGCGGGCGAGGCAAGCGAAGTATTCGGGTTTCAGCCAGTGTTTGTTCCGAA
>PLIU01000271.1 GCA_003140095.1 Verrucomicrobiales bacterium | reverse complement strand
CTGTACTTCTTGACAAAGGCCGAACCGCGCATCTGATCGATCAACCCCAACCGTTGCAGCGGCTGAAAAGTGAACGGCAACAAGGACTCGCCGATGTGGTAGCGCGGGAATTTCTCCCGTTCGAGCACGAGCACGCGATGGCCGTGTTCAGCCAGGATGGCGGCGGAGGAGGAGCCGGCGGGGCCGGCGCCGATGATGAGGGCGTCGTAGTGATGTTGATCTTTCATGTCAAGTCGGAGGCAGGATTTCCAAAATCTCGGCCAGCGGTCGCTCCCAGGCATCGACCAGGGTGTTGCGGCGGCCATAGAGGAACTGTAGGCCGCTCAGGCCCAAAGTGCGGTTGATGAAATCATCGGCGGCCAGGTGCAGATACGCTCGCGGCTGGCTGGAAAACTCAAGGCCGGATTCCGTTAAAATTCGTCCCAGCGGCTGCCGTTCGCGCAGGATTTCCTGGCGGGCCTCGGCGGGAAAAAGGTCCAGCAACATTTTAATCGCCCCAAATTCCACCGGGCGGCCGCTTTGGTCCAGCCGCAGCACCACTTCGCGGAAATACTCCTGCCCGCTGACGTGGCGCCCTAGCATCTCGACGCAGAGCCTATCCTTGTGAAAACTCTCCAGGGTTGAGGTCATGTCGGCGCCATGAACCAGTAGCGACCGATAGGGTTCGGGAACCGCGGCCGGTTCGATGGGCGCCCAGATCAAAGCCGCTTGACCGCGCCGGGCGTAAGATTTTGAGAGCGAATCCAACGAGTCGGAGTCGGTTTGCACAATGGGAGACGCCCCTGCGCGCCGGGCATAAAACTCCTCCAAAGGATACAGGCTGGAGACGGCCGGCTCCGCAGAGGACGGAGTCAATGTGCTTACTTTGATGTTCAAGCGTACCTCGCGTTTTTATGTTCGGGGAGAAAAAATTCGTGCAACAACCGGTCAACCTGCAGCAACCCCTCGCGGTTGAGCACGACGGAGTCGCCCTCCACTTCGCCAAACCCCCAATCGTGCAACACGCGCAGCGGCTGGGCGAAACGCTGGCGCACGTCCACGCCGAACTTCTTCTGGAAATAGCCGCAGTCGGTGCGGCCCAATTTGAGTTGCAGGATGAATTCGCGGATCAGGCGCTCGTCCGCGTTGGGAGTCAAGGCTCGATAGACCGGCAGTTTCCCGGCCCGCACCGCGTTGACGTAAGGCTCGAAATCGTGCAGATTTTGGCAGTGCGTTCCTTGCAGTTGGCCGAAGGAGGCCACCCCCAGGCCGATCAAATCCGCCCCCGCCCAAAGCCGGTCACGATAGATAAAGCGGGTCTTTTCCTTGTTCTTGACAGCAGTGTAGGCGCTGCCGACCGTGTAGCCAGCCCGCTCCAATTCCGCGAACCCCCAAGCGACCCAGGCGCGCTTAGTGTCCCAATCCGCCACCGGCGCCACCAGTTGGCCGGAGGCCTTCATGGCCTGGTAGATGTCGGTGTTGTAAGGAACTTCCATCTGGTAAATCGTCACGCTGTCGGGCGACATCTCGATGGTCTTGCGCACGCATTCCTTCCAATTGGCTCCTGTTTCCTCGACCATGCCGGCAATCAGGTCGATGTTGATCTGCGGAAACTCCAACTCGCGAGCGTAAGAATAGGCGCGGGCGATTTCCTTGCTGTGATGAGCGCGGCCGTTGACCTCCAGGATGTGATCGTCAAAGTTCTCCACGCCCAGGCTTAACCGCGTCACGCCCACCTCGCGAATGGCCTTAAGCTTGTGGCTGGTCAACGTTCCCGGCTCGCACTCAAACGTCACCTCCTCCGCCCCGTCCCAGGAAATCAATTTTTTCATGCCGTCGGTCAGGTACTGGAGTTGATCGACCGAAAGGTAAGATGGCGTGCCGCCGCCAAAATAAACAAAATTGACCTTGCGCCCGCCAATGATTGGCTGGCCCGCGTAGAGAGCCAGTTCTTGCAAGGCGGCCTCGATGTAACCGCGAATGGCCGCCGAATCCTTGTCGGTATAGACCTTGAAATAGCAAAAATGGCAGCGCTTCCGGCAGAAGGGAATATGGAGATAAACACCGAGCGGCGTCCCGGGCGCCGGAGGCCGTTGCAGGGCCGCGAACACGTCCGGGACCAATTCCGGCTTCCAAAAGGAAAAAGGCGGGTAATTGGAGACGAAGTAATTTCCAACCGTTGTCTGCTTCTGCAGAGGTGGGCTGAGAGGGGCGATAGTTTCGGTCGTTGTCATAATCCGCGCGCTGTTTCGATTTGTTTCATGTCATCCGAGTTCAACTTTTTTGGCCAAAGCAATAGACGCCGCCGTCGTCGGATCCTATCACAATTTTTTCATCCGCCACGGCGGGGGAACTGGCCACCGCCTGGCCGATCTCGTAAGACCAAAGCTGCTTTCCGTCCTGCAGCGAAACCATATACACGAAGCCGTCATCCGAGCCGAAGACGACTTTATCGCCCGCCACCACCGGCGCACTTTCGACCTTGCCGCCGGTGGGAAATTTCCAAAGGCTCTTGCCCGTGGCGCGATCGACGCAATGGAGCGCCTTGTCGTGGCCGCCAAAAATGACGCGGTCATCCGTCACCGCCGCCGCCGCCATGTAGGGAAAGTCCAGGTCGCGGTAGCGCCAGACGACCTTGCCTTGGTCGAGATCGACGCACAAAAACTCGTTGTCGTAATGTCCGAAGTAGGCGCGGTTGCCCGCCAGCGCCGCCGAGGCCGCGATGTAAGCGCCGGCCTCGATTTCCTTGATCTTGGTGCCCGTGACCGTGTCCAACACGTGGACCAGTTCGTCACATCCGCCAAAGATGGCGTGACCGCCGGCCACGGCGCACGAACCGTTGATGTAATTGCCCGTTTCGTAACTCCAGACGAGGGCGCCGTTGGTGGCGTTGAAGCAATAAAGTTTGAAATCGTAGCTTCCGACCAAAATGTGCGGCGGCCCGTCGCTGGAGAACACGGCATTGGCGGAAGCGAGAATTTTGCCCTCGGTCGCGAATTTCCAGAGTTGGTGGCCGTCGGCGGCATCAATGGCGTAAAAAATGCCGTCAATGCTGCCGACGAAGACGGAATGATTGGCCAGCAACGGCGGCGCTTGCACGGCCGAGTCGGCCTTGAACGCCCAGAGTTGATGCCCGGAGTCGAACGCCAGCGCATGAACCTGCCCGTCATTGGAGCCGATAAAAACCTTGCCGCCGCCGATAACAGCGGACGATTTGACTGGCCCGCTTGTTTTGTAAGTCCAGAGCAGGGCGGGCTTGGCGGGCAGGGAGCAGGCGGCCACACCAGTCAAGGCGGGATTGCCGCGGAAAATGGGCCAACCGCCGGCGCAGACGGAAAGGCCCTGGCCGCACATCATCAAGATGATGCCGCCGCGCAAAACCGCGATCAACGCACGATTACCCGCAAGTTGCATGACACAATTATTTGGTCGCGAACAACATAGCCCAGCTCAGACCATCTGGCAACCAAAATAATACTTACACGTATGATTTTCATTCAGGCCGCGCAAGGCGAGCATTTTCATCGCCCACCGTTTCTTCAGTCCTCCTTGGGGGAACAATCACGGCGCCAGGCGGTCGATGTTCCAGGAGCCGTCAGGCTGGCGCGAGTAAAGAAAGCGGTCGTGCAACCGGCTGGGACGGCCTTGCCAGAACTCGATTTCCCGAGGCACGACGCGATAGCCGCCCCAAAATGAGGGCAGCGGCACCTCGCCTTCGCCGAATTTGCGCTTCATGTTCTCCCATTGCTGCTCCAAAAGCGAACGCGTCGTGATGACCGAGCTTTGCGCCGACACCCAGGCGCCCAGTTGGCTCCCGCGCGGGCGGGTGACAAAATACGCCAGGCTTTCGGCGGTGGAAATTTTCTCCGCGGCGCCGCACACGATGACCTGGCGCTCCAAAGCCAGCCAGGGAAAGAGCAGCGAGACATTAGAATTCTCGGCGATCTGACGGGCCTTGCGGCTTTCGAAATTGGTGAAGAAAACGAAACCGCGCTGATCATAAATTTTCAACAAGACCGTGCGCACCAGCGGACGCTGATCGGCCCCCGCCGTGGCCACGCTCATGGCGTTTGGCTCCACGACCTTGGCTGCTATGGCCTGCTCAAACCAAAGGGCAAACTGATCGAACGGGTTTGGCTTAAGTTCGGCCGGCTCCAATTCGCCGCGCGTGTATTCCGAGCGGGTTTCTATCTTCACGACATTATTCATGATGGCGATGTCCTCCATGAGCGTTGCCCCGGAAGGCCAAAAAGTCAAAAGCCAAGACAAAGTTGGTTCCTCGACGTTTGTAATGGGTAAAAGACCGCCGAACAGCCCCCTCGCCCTGAGATATGGGACTCGCTGGCGCTCGCCCCCCTCGAAAAACGGCTTTGAGAGGAAGAGTTGGCGCGCGTCTTGGGCCTTGCGTCACCCATGATACCCATTACAAACGTCGAAGAAGCACAAAGTTCATGTTTGGTATTGACGAAGCCAAAGGCTGCTGGCAATTGGAAGTATGAAAGTCCCACACTTTCAATTAGTTGGAAGTCTGACTATGTTCCTGGCCATCAACGCGTCGGCGACCGTGCATTACGTGGACTTGAACAGCACCAATGCCACGCCGCCCTTCACGGACTGGACCACCGCCGCGACCAACATCCAGGACGCGATTGATGCGTCCACCAATGGCGACACCGTGCTCGTAACCAATGGCGTTTATGCCAGCGGGGGCATGGTCATGGTGGGAGGCTTGACCAACCGCGTGGCTTTGGACAGCCCCATCACGGTGCAAAGCGTCAATGGGCCGTGGGTCACGATCATTCAGGGCGTAAACGCAACCTACGGAACGACTTCCGTGCGTTGCGCGTGGCTGACCAACAATGCGACGTTGATCGGGTTCACCCTGGAAGGGGGCGGAACTTTTAACGCCGGCAGCCCGTTGGCACAAAGCGGTGGCGGCGTCTGGTGCGCTTCCTCGAACGCGACGGTGGATAATTGCGCGATCGTTTCGAATACCGCCCTCCAAAACGGATCCGGCGTTTATCAAGGGACGTACAACAATTGTCTTATCAGCAGCAACAATGGTTGGATGGGTTCTCCGTCAGTCTCCGCCGTTTACGACGCCAACTTGAAAAGTTGCACCGTTGTCAACAATAGTTATTTCAATGTCAATGAGTCAAGCACGCTGACCAACTGCATTGTTTATTTCAATACTTATAGTGAGATTTCGGGTTCCGTGGCTTCGTATTGTTGCGCTACACCTCTGCCGAGCGGAATTGGAAACTTTACCAATGCGCCGCAATTGTTCGCGGATGGTATTCATCTCTTAAGCACGTCGCCTTGCATTGGCGCGGGCACCAATCTTGTCACGGGCACGGATATTTTTGGCAACGCCTGGTCCAATCCGCCGTCCGTCGGTTGCGCGGAATATACTCCCGCGCCAGTCATCACTCAGCCCAGCATCATCCTCACCGGCAATCCCCTTGGTTTCGCCATCAATGTTGCCGCCGCCGGGCCGTTGCCGCTCTCCTTCGCGTGGCTCAAGGATGGTGTTCCTTTGCAGGACAACGCACTTTTTAATTCCACGCAAACAACGAATCTGCTCGCGACCGGCGTCAGCTTTGCCGATGCCGGCGATTATCAGTTTGTGGCGAGCAACTCTTTCGGCGTCACGACCAGCGCGGTGACGGCTTTGGCCATTCATTGCGTGGACGCCAACGGCACGAATCCCGCGCCGCCGTACCTGACGTGGGCCACGGCGGCGACAAATATTCAGGATACGATTAGTGCGTCCCAGAGCGGAGACATTGTTTTCGTGACCAACGGTATTTACCCTTTCGGGGGCGAGTCCGAGGACGGAGTGATCACCAATCGCGTCACGTTGGACAAGGCGATCCGCGTGCAAAGCGTCAACGGTCCGTGGGTGACAACGATTCGAGGCGCAGGCGCTACCAACGGAACGTCCGCGATACGTTGCGCCTGGTTGACGAATAATGCGGCGCTGTTCGGGTTCACTTTGGAAGAGGGGGCCACGCGGGCGACTGGCAGTCTTACTTCGGGAACCGGAGGAGGAGTCTGGTGTGCATCATCGAACGCTGTGGTCGATAATTGTGTGATTATCTCGAGTACAACTTACCTTGACGGAAGCATCGCTTATCAAGGGACGATGAATAACTGTCTTGTGATCAATAATAGCGCCGCTGGCAGTGCATCCGCCGTTTCCAGTGCCGTTCTAAACAGTTGCACTATCGTCAGTAACCAAACTTACGGAGGTGTAACCCTAAGCACCCTGACCAACTGCATTATATATTACAACAGAGACAACAACCTATCGTCGCCCGTTTCGGTTGCGTATTGTTGCACCACGCCCGCGATAGCTGGGCCTGGGAATTTTACCAACGCACCCGATTTCCAGAGTGGCAGCGTGCATCTTTCCGCCGGCTCGCCCTGCATTGGCGCCGGAACTAATCTTGTCCTCGGCACGGATATTTTCGGCCTGCCCTGGGCTAACCCGCCGTCCGTCGGTTGCGCGGAATATAATGGGCTGCCGACGGTCAGCCAACCGCAGATCACACTGAACGGCTCACCTGTCGGGTTTACGATCGGGAACGTCGCGATTACCGGCCAGCCACCCCTTAGTTTCACCTGGCTGGAGAATGGCGTTCCGCTTCAAAATAACGGACAATTCAATTCCACCCAAACATCAAATCTCGTCGCGACCGGCTTAAGTCTGGCTGATGCCGGCAGCTACCAACTTGTGGTGAGCAACTCCTTCGGCGTGGTCACCAGCGCCGTAGTGCAAGTGGCCGTGCATACGGTCAACGCGGCCGGCGTGAATCCTCAGCCGCCTTTCGCAACGTGGGCCACAGCCGCCACCAACATTCAGGACGCCATCGATGCAGCCTCGTCGAACGACATTGTGCTGGTGACCAATGGAATTTATGACGCGGGCGGCGAAGTCATGGCCGGCGGTTTGACCAACCGTGTGGCGTTGGACAAGGCTCTCATGGTGGTCAGCCTCAATGGATTCGCGCACACAGTTATTCAAGGGGCTTGGGACTCCGTTTCCACGAATGGTCCCGCCGCAGTGCGTTGCGCGTGGCTGACTAACGGCGCGGTGTTGAATGGGTTCACTCTGCAAAACGGCGCGACCTGGAACACCGGCGACGATTTGGCTTTGCAGAGCGGCGGCGCCGTGTGGTGCGCCTCAACGAATGCGCTGGTGTCCAATTGTCTTCTCTCCAACAATTTCGCCAATTACGGCGGCGGCGGCATCGGCTTTGGCACGTTGAACAACAGCCTTGTCGTCCTCAATGTGGCGACTTATGGCGGCGGCGCTTATAACGCGACCTTGAACAACTGCACCGTCCAGAACAATTACACCACTTTCGCTTTTTCCGGGAGTGGAGGCGGAACCTATGGTGGGTTTACCCAAAACAGTATCGTGATAAACAACTTCGATGGGTATCCTGAATCACCCGGAATCGATAACTTTGCAATCACAGGACTTGATCCGGAGTATTCTTTTTGCTGCACCGAAAACCCCGACGGACCATTCCCTCCGGGAACTGGCAACATCGGTCACGACCCGCAATTCTTGGATTGGTATCACATTTCCATATACTCGCCCTGCCGCGGCGCGGGCAGCGCGCTTTACGCCAGCGGCACCGATCTGGATGGCGAGCCTTGGAATAATCCCCCTTCCATCGGCTGCGATGAAGTGATAGTTGCCGATCGCACCGGACCGCTGTCTGTCGTCTTTCAGACTTTTTACACAAACATGCTCGTGTCAAGTCCGGCAGTGGCTCACATTGACTTCTTCGACGGGACGATCACCGGTCTCGCAACTTACTTATCGTGGGACTTCGGCGACGGTCCGGTGATCACCAATGCGGACAATATTATCCAGCACTACTGGACTAATACGGGGGATTACACGGTCGTGTTCACAGCCTACAACATCGACAATCCTGCCGGGGTTTCGTCCTCGGAGGTCATTCATGTCGTACCGGTCAGCGCGCCTCAATTGCAGTCGCCATTGATTGTGAGCAACAACTTCGAGTTTCAGTTCACAGGGCAAGTCAACGCGAATTACACCGTGCAATATGCGACCAACCTGTCGCCACCTGTGACATGGTTGCCATTAAAAAGCATCCAATATAGCTTGGGCGGGGTGATTCAAATCCAGGACTCAGCGCCAACAAATGCTTGCCGGTTTTACCGCGTGCGGGCCCAATGAGGCCAGGCCAAGCGCCGGATGATATTCAATACTACTATGATTTGAGTCACTATGGTGTGCGAGCAATGCAAGCAGCGAGAGGCAACGGTGCATATCACAACGAAAGCCGAAGAAAGTGGTGGGACGCCGAGGCGAACCCAAGGTGGATGTCATCACGCTCGACCCGATGCAAAGGATGGTCAGCGTCCTGCGTCACGGCTGCCCGTTCATGCCCAAAGGCGTGTGGCGTTTCAAAAGTTTCGAGGAGGCAGACCAATGGACAATGAAAATGCTAATCCGGCTCCGGAACCGCGAATCCCAACGGTAGGTCATCACTTGCTGATTCCCCGTTCACTCGTCCGGACGAAATCAGCCAGGCGGCGCAACTCGGGCAGGGGCGGGAGGCTGGATTCGATTTTGGCCAGCG
>PLIU01000480.1 GCA_003140095.1 Verrucomicrobiales bacterium | reverse complement strand
AAGTGATGCTCGCACTAGAAGCAAAACACAAGTTGAAACGCAGAGTCGCGGAGGGGTCTCGAATTGCGTGGTTTTCACGCATTACAGGCCCGCACTAGGTCAATCAAACCAAATCAAACCAAATCAAACCAAATCAAACCTGTGAGGGGGAAGTACCTGTGGCACACGAAGTTGCACGAGAGCGGAATGGGGTTCGGCGGGGTTTAGGATTAACTTAACGATTATGATTGTGAATGACTTACTCAAACCGGATCAAACCAAATCAAACTCAATCCAACCAAATCAAGCCGGTTTGGCCCAAAACAGCTAATCCTAAGCGATAGTTGCTTATGTTAAGTTCCATTTTGTTCGATGAAAGAGGCCGTCGGCGGCGTGACGCCTTCCGCCCTACTGTTGTCGGCTTGCCCAATCGAGTTACGGCTCGACGGAGTTGCCCTACCGTCTGAGAACCACGGGCGCACAAAATGTTGGACAAACTCCTATCTCTTCGGCCAGTTTTAGCAAAACGCGGGTCTTTTGATGCCGCATTTCAACGTTAAATTTAAGTCAACATGAACAACAATCTTCTGGGGGAACGTCTGGCGGTTTGCAGTTGGTCTCTGCAACCGACGGATGCGACAGACCTCGTGACAAAATTGCTGGCCAGCGGGGTCCACCGTGTTCAGCTCGCGCTGGATCCGCTGCGCGAATCGCCGCGGGCCTGGAGCGAAACCGAAACGCTGTTCCGCCAGAACGATATCACCATCATATCAGGCATGTTTGGTTGTGTGGGCGAAGATTACGCTACGCTGGAATCCATCCGCCTGACTGGCGGCGTTGCGCCGGACGCGACGTGGGAGCAGAATCGCAACAACATCAAGGACACGGTCGGCCTGGCGTCGAGGATGGGATTGAAACTGGTTACCTTTCACGCCGGATTCATTCCGCACCAGGAAACAGACCCGGATTATGCGAAGATGCTGAATCGGCTGACGGAGGTGGATGCCATGTTCGCCGCGGCCAATGTTGGGCTCGGCTTGGAGACGGGACAGGAGACCGCGCCCACGCTGGCTGTGCTGCTGCAAAAGCTGCGCCGTCCGAATTTGGGGGTGAACTTCGATCCGGCCAACATGATTCTTTACAATCAGGGCGATCCGATCGAAGCGCTGCGGGTGTTGGCTCCGTGGGTTCGACAGGTCCACGTCAAGGACGCAACAAGCACCAAAGTCGTTGGGACTTGGGGTGAAGAAGTGGCGGTTGGCGCCGGCGAGGTTGATTGGCGCGCCTTTTTTGCGACGATCCAACAACTGAACCTTGCAGGCAACTTCGTCATCGAACGAGAAGCGGGGACACGGCGCATTGCGGACATTATCCTGGCCAGGGCCGTGGTGGAAAAGCATTTTGCTTGACTTGAATTTCGTCATGACAACAAAACCTGAAGAAGCGGTTCCCAAGCCTTCGGCCAAAGCCAGCGTCAACGTCGCCGTGGTCGGCCTGGGGTTTATGGGCGTGACGCACCTGCGCGCTTATTTGGCCGTGCCCACGGCGCGGATTGCGGCGGTGTGCGACGCGGCGCGGCTGCCGGTGGGAGGGGTTTTGGCAGGGGTGGCGGGAAACGTCAAGAAATCGGATGATATTCATCTTGACAGAGAGGTCAAGGTTTTTCGCAAATTGGAGGAAGTGCTCGCCGACCCGGGAATTGATTTGGTGGACCTATGCACGCCGACGCCGCTGCACGCGGAACAAGCCATGGCCGCGCTAAAGGCGGGAAAAAATGTTCTGTGCGAAAAGCCGCTGGCCCGCACGTCGGCATCGGCGCGCGAGATTTTGCAAGTGGCGGAGTCGTCGCCAGGTTTTCTCATGCCCGCCATGTGCATGCGCTTCTGGCCGGGCTGGAGTTGGCTCCAGCAAACCGTCCAGCAAGGGGCTTATGGAAGGATGCTGGCGGCGCGTTTCCGGCGCGTCTCGGAGAAGCCGGGTTGGAGCCAGCAAGGAACCTACACCGGCGGGATGGATCTAGGGGGAGCCTTGTTCGACTTGCACATTCACGATACGGATTTTGTGCAATATCTTTGCGGCCGGCCGCAGAGCGTCTTTTCCACGGGCGTGACCAATGCGGCGGGTTCGATTGACCACGTGGTCACACAGTATATTTATCCCGGCGGCCCGGCGGTTTATGCGGAGGGAAGCTGGTTGCAAGCGACGGGATTCAACATGGCGTTCACGATTTATTGCGAACGAGCCACGCTCGAATTCGACTTTACGCTTGGAGCGGACACCGTGCGGATCAGCGAGCCGGGCCAATCCCCGCGCTCGCTTAAGTGCGACGAACCGGATGGGTACAACGCTGAAATCCGCTACTTTGTGGAGTGTGTAGCCAGCCGCCGCCGCCCGACCGTCGTCACCGCCCTCGACGGCGTGACCGCGCTGGAAATCTGTGAAGCCGAGGAAAAATCCATACGGAACGGATCGGCGGTGGGACTTTGACTTGCAGGCCGCTCTGCCAGCCCCATCAGCTTGCCCGCCTTCACCGCGGCGCGGAAAGCTGTTCCAACTTAGCGCCTTCACGCTGCCATACGACAGCTTCGACTCGCGGCACATACATTTGCGTTTCCGCGGGCAGATGTGCGGCAATGTCATCGTAACTTCGCGTTTTGTGGCGATCCAACAACTTATGCACCGTGCCTTCGCCCGCGTTGTAAGCGGCCAAGGCCAATCGCCAATCCTGGAAACGATCGAAGAGATACTTCAGGTATCGAGCCGAGGCGGTCGCGCTGGCTTCGGTCTGAAAGCGTTGATCGCGCGGCCACAAGGAAAGGCCGAACCGTTTGGCGGTGTCCGGCATCAATTGAAAAAGTCCCGCCGCTCCCGCCGGACTTTCGGCGCGGCGGTCAAAGGACGATTCCACCTCCGCCACCCAGACCAGCTCCGGCGGAATTTTTTGAGCGGCAAAAATCGGCTTCAATTGTGGCACATACTCTTTGGCGGCGGCGGACCACGGGCGGCCGGAAATTTTTCTGACCCAAATGGCGCGTTCCGTCTGCGGCGGCGGATTGGTCCTCGGTGGCGCGGGCTGATTGGTTTCAAGTTTCGGCGCTGGAATGGTGAGGCGGATTTCATTGGCGACATCGAGATAATCCATCTGCGCCTTGAGCCAGGCGGCGTAAGGTTCGGTCTCCTCGTGGCTTTCGAGCAATGGCAGCACGGTTTGCGCGGTTTGCCTTATCGCCGCCAGATCCACCACATAGTCGCCTTGGAAACGAAGTTGGACCTCGCGGAAAAATTGCCGCACCGCGGGATCGTCCACTTTGGGCAGCAAATTGAGAAGATTGGTGTCAATATTATCCTGCGCCCACTTTTGCGCGTCCTGCAGCAATTCCGGCAAAGTAACCGATTTGTCGCCGGCCCGCGCCGACAGCCCAGTTGCCAGCAGCCATGCGAAGATGTACCGGACGCCATTCATGCTGGAAACCTACCTGTAGAATGTCTTTTGTCACAATAAAAAGCGCGTCCTTGCCGTGTGCGCGCGTTGACTCATCTGCCGAGGCGGTGGCATTGCACGCCGCGAGTCGCAAAACCTCAATAAAAAAAACGTAAACTCTTAATGACATGAGGCGGTGCTTGCCGTAAATTGGAAATTGATTTTACCTGTGCCATGCCAACAAGCCTATGAAAATAGTCTCTTCTCCAAGATGCATCAGTCAAATGCTTGCCAAGGTGGCGGCCTGTTGTGCCACACTCCTGCTCGAACACGCCGCCGCGGCGGCGCCTACGGTGGTCGGATTATGGCGGTTCGATGAAGGCAGCGGAACCAACGTCATCGATTCGTCGGGACTGGGAAATAACGGGGTTCTGGAAGGGGAGAACGGCAATGTTCCGGCGTGGGTCGCGGGGCAGGCCGGGTTTGGCAGCGCCCTGATGTTTACGAATGACAGCACCAACTACGCTTATGTGAGTATTCCCGGCTCCGCCTCGCTGATGATCGGACAGACGGCGACCAATGCGTGGACGATCACGGGCTGGGCTTACGAGAGTTCGGACGGCACGAGCAATTTTGTGGCTTATTATGGACGCATTATGGTCATGGACGACGGCAACACTTTCGAGCTTGAGTCCGGGGCCACCAACGACGCGGAGATGTACACTTGGAGCGAACCGCCCCCCACGACCGGACTGCCCACTCCGTGGCAGTTTGGCTGGGGCGTAGGCTCATCCGTCGCGCCGGTGCTCGATCAATGGGTGCATTGGGCGGTGGTTTATGACGGCACCAACCTGTCGCTCTATAGGAACGCGAATCAAGGGCCGTTGGGTGGCGTAGCATCCTCTCCGGTGACTGCTCCACTGGCGTTTCCGGGCTATACCGGCGCCGTTCTGATCGGCGCGGAACTCGATCAAGATACTAATGTCACCTGGAATGGGATGCTGGACGACGTGGCGATATTTGCCGGCGCTCTGACCCAACCGCAGATTGAGACCGTCATGTCGGGAGATTTTTCGGCGTTTATCGGCGGCCCTGCGGGCATTGTCAGCCAGCCGCTAAAGCAGCAAGCGCCGCAAGGAGCAAGCGCCACGTTCACTGTCGGTGCGGATGGCCAGTCACCATTCCAATATCAATGGTATTTTAATGGCACCAACCAACTTGCAAGCGCGACGAATCCGACGGTGACCAACGCAACGTTGGTTCTGAGCAATCTGCAGCTAAGCCAGTCCGGAGCCTACTCCGTGGTCATCAGCAATGCCCTCAATGGCATTACCAGCCAGCCGGCCACGCTGTTCGTGTACAATGCCAATGCGACCTTGGTCGGACTCTGGCGTTTTGACGAAGCCGGCGGCACGAACATCCTGGACTCTTCCGGCTTGGGAAATAACGGGACGCTCATGGGAGAGAACGGCGATGTTCCGGTACGAGTGCCGAGTCAACCAGGCTTTGGCAGCGCCTTGAGTTTCACCAACGACGGCTCCGATCACGCCTACGTTTCCATCCCAGACAGCGGCTCGCTGCTCATTGGCCAAACGGCCACTAATCCGTGGACGATCACGGCTTGGGCTTACGAGGATTCCGATGGCACGGGGGATTTCGTGGCGACGTATGGACGAATCCTGGTGATGGATGATGGCACGGCGTTCCAGTTCGAGTCCGGCGCATCCGGCGACGACGAAATCTACACCTGGGCGCGGGTCAACACAGCATGGGAAATTGGCTGGGGCGCATATCCCAGCGTCACACCGCTCTTGGATGAATGGGAACATTGGGCGGTGGTTTATGATACTACGAATCTGAACATTTATCGCGATGGAAACACAGGCCCCAACGGCGGCTTCGCCTCTCAGCCGGTCAGTGCCGCGCTCGGCGGGTACTATCGTTACCAAGATGCCATTCTGATCGGTTCCGAATTGGCT
>PLIU01000114.1 GCA_003140095.1 Verrucomicrobiales bacterium | reverse complement strand
TTTTCCTTTTTGTTTTTGGTTGTTTGTTTATGTTGAATTTACGCTTTTCCTCCATGGCTGACGTAGTCATCGAGTTCGCCGAATTCGAACAAGGTTGTGACGTCTTCTCGAGCCCGATCAACTGCTGACAAGGCCAAGTTGTTGCTGCATTACAGAAGGCGAATTGTAGCAATTAAAGGATATGACCTTTCCACTCTCGAGGTGAAAAACATCGACACACGGGACATCTATTGCCTTGCCCGTGGGAGCTATAGTTTTAGAACCAAGGGCCAGCTCACCTTTATGCGTTCCCCGAATTTTAAGCTCGACGACGACGACATTCTCCGCGACATAGATGCTCAATAACTCACGATGGACATCAGGAAATGCACTTGCGAGGGCGGCAATAGAGTCACCAATGGCCTTCCCGCGAAACTTTGTGCCGGAAGGAACGTCGTACATGTACCCGTCCTCCGAGAAAAAGGAGACAAACTTCTCGGTATCCATTCCTGGCCCCTCTCCGGCAGCATAGAGTTTTCTAATGACTTCTTCATTACCAAGACTCATCTCGGAGGCCCGCGCCAGTGCTTGCGTGTCGATATACTCCCGGATCTTCGTCAGCTTGCCATTTTGAACGGTAATGGCGAAGACCCAATCGTCCTCGAACGCTTTATTCGTGGCTATGATTTTCCCCTTAGCGAAACCGATGACTAGAACCCGGTCTCCCTGCGCTACGAATTCGCGAGGCTCTGTTGAAGTTTCCAGCATCTCGGACTTCTGAAGCAAATCGGCCAATCCCGCGTGCCCGCAGTACGTGCCGGCCAGCGGCCAGTCCTCGCCCGGAATGATCCACTCAATATCTTCGGCAGACAACGCCAGCAGACCTTGCTTATCGCCGCGTCCTATCGCTGCAAAAAAATCCTTCACAATCTGGACATGGTTATTATTCATATTTTTGTTCTTTGTTATTTTTGAGAGTGTGAGATTTACGCTTTTCCGCCAAAGCTGACATAGTCATCGAGTTCGCCGAATTCGAACAAGGTTTTGACGTCTTCCCGGGTTTTCGAGAGCTTGCCCAAGTATCCTGCAAAGGTCGCAAGTGTTTCGGCGTCGCCGTCCAGTCCGCGTTTTTCCATGAAAGCAGACCAGGGCCCGATTTCCCATGGAGAGCGCGGGGTCTTGGAATGGGCCTGAATCCATTCGAGGATTTCCCCGTCACCTTTGCCGGTTGCCAATGCCTTCAACAAGGCATCGGGATCGAAGCCAAGAAATTTCACCAGGTGCTGGTCGGTTGAGGAATTGTATATATATTCGCCATTCTTCCCGGCGAGGGTCGCCCGGCCCTTGTCGAGCATGCGTGCCAAAACCACATAGTTGCCCAAACGAACGCGAAAGCTCCGGGGTGGGCGTTGAGTTAGATCAGTAAAGTAATGTTGCGTTTTCATAATTTTCTAGTTTTGAAACAGCCCGGTTGATCCAAATCGGAAATCACCCCAGGCTGTGTTGGGTGCCAGTCCAGGCGTTCGTGGGGCCAACTTGTTGGATGTGAGGTTGTACTTTTCATAGTCCTCCAGTCTCAACGACGATGAAGACGCTGGACAAAGTGAAACTCAATGCCGGACAGCGGAGCGCCGAGCTCTTGCATTGCACCGCCCGTTCGAAGCGGGCCGAGATCAATGGCGACTAGTCCGGTGCTGTTGATTAACTCGATTACACTCTGTTTGGCTTCGATGTCGTCGCCGGACGTAAAGATGACGGTCCGGGGCTTGTTCGGAGAGAAGTCGTGTATCCATTCCATCGGCATGTTGCTAATGGACTTTACAAGCCTCGCGCCAAGAGCCATCTCGGCCACTATCTCGCTGGAGGTGCGAGCCTTTAACGCGGCCCGCGACCGGGTGACGCCCGCCAGACTGCGGTCGGCTTTAGAATCCATATGCGCGTTAGTCGCATCTACCAGTATTCGTCCACGCCAATCAATGCCTTTGAGCGCCTCAGGCACGTTCACCCACCTCGTGGCTAAAATCACGATATCGCAGTCTGCTGCCTGTTGTTTGGTCCCCGCGATGGCGCCCGGACCGAGTTCCGCGACGAATTTACCCAGCGTTTCCGGACCTCTGGAGTTGGATACGACTATCGTGCGACCGGCGTTTATCAAATGGCGGCCGATTGTGGCCGTTACGTTTCCCGCACCTATAAATCCTACTTTCATAGCTGACCTACTTTTCATTATGTTATTTATATTGGCATCTTGCGCCTTCTCGAGGCTGGTGGCTATGCGGTGAACTCCCAAGATGCCGGTTTGTGATTACAGTGATGCACAATTTGCATCACTATTTGTGATTGAAGTGATGCACAATTTGCATCACTATTTCAATCATGCTTGAAAAACTTCGCTTTTTCCTGGTGGTCCTTGAGGAAGGCAGCCTCCGTCGTGCGGCTGACCGTCTGCGCATTTCTCAGTCCGCCATCACGCGACAGATGCAATCACTCGAACTCGATCTCGGTGGGTGCGTTTTGGAACGAACATCGGCCGGGGTGCGTCCCACGAACGGAGGACGTGCCCTTGCCGAAAGGGCAAAAACGCTTCTGGCAGATTATGATTCCACCGTGGCTGAGGTCCGCCGGCTGGTTCGCGGAGAAAGTGAACGGTTGCGTATTGGCTATATTGCGTCGGCCGTCCAGGAGTATCTTGGGCCGGCTCTGGCCGTGCTGCGGCGCGCTTATCCGAGGCTGAAAGTCAAGATGCTCGATCAAACGCCCGGCGAGATGATTATCGCATTACGGCAAGGTAAAATTGATTTAGCATTAACCTTGCACGGCATAGATCTGCTCTCGCGCGATTTCCGTGCTCGTAAATTGGCGACTGTTAGGAGCGTTGTTGCGCTTCCCGTCAGCCACCGGTTCGCGACCGAAAGACAGGTGTCTCTTTCACAATTAAAGGGCGAAACGTTCGTGCGGGGACCGGACGATGTGGTGCCGGGATACACCCAGAGGATCATTCAGTTCTGCCGCAAGTATGGCGGCTTCCGTCCCCGCCTGGCCACCATTGACAACTTCAATAGTCTTGTGGAATCTCTCGCCCTGGCAGCGAATGAAGAAGCGATTTCGATTCAACCAGCGTTCATTTCTCACCTGAACGTTCCGAACGTGGTAATGGTTCCCATCGCTGACGCCGGTGCAACCTGGGATTTGTTCGTTGTCTGGCAGCCGGGCGAAATTGCCAGCCCATTGCGGACCTTGCTGAGCGAACTAAACCTGGAGTCTCAATAAATACTGCCGTTCCTTTACCAGCGCGGTGTCGGTGCCATCGACTGATGCACACATCGGTCAACTAGGCTTGCAGGATTTTCACAGAAACGATCACCATTAGGCTCTAATCAGCCGCGAAACCAATCATTTTGCGGATGGAGTGTTATCGTAAATTTTAAGTACGTGCCAGGCATTATCTGGCCGGGACAAGTGCCGGGACAAGTGCCAGTGAAAGTGCCAGTGAACGAGTTTTAGCTGAGTAGTTGCGGAGTACTGGATGGTTTTTAAGTGGGTAATAACAGGGTTTGACAAAACGGTGGAAATACCTAACTATAGGGATGTTCGATAGTTTTGAGGCTGAATGCCTCTGGTGGCGAAGACGTTGCGGTTGGGGGTTGGAAACTGCGGAAAGCGGCCAAACCTGTCCAATTCCGACCCTCGCCTCCAATAAATTGTTGGTAATCAACGTCTTGCAAGTGGAGCATGGCGGTTTCCAGCAAATTAGTTTCTGGGCTATTACTCAATAACTACCCCTTTAATGCTGCCAAAATACTCATCAAGCTTCAGCAGATTTCCCCGCCGAACTGCCCACTACTGTCATCGCGGATGCCGAGGGCGATGTGCGCCGGCGCTTCATTGGGGCGCGCAGCCTTTCGGTTATTGAGGCGATGATCAGCGAGGCCGGCCAGCCTCCAAGTTGGACCAAGTAAAAGCTCTGGCTTCGCTTTGGTGAGCGGTCTGCTCAGTTTCAATCGTTCAGCGCCGAGTATGGTACCGAGCATTGCCTGCTGTCAACAAATCGATTTGGCAAAAAGAGCTGAGGAAAGGCCATTCGCGATTGGGGCTTAACCGTCTCGATTGGCAGTTTCAGTTTGGTGGTTTCAATCGAAAGACCGAATCTCGTTTCGGGTGAGAGTTCAACAATAATCAATCTCGGCTTGTGTCGCATGCAAGGTTAGTCGCGCAAGCTTGCAGCACCTTACAACACCGAATTGCCATAATTTCGATTATTTCCCGTTTTGTAAGGTTTCGCCTTCAACCGCGACAAATCAGCATGAGACAATCGCTCGAAATTATAGAACTTGGCCAGCAATCAAACCCTGGAACGTCGTTTAGACGTTCTTCAATGAAACGGCCCGAGAGCCCCGGTACTGCCCGTTTCAACGAGGATTTCATTTGTAAACCTTCCAACGACAATGCTCCTGTTTCCGCAAGGCGCACATCGTCTTCCATTTCGAGTCGGCAGTCGGCAGTAAAGATTTTCGTTGTGTATGATTCCGACCTTAGCCGGGATCGAGCGCGACATATGGAAAAAGATCTCGCCCGACGTTTGGGCTGCTGCTTCGATTTCTCAGTTTCCTCGTGGAAGTTAAAATCCTTATGGCACCCTAAAATGGTGCAGATGGCCGCCAACGCTGCCGCCAAAGCGGAAATTGTTCTTTTCTCCCTCGTTTCGGGCGGAGAACTGCCGCAGGCGGTTAAGAACTGGCTAGGTAAAGTCTTAATCAACAACCCGGCCCATAAGGTTTGTTTGTTGGCGCTGTTGGAAACAGGCGGCAATTTTACGCCGCGGTTGTCTCCTGCTGAAGTTTATGTGAGCAATCTCTCTTCGAAGATTGGCGTGGATTGCCTGTGTTATTCGGACAGCATACCACTCGCAAGATTAGGCCGGCATAAATGGCAGCGTAAGCGGGAGCAATCGCGGCAGCGGATTCATTCCGCGCCGCCTAAAGACACTTTCCACGCGTTCCTGGAATAAAACACTGAGTTGATTCCTCATAACTCTGCAACGATGCGATTACTTATTTGGTGAAACAGGAAATTGATTGGAATACAAATGTATGATTCTTGTGCGCTACATGATTTTAGGAGTGCTTGCTACCATCGCGGCTAACGCGGCACCCATTCAATTTCAGAGTTCCGAGCGCCGGGTGGCGCTGGTGGAACTTTACACTTCTGAGGGTTGCAGCAGTTGCCCTCCCGCCGAGTCCTGGTTGAGCAGTCTGAAAGAAAAACCAGGTCTTTGGAGCGAGTTTGTGCCCATCGCTTTTCACGTCGATTACTGGAACAATCTCGGCTGGCGCGACAAATGGTCCAGCAAAGAGTATTCCGATCGTCAGCGCGATTATGCCGAAGTCTGGCATAGCGATAATATTTACACGCCGGCGTTTGTTCTTAACGGCATGGAGTGGCACAACTGGTTCGAGCTAAGGGGTGCTCCCGGTGTGTCCGAATCAAAAACCGGAATCCTCAAAGTCACTTCTGAGGACACCAATCATTGGGAGGTAAGTTTTATTCCCGCAGAAGCCGGAAAAGGAGCTTACGAAGTTAATGCCGCTCTTTTGGTCAGCGGTTTGGGTTCCGACGTGAAGGCCGGGGAAAACACAGGCCGCCATCTACAGCACGATTTCGCTGTCCTCAAGCTCATCAAACAGCCGCTCACCGGCAAGGATAACGGGTTCCTGGGTGTTTTCACAATGGCCGCCGGGCAGAATGCGCCGGAAGGCAGATTGGCACTCGCCGTCTGGGCCACTCGTAGCGGAAGCCTTGAGTCGGTCCAAACTGTTGGCGGGTGGCTTGTGACTTCAGAGAAAGAAAAATGAAAAATCTGAAAGCCATCATGGCTGTTTCCACAATCGGGGCGGTTTTCGTTGCCGCCGTGCTGTTTGGCCAAAACAAACCGGACCCAACTGAGACGAGTCCGTCCAGCAAACTTGCGCCGGCACCAGCCTGGCAACTCCAGGATGTGGACGGCAAGACCGTCCGTTCGTCTGACTTCAAAGGCAAGGTTGTGATCCTGGACTTTTGGGCCACATGGTGCGGACCTTGTCGCATGGAACTGCCGGGTTTCGTTGAATTGCAAAAAAAGTATGAAAAGCAAGGGTTGGCCGTGATCGGGGTCTCGGTGGACCAGATTAGCCCGGGCGAAGTGAAAAAGTTCGCACAGCAATCTGGCGTGAACTATCTGGTCGTGTTGGCCGACGCCAAGGCGACACAAGACTTNNTATCCCGGCTCAATTTGACCGCAAGGCTGAGATCGGCAGAATTGCGGGAATAATTCGCCTCTCAAGGGCTTCATACTCACGTGGATGAAATGGATTATGAGCAGGTGGTTGCCTCTTATTACGAGGGGCTGTATGGGTTTGCCTACAGCCTCGCGGGAAACAAGGATGACGCTTGCGAATTGGCGCAGGAGACGTTTGCGCGGCTGCTGGCCAAAAGCGACCAGGTGCGCGACCGTTCCAAGATCAAGTCGTGGCTNNTTGCCGCATCTTGAGATTGCGAGCGTTGAGCACGAATTGCCCTCCATCACCCCCGCAATTGTGGACCAGTTGGAGAACGACACGGTGCTCCAATCGCTCTTGGAAATGGAAGAACACCACCGCGTGCCTCTCATGCTTTTTTACCTCGAAAATCATTCTTACCGGGAAATTGCCGATCTGCTCGACATTTCCATCGGCACAGTGATGTCACGGCTCTCGCGGGCCAAGGCCCTGCTGCGCACGGCGCTGGTCGCCCAATCCATCGGCGCGGACAGAAAAATTATTCCCATGAAGCAAGAGTCTCAAAGGAGGAGCGTGTAACATGAACAACCAGGAAGCCCAATTGATTCTCCGAGTTTACCGTCCGGGCGGACAGGACGCCTCCGACCCGCTTGTGGCGCAGGCATTGGAACAAGCCCAGCGCGATCCAGAACTGCAAGGATGGTTTGCCGAAGAGCAAGGGCTCGACCTGTGCATGCAGTCCAAGTTGCGATCGGCCATGGTGGTCCCGGCAGAGTTGAAGGCCAATCTTCTTGCATTAAGAAAGATTGCCCGGCCTGCGCCACAGCGCCGACTCTGGTGGCTGGCCCTGGCGGCAACCGTGGTTCTGCTGCTTGGACTTGCCGGTCTGTGGTTGCGTCCCGGAAACCCGGCGCAACTCGATTCGTTTCGCAAAACGATGGTCGCATATTCAATGCAGAGGCACCAGCACATCACCTTCGAGGCTTCGGACATAACGCAGATTCAGAAGTGGCTTGAGGGTAAAGGCATAAAAGCGGACTTCGAGCTTCCGAGCGGACTGCGTGGCAAACCCGCTGAAGGCTGTCGCGTCGTCGAGTGGAATGGACATAAGGCGGCATTGATTTGCTTCGTGCTGGCTGATGGCCATCATCTGGATTTATTCGTAATGGATCGCGCAGGCGTTCCGAGCCTGGCCAGAAGTGACGTGCCACAATATGCCCAAACCGGCGCTTTGCTGACAGCGACTTGGACCACGGGCAACCAAGTCTATCTGCTAACCGGCGGGGGCAACAAAAAGTTTCTGCAAAAACTCCTGCAACAATCCTGACATCACCACCAAGAACATCAATGAACATGAATTCTGAAACTATGATAACGACAGCAAAGGACCTGACCAAAGAATACCCGCGCAGTCCGCGCGAAACGCTCGCCGGCTATGTGCTCGCCGCACGAGTTTTGGACAAGTGTCGCGCCGCCATTGCGGGCACGCTGGGCGAGTAGCACTTCGATTGCCCGCTTGACCGGTTCTTTTTTGACTTCGCCAGTATTGATTCCAATGCGTTTCGATCTTTTGTCGCAACGGGCGCGGACGATGACCAGGTGGCAGCTTGGATTACGGAACATGCTGTGGCGCGCTCGCGCGTAGAAATCATCAAGTGGAATAATCGGATACGCGAGATGCGACTCGGCGACATGCCCGAACCAATACAGGAATTCCTTGAGGGTTACATCCCTCAATTCCTGCCGAAAGGCCGCATTGTGTATCGGTGGCTCGACATTTATGACATTGAGGAAAAACGACTTTAATTTCCAATTCGACAGAACATTTAAACCTGTCCACACATTGATCTAAGCACAAACTATAAAGAGTCACCAAAATCAAACTACTATGAAAAACTCATTTCGCATTCAACTAAGTATTGCGCTCGTGGCCATGTTATTGCCGTTTCCTCTGACCGCCGCAACGCCTCTGAAAGTGGGTGATAAAGCGCCGGATTTCGCGCTCACCACGCTCGACGATCAGACTGTGCGCCTGAGCGATCTGACGCCCAAAGGCAGGACCGTGCTTATTGTTCTGCGCGGTTGGCCTGGCTACCAATGTCCTCTTTGCACGCGGCAGGTTCAGGATTACATCAAATCGGCGTCGGAGTTCGCGGGGGCCAAAGCGCGAGTCGTGATGGTCTACCCAGGACCGGCGGATGATCTCAAGGCGCACGCCAAAGAATTCCTCGGTAGCAAGGATTGGCCGAAGGATTTCATTTTTGTGATTGATCCGGCGTTTAGCATGGTTGATGCTTACGGGTTACGGTGGGACGCGCCAAAAGAAACATCCTACCCCTCCACTTTCCTCCTGGATCAGAAAGGAATGGTTCGTTTCGTGAAAATCAGCCATAGCCACGGTGATCGAACCAAAGCGGCCGACATTATTGAAGAACTCGACTGCTGGCACGACCAGTGAAAGGGAGAAAACGGCTATACTTCAACGCAATTCACAAAACAAAACAGCAATTAGGTAAAAATATGATCAAATATATTCTATCATTCGCGGCTATCGCTCTTGCGGTCAACATCATCGCCGCCAGCGCGTTAGCTGGCGAAATCAAACCCTATAACGAAGCTGCCTTCGCGGAAGCAAAGGCGGCCGGCAAAACCGTGTTGCTCGATTTCCATGCGGACTGGTGTCCTGTCTGTAAAAAACAGGGACCGGTCCTTGGGAGTCTCGTCCAGGAGGACAAGCTCAAAGACATCGCCGCGTTCAAAGTCAACTACGACGATGAAACTGCGCTCAAAAAGCAACTGAAGGTGACGAGTCAGTCCACCCTTATTGTGTTCAAGGGTGAAAAGTTGGTGTCACACGCCGTTGGTGTAACCGACAAAGACAAAATTCGTGCCTTGATCGAGAAAGCGCTTTGAGCATGCCCTTGTTGCTGGCACTACTTGGGGGATTGCTGACGTCGTTGTCTCCCTGTGTTATTCCACTGCTGCCTTTGGTAGTGGGCAGCGCTGGGTCGCGCCACCGGCTCGGACCGGTGGCGCTCTGTGCCGGCCTGATTCTGTCCTTCAGCGTTCTCGCGGTCGCGGTCGCCGTCGCCATCAAAGCGTTTAGTTTCGATCCCAGCGTCATCCGTACAGCGGGTGCGGTGTTGTTGCTGGTTTTCGGTGTGGTGTCGCTGTTGCCGGCATCAGGGTTGATCTCCCGCCTCCTGGCACCCTTGGCGTCACGCGCGAGTTCTGCGGCAGCCCATACGGACCAGGCAGGGTTGGTCGGTAATTTTTTTATCGGATCGCTCCTTGGGGCCATTTGGAGTCCGTGCGCGGGGCCAACGCTTGGCTCCGCCATTGGCCTCGTCACGCAGGCTGGAACATTGTTTCACGGCTGGGTGTTGATGTTCGCGTTCGGTGTAGGGGCCAGCCTCCCGCTTTTGGCGGTGGCTTACGGATCGCGCTCTCTTTTTCAGGCTAAAAGGAGCTGGTTGGTCGCGCTCTCAAGCAAAGCCAAGCCCATCTTTGGCGTCATTCTCATCTTCGTGGCCGTCGGCATCATGAGCGGCGTGGACAGGAAACTGGAAGCGACTTTACTGCGCCATCTGCCAGAATCCTGGGTTGATCTAACGACCCGGTTTTGAGAAATGATCGGCTTCGACTTTACGAGGCCAAGAGAGACCATTATGAATTGTCGATGCAACGCCAATGTTGCGGCAGGAAAAGCAACACCAACACAAGGAATTCCGATATGATGACTCGAAGACAAGTTTTGAAAACAACCGCATTGGCCTCGGTCGCTTTTGCGGCGGCCTCCCCCCTGCGTATGGCCAACGCTCAAACAACTCAAGGCCCGGCTGCCACAAGCTCCTCCGGCGCTCTTTTCACTCTGCCGCTGCTGCCATATCCGTTCGACGCCCTGGAACCGCATATTGATGCCCAAACAATGCAAATCCACCATGATAAACATCACGCCGCTTATGTGGCCAATTTGAACAAAGCTGTTGCTCAATTTCCTGAACTCGGAAAGAAGCCAGTTGAGGATTTGCTCAAAGACTTGAACGCCGTTCCTGAAAAAGTTCGCACCGCAGTACGTAACAATGGTGGCGGGCATTGCAACCACTCGATGTTCTGGCTAATGATGAAACCGAATGGCGGCGGCGAACCGTCCGGCGAACTGTCCAAAGCGATCGATAAAAAGTTTGGCAGCTTCGGTGCGTTCAAAGACCAATTCACCGAGGCTGCGCTGGGTCAGTTTGGCAGCGGCTGGGCATGGCTTGTTTCAGACGGCGGCGATTTAAAAATCGAATCTACTCCGAATCAGGACTCACCCATCAGCGAAGGCAAAAAGCCTTTGCTCGGTTTGGATGTTTGGGAGCATGCCTATTATTTGAAGCATCAGAATCGCCGGCCGGAATACGTTGTCGCATGGTTCAACGTCATCAATTGGGATTCCGTGTCACAAAGATTTTGAAGCAGGAAAGACTGTGTCATCTGAACCTCACCGATCGATGCAACGATACCTATGGCTTCTGTTCGACGCCGACGGCACTCTTTTTGATTATGATCAGGCAGAAAGCGCCGCGCTCAGGCAGGTTTTTCAATTGATTGGCACAGCATTCGACCCAGGTCATTTGGCTGCTTACCGGAGTATCAACCGGACGTTATGGCAAGCGGTAGAAAAGGGAGAGCTGACCCCGGGCTTCGTGAAAGTGCGCCGCTTTGAATTACTCCTCGAAAGCATCGGGGTTGCGTACCCTCCGGCAGCGTTCAGCGCGAGCTATCTTGAGTGTCTGGCCGAATGCTCAGAACTGGTCGCGGATGCGGCTGAAGTGCTGGAGAGATTGCGGGGGAAATACCGCATGGCCATTTTGACCAACGGCTTGCAGGTTGTTCAACGTGGCAGACTTGCCCGGTCCGTTATCCGCCAACACATCGCTGAGATTATTATTTCGGAAGAAATCGGTTTTGCCAAACCGGCCAAAGAGTTTTTCGATACGGCGCTGGCCCGATTGGGACATCCATCCCGACAAGACGCGCTCATGATCGGCGATGGCTGGGTGTCCGACATCCTAGGTGCAACCCAGTATGGCCTTGATGCTTGCTGGTATAATCCCGGACACAAGCCGCGTCCGTCTGACTGCGTGCTCACCCGGGAGATTGCCTCTTTGCGCGAGTTGGCTGAATGGCTGGGATAAACTGGATTGGCTAGAAAGATCATCGGCTGCCCATCTGACGAAACTCTTTTAGTTAAGGTCTCTGTGCTCCGCGCCCATACCAGAATCCAGCCGCGAAGAGAACGAGAGCGCAGCCTGCTGTAAAGCAAATCAGGAAAGGCGAGGGCAACATGAACCATGCGGCCACTGCCGCTCCTGCCGACAATCCCCCGCAAAGGTAACAATAGAATGCACTGGCTTTGGCGCTTTGCACACTTTTGTCGAGCAACAATTGCACTGTCCGTTCTGTGCGTTCAAGCGCCGTGCCACACACGCTCGAACAAATAAGACGGCTAGGGGCTGGAGTTTGTATGCAGACGGGACAAAGCGCCCGTCCGCAATACATGCAGACGGCCACGGCGTCAGCCGTGTTATGGCGGAGACATTTCATTCATTTCAAGCGGACGGTTCACAAACCGGCGGACTTCCTTTAAATCCGTTCCTCTTCCAAATCGTAAATGTCGAACCAGAAATACACCGGGCGGTTCTTGGGGATGACCTTTGGAATGTAATCCTCCATGAACACTTGGGCCTCTATGGGCAAATCGCACAAGCGAGTGGATCGCAGTTTGTTATTCCAGGCCACAGTCTGTGCGCGATCTTTGACCTTGGAGTGGCTTTCAATCCAGATGGCGACTTCGGCATCTGTCGCTCCTGTGGCGACAAACATCTTAAATTCCTCCGCATCAATCCCCGTGAAATCAAGGAAATGACGGTCAAGTCCACAATCATAGTGGTATTCGCCCGCAGTTCCTGCAAGCACAGCCCGGCACTTATCGAGCATTCGCATGGCGATGACGTAACCTGACAGCGTTTCACGAGGACTGCGCGGATATTCACGCGTCAGATCCTTCGCCAGTAGTTTTATTTTTTCATTGTTCATGAGTCAGTTCAGATGGTGTTATTCTTTGGCCGCCTTCGCTGCTTCGAGGATTTTGGACGGCTCAAGACGCACCTTAAAATTAGGATTAACGTGGGCGAAGCGGATCACGCCCTTGGTGGTGACGACAAAAACTGCCGGATGCGGAAGAATATGGTCGCTGTTGCCCATAGCGGCATCCAAATCCACTCCGTGAGTTTTCATCTTTTCGAGAGTGGCGTCGCTCACCTTGAAGGAGATGCCGAATGCATTCACGGCGCTGGCATCGCTGTCGGAAAGCAGTGTGTAATCGAGTTTGTCCTTCTGCATTGTTTCGCGCAGTTTGCTCGGCTGATCCATGCTGATGGCAATCAACTGCACGCCTTCCTTGGCCAGGTCGTCCTTGATGCTGGAAAGGGACTGGAGGTGCATATTGCAAAACGGGCACCAACCGCCGCGATAAAACACCAGCACGGCGGGTTTGTCTGCAACGAGTTTGCGGAGGCGCACTTCCTTGTCCTCCACCGTGCGTAAAGTCACGTCGGGAATCGAATCACCGACTTTTAGGGTGGAGGGAATGGTTTCGGCCCGCGCGAACAGAGCGCCCAACAGCAGAGAGCAAAATATTGTTTTCATGTGTAACTGAGTTTGTTGTTTGGTTTGACTGTTTATTTTAATCTGCTGTTGCCAGATTCAATCCCGCAAAACGTGGCAGTTATACCCACCGGGGTTTTTGATGAGATACTTTTGATGATATTCCTCCGCCGGGTAGAAGGTCGTTGCCGCCGTAATCTCCGTCGTGATCGGCCGGTTGAATTTGCCGGACTTGTCCCAGCGCGTCTTGACGCGTTCGGCGGTTTGTTTTTGTTCGTTGCTCGTGTAGAAAATAGCCGAGCGATATTGAGTGCCTCTGTCATTGTGCTGCTGGTTCAGCGTCGTCGGGTCGTGCATTCGGAAGAAATAATCCAACAAAGACTCGTAGCTGAGCCGGGTGGAGTCGAATACCACCTGAATTGACTCCGCATGGCCAGTGGTGCCAGTGCAAACATCCTCATAAGTTGGGTTTGGGGTGGCCCCGCCGGTGTAACCAACGGTCGTTTTAACGACACCGGGGATTTTGCGAATGATTTCCTCCATGCCCCAAAAGCAACCGCCAGCCAGAATGGCCGTTTCATGGGCTGGGGCCTTGATCAAACCAGCCTTCACAAAAGGGTCAAGCAATTGGCCGTAGCCAGCCTGGTCCATCAGTTCGACCGGAATAAATTTGAGCGCGGCGGAATTGATGCAGTAGCGCAACCCGTTGGCTTCAGGTCCGTCATTGAACACATGGCCGAGATGCGAATCCGCCAGGCTCGATCGAACCTCTGTCCGATCCATGCCAAACGTCGCGTCTTTTTTCTCAACCACGTCCGCGCTTTGCAACGGATGCGTAAAACTGGGCCAGCCTGTGCCGGAATCAAACTTGTCCATCGAACTGAACAGCGGCTGGCCCGAAACCACGTCCACGTAAATGCCAGGTTTGTGATTATCCCAATACGCATTATGAAACGGCGGTTCGGTGCCGCACTGTTGGGTTACATTGAATTGCTCGGAGGACAGTTTGCTTTTCAACTGCACCGGGTCGGGTTTCTTGAAATCTTTCATGCGTTCCGGTTCGTAGGTTGAAATATTTGTCGGCTGCGCGCTCCCCTGACGCATCACCACCAGAAGACCGCCCGCCAACAATACGGCCGCCGCGATTGCTGTAATCTTGATTGAGGACATAGGCTTTTAGGATGCAGCGAATGATTGATTAGCGGGCTTTTTGCTCATGGGTCTTAAAACGAAGCCGCTCCCTTTGCTGTTTTTTGAATTTCATATCGTTTTCCTTTAATGAATAGTCGCTCTAAAGCGATGAACCTTACAGTCGTCTTGAATTCACCTGGAGGAGCTGTGGCGATATTCGTCCCAGCACTTTTGGCAGGTCGGGTCATTTTCGCTCCAGTCTGGATGGCCCTGTTTGATCAGTTCGATTGTATAGGCCACAATGTCCTTCGTTTCCTGGGCTCGATGCGCCCGAAGAAACTTTTCGGGAATCTCATGCTGACACAAACTGCAGATGACTTTTCTTCCTGGCATAGATTTTATGCTGTTCACATTGATAAGTCGGGCCAACTCACCGTACCTTACAATCGTTCAATTCAGCAAAAGTGCGGCAGAAATTGCCTGTTTGTAAGGAAACTGATTGATTTCCGACGTATTGGGTAGGGTAAATGAAAAGACGTCCTTGCTCAATAAACTGAGAAGCATCATAACCATTAATACTGAAACGACCTATGACGACGGAAGCCAGAAAATGCGATCTCGCACTCGCCCATGCCCTTGCCAGAATTGGGCTTGGAATCAATATCGCCATCCACGGACTGGCGCGAATTGGAATTATTTCCACGTTTGCCGAAGACACCGTCAAAATGTTCGCCCGCACTTTTCTTCCGTCCCCATTAGTTCGGGCGACGGCATATTGCATCCCTCCCGTGGAGTCAGTGATCGGGTTGCTCTTGATCGCGGGACTTTTCCTGCGCCCGATGCTGATTCTGGGTCTTCTTTTGATGTTTCAACTCATGTTCGGCATGGGATTGCTTCAACAATGGCAGGTGGTCGCGCTGCAGCTTTTTTATGTCGGCTTTTACGCATTGCTCCTCGCCACTTCGGGCTGGGATTATTATTCCGTGGACTTTTGGCGGAAAAAGCCGCAGGCGACCTGATTTGGCCGATTTATCGATCGGTTCGAACGGTTTTGGTTTGCCAATGAAAGAATGTATGAATAGGCCTACTAAAGTTATCAAAACCCTCGCGCAGAGGCTTGGCAACCTTTCACTTAATTGCAAAGAGGCCGCCCGTCTGCAATCAGCCGCGCTCGACCGCAAGCTGACGCCGCTCGAATGGCTTGGTTTGTGTTGTCACCTCGTCCTCTGCAAATGGTGCTGCCGTTACGGCAGCCAGATCAAGTTTCTGCGCTCGGCGGCAGGAGAACGTTCGCAAGATGACCAACACCAATATGCATGTCCCCAGGTTCTGTCACCTGAAGCGCGCGAGCGCATTAAGAAAAGGTTGCGTTCAGAAAAGGATTAGTTTTCTTGATAAAGAACGACATTATGCCGTTGGCTTCCGGCTGAGCCCTAACGCCTTGATGCGGGACGTGAGGGTAGTGGGCTTCGTTCCTAATAGTTCAGCGGCGCCGCCCTGGCCGAACACCTTGCCGCCACTCTGCTTCAGGGCCTTCCTAATGCTCTCAATTTCACCGTGCTTCCATTGCTCACGCGTGAGAATTGCCGGAGAATCGGCAGTTGTTGCATTCATCGCAGCGCCGACCCCCGCGTTGGTCGTCGGAAGTTCGAAACGCAAATGACCTCCGTGCGCCAAAATTACAGCGCGTTCGATAGTATTTTGGAGTTCACGGATGTTACC
>PLIU01000281.1 GCA_003140095.1 Verrucomicrobiales bacterium | reverse complement strand
GCGCTGACGTTGCCGTTGCCGTCGTAGGCGACAAAACAATTCGTGGTGGCCGCTCCGTAATAGGCCACTTTGATCAACCCTCCGACACCGCCCGCTCCTTGCGGGCTGCCGCTGAGGTCTGACCCCCACAGGAAGGAATTGCTCAGGACCAGGGAAGGATTAAGAATCGCAAGGCAGTTCCAGGCGTCATAAGCGTACTTGTTGGTGTATTCTCCGATGTAGCTGCCGTTGTTGGTGGAAACAAGCTTCTGTATCCGCCGGCCCATGTAATCATAAGTGAAGGCCAGTTGCAATTGCGAACCGCTTGGGGCGGTGCTCAGGCTGGTCATTGAAAGGAGGCGGTTCTCCGCATCCCAGGAGTTGGTCCACCGGCCGTCGGTCAAGAGATTGCCGTCGGCGTCATAGGTGTTAGTCTCCGGTGCCTGAGGCACATAGAGGTGCCCCGTATTCGTCTGACCGGATCCGATAACCGTGACGCCGTCCCACACCGGCGACGTGTTGGTCACGCTCAATTGCTGCCGGAAATACTCGTTCTTCCGATACGCCGTCAGGCCATTGACCGTCACCCCGTTGGTCGCCAGACCGTCGCCCATCACATCCACCGCCGCCGGTACGCCACGGCTGGTGATCTGGTTGAGTGTGTTGTTGGTATAACCGGCCACGCGCAAATTGGCCCCGTTTTGGTCACCTCCGGCTTCCGTTTGCGTCCGGTTTCCAATCGTGTCGAAGACGTAATCAAATTGCTGGCCGGCGACCGGCGTCTCGTCCACCCAGTATTTGTCGCCCTGAATCACCTGGCCCAGCGTGTCGTACACATACCGCCAATAACTGCCGTCCCAGAGTTGGTTCATGGTGCGCTGGTTGACCACGTTGTACTGGTACGTGAAATTATTGGATGGCGTCGAGGAAATGGAACTCAGCCGGTTCAGAAAATCATACTGTTTGCTCGTCGTCATCCGCGTCACTGTGTTCGATTTGAACACAATCTGCCCCACCAACGGCGAATACGCAAGGTACGTGTTGATGGCCACATAAATCCCGTCCGAGACCGCAACCAGCCGCGAGGCGTTGCAGAGGAACTGCCCTCCCATCTCAAATGTTAATTGTTAAGATGTGACCCTGATTGGCTTTGCTCCGACGTGGAGATGCTCGGCTGGCGGCTCGGCACCCTGGCCGACAAGCTGCAAGAAAACAACCTGGCCGCCGTCCGCATCCTGCCCAAACGCTACGCCGAACTGGAGCGCAATCAGCCCTACGTCGCCTTCATCGGCATCACGCCCATTGCCAAGGGATGACGTGATTAGCCCGGAAAAGGCTGGAAGAAGTCGAAAATCAAGGACTTCAGGTGGCGAGAGTTTTTCTCTCTCTGATTGCGCGAACAAGCATCGCCGCAAGACCGATAATCATCCCGGCATACAACCCTACATGGGTCCACCAGACTTGCCGAAATCGGTTGAGCTTTCCGGCGTCAAGCAGGCCGTTCAACTGCGCGGAGAAGTGCGCCGGGTCAAGTTGGGAAAACGCCAGCGGGACGGCAATGCCGCAGAGAACCGCCCCTGTGATGGGCATCCATAGCATTTGCAAAAGGCGAGAACACTTGATCGGCGGATACGCCGATTTTCTCCGGCTGGCGTACAAACAAATAGCGCCTCCAATGACCCCGGCAGAGAACCCAACTTGCAGGCCAAACAGCCCCGCCTGGACCCGAAAATCCGGGCCGTCCTCCAAGCCTTTGCCCAAAATGAAATAGTCCGGCGAGATTGACGAGGTAATCAAATCGTTGACATGTCCAACTGCGGCTCCAATCGCGCCAGCGATGACGACAAAACCATATTCACGAAACCTCGTCGCTTGGGGGCCTTTCCGGTAAAAATCCACCAACGCCACAACGAGCATCAAGCCCAGCAGCAAAACAACTCGATACGAAAATGGAAAATAATTGGACATTACGAACAACCCTGAACTGATTGCGGAACCTCCTTTGCCGGTCAACCCTCAAGCAGCCTGGCTTGGCTATTGACTGCCTTGTGAATGAATCGCCTTAATCGCGGCAGACACCAAATCGGCTCTCCCAGGCTTATTTTCAAAATAAACCTTTTGCCCCTCCCGTTCCCTGCCCATCGCAACTTTAAAATCTAATCGAGCTTGCACCTTTTGAAATTCTTGAAAATCAAAGGCGGCCGGAGCAACCGTGATGCTGTTAACCGTTTCATTCAAATAGGCTTGAACCCCCACCGAAAACAGTACACAAAGACAGACAATAATTGCGATCCGCAGCCAAGGCGGTTTCTTCGTTGTTGATGGCGTTGAAATTCGCGCTTTTCGCACTAAACAGACGCAACCGACTAGTACGGTCAAGATATAAGGCAATAAGCGCATCACAAGCGGCTGCGTTATTCCAAGCTGCGGAAAAACTGCACACCCAACGTCGATATATTCGTAGCCCAGGATGAAAACGATCGCGCAAACAAACAATGAAAGGAGCATACAGGCGCTTGGGGTCATGGCACTTGTTCGAGGCCGATATCCTTTGCGATGGAAACCCACGTATTGCAATTGAATGAAATGAGGCTGTAAAGAGGCGGGTTCGCTGCTTGTTGGTCCACCCATTTTTCAAGAGCTATATCCGCGTGGCAGGTGGATTCGATGGTTCTAACATTCCATCCAGTAGGCGGGCCGGGAACTTGGAATGCCGTCACTTTGCCTGGCCCAACCAAAATTGAAGTCGGCAAATACCACCTAGCGCTGAAATCCGCCCGGTAATAGGCCAAGATTCGGCTACAGCACTTTTTGTCCCAAATCGGGTAAACGATATAGGAGTGTGGCCCCCAAACAACCCACCTGTCCAAGCCGAGCGGATCAACGCAGTTAACCCCATCATTCTTTACAAAAGTGTATGCCGGACCAAAGCTCGCCAGATACAATTTGTATTGCACGTCCTCCGGCTTGTCGTGAGCGTAGAGCGAGAAAAACGCAGGGTCGCCCAGCGGATCCCTGTTCAAAAACCTCCCTGGACTTGGGTCATAATAGCGGTTCTTGGCGTAGTATTTGTCCGTCTCCCAGTCGTAAAAGTAAGTTCCAAACGTGAATGGGTTGACCTTGGCCATTGGGCCTGTTGCTCTAATGACTTCACCGAAGGGGCCATACTCGAAGCTCCCATGACGGAGCACCGAGTGATCTGCAGCAGTCATAACTTGCAGATCTTCAGGGTCGTTGGGGGCCTTCGTGGCGTTTCAAATGTTGCCATGCCGGCCAATCACTTTTCTTGGCGGACATTGCCCGCGCAACTTTTCCATTTCGGACAAACAGGAAAACAACGTAATCGGCACTCACATAATCAAAACGATATTGGACCTCGTCTGGCGCATTTTGTCCCGGCAGAACACTTGATGGTGTCCCCCATTTGTTTAAAACTGAATCAATGTTTTGTCCCTCCAAATCCGATTGCGGAATCGTGACTTTGGGAGTTATCAGACCCGGGTTCCTTGCCAAATTCCGACTCCACGGAAACCGGAAAACGCTAAATTGGAGATCGGTGGAAACGTCGCGCCGCTTCAGCAAAGCGTTAATACAAATCGCCAGAACGATCGCAGCAGCGGCGAGAATCAGCAACATGCCTGAGTAACGTGTCATGGCTCTTGGAGAGGTGGCGCATCGTCTGGCATTGTGTCGGGGCACCCTTTCCAGTCGTCGCCTTCTTCATACTCTATCGTGACCGTCATCTGGTCTGGGGGTTGATGCGCAAGGCATGAGTATGTGCAGAAGAACACCCCTGGAAAATCCTCTGTTGAACGCGCTAGCTTACATGCCGTTCTGCAAGTGCAATGGATTGTAGTCCAAAGACACCAGTAGGTTTGGCTGCATTTCTTGACGCCGAGATTCCACTGTCCGGCTCTCGCGGCGCATCCGGCCGCGCATTCCCCCCACGCCTCCGGGTCGCACGGTGCGAGACCCCATCGGTCGGTTTTGTCAGCAGGATCGTTATAGACAAAGGCATACAGATTCTGACGATTGCGCATGTTACGCCGTTGCTTTGGGTGCTTCACAAAAATGGTGCGACGAATCTCTTCAACCGGGTCCCTGCTCAACCACCTTCCCGTGGATGGGTTGTAATATCTGTAACCGTAATAAAGCAGGTCGGTTTCATCATCTTCATACTTGGTCGAGAACCGGAATGGATTCAGCTTCGCCATCGGCCCAGACTGGCGGATGACTTCCCCGAAGGGGCCGTAGTCGTAATTCGCGAGTGTTGCGCCGTTGGCGGCGTTGATCAAAGCGCTGACGTTGCCGTTGCCGTC
>PLIU01000465.1 GCA_003140095.1 Verrucomicrobiales bacterium | reverse complement strand
CCAGATGAAATGGCCCTGTCCCCAATCACGAGCGCTTGGGAGCGCGACCGCCCTTGTCCACCTTCTCAACTCAGGCGTTCCGGCCCTTCGGAAGCCGTTGCGCGGCGTGGAAGAAGGCTCTTTGCGGTCGCAGAGTTGGCAGATTTCCGGACGGGTCATAGACTGCAAAACAGGCAAGCCGATCACGAGTTTTCAAGTCACACCGGGCACTTCGAACATTTTTCCCATCAATTTGGCCCTGCTCAGGATGGTCGAGGGCGGCAACGGCGTCTATGCCATCGCCTTCAACAATCACGGTTCATCCCGGCCACACCTCGGAACTGAACATAGACAACGTCGAACGCGCGACGCCGCGAGCTCGATTTAACAATCACCTGCAAGGCGCAGCCATCAAAGAAGCGGTCGCGAAAGCTTTGGCCAAGAGATGATTATCGGGCCGTATCAAATGCCGGCAACATTGACAAAACTCAGAATGGCTGGCACCGCTTTGGGCAGCTCATGGCGAAGAAAGCGACACTCATTTTGGTGCTTCTGGCGGTGGGAACTCTCGCTGTCCTTTGGAAATTCCACTCCACGGAACCAAAAGCAACCCCTCCTCCGACCCCGCAAGAAGCCTGCCTTAACAACTTGCGGCTGATTCACTCCGGCAAAATGCAATGGGGTTTGGAGCAGCATCCACTCATCTACCAATCCCCGACGTGGGCGGACCTGCGCCCATATATCGGACGCGGATCCAACGGCGCCATGCCGGAATGCCCGCTGCATGGCGTTTACACACTGGGCACAGTAGCGGAAGAACCCAGTTGCTCCATCCACGGAACCGTTCCGCGCCGGCGGTGAATCCTTCCTTCAGGACGGATTCACAAACCCCGCATCTGATCCACTTGCCCTTGGATGAGGTTGCGCAAGAATTGGGCTTCGGCGGGAGAAAGACCGCTCTTGCGCATATCCACGGAAATGGCGGTCAGCCAGGTCTCGTCGGCGGGGCGGTAATGAAGATCGCCCATGACGCGTTTTTCCAGGTCATCCATGTGGCCGGCGCCATAAAACACCGCGATGGAGCCGGAGCGTGGAATCTTTTTCAGTTCCGTCTTCAAATCCGCCATCAGATTCTGGTTGCGGGCTTGGATGAGGACCTTGATCAGTTGTTTCCAATCCGGCGGCAGCCCTTGCACATCGGACATATCGCCCTTGAGCCGTCCGATGGCCTCGATCATGGTCAGCTTCGCCACCGCCTGCATTTGGGGACTGCTGGCTATGATTTGCATTCCGATCTTGAAGAGCGAGCCGAGAAACGAACTGCCGTCCATGATTTGCAGCAGGGTGTCGAACGTGGCATTTCCCCCAACTTTTTGGCCGGGCGCGGCCGCGGGCCGGTTGCCGCCCATGATGCGCTCAATTTGGGAAATCGAAAGGTCGCTGTTTAGGAAATTAGTGCGGTCATAGTCAATCGCTTCCAGCTGAAAGACCAATCCGAGGGACCGGGCGAGGGTCGATTGCATTGAATATCCGCTGTTGGCATCGGAAGGCGCCGCCGCGCCGTGTGGAACAGGGGTGGAAGGCCCTGTGGCCTCGTGAACATGATGCCGGTGGGCCTCAGGATTGATACCTTCGTAAAGGACGACTGTTTGAGTATCAAGGAAGCGTTGCAGCGCGTTGTAATAATCCTTCTCGCCTACGTGCATTACGCTGGCCAGCCAGATGGTCGGGCCGCCACGGCGGGAGGGGACGAACTTGCGCAGGGCAATTTGCAATTGAACCGTTTGCGTGTCAGGGTTGGCAACGCGGGTGTAAGGATGAGGAGTTGGGGCCTCGGCCGTCAGGGAGCGGGTGTGACAACCCGCCAACGCCAGCGCCAGCACGCCCAGAAAGATGCAAGCAGATTTCCGCATCGCCCAATATTATCGGCAGCAGGCCGCGGCCATCAAGCCAATCCAGGAAATGGCCAGCGCAAAACGGCAGCAAGATGTTCTCCGCCGCCGCATCAGCTTTCAACAAATCCGCGGCCGTGAAGAACTAAAAAGACAGCCAGGCCAACCTGTAGATTTTGGAGTTTTGCAAGAAAAAAGAAACACGACCAACGAAGAAAACGAAGAAACACGACTTGACGAATGAAAGGTTTTGCCTTATAAGTGCCTACGCACGGATGTAGCACTCGTAATCTGGGGTTAAGGGTAACGTTTGAATTCATGGTGGTTTTTATGGACTCCACGCCAGATTTGTTAAAGCAAGGACCTGCCGGACACTTGACCAGGAATGGCGGGGCAATTCTGATACTTTGGATGGTGAGCGGGCTGGCGGTGGCCTTTTTGCTTTACCTGGTAATCTACCCGCTCCTGGCGAAGTACAGAATGCGGCGCGCTGCATCGCGAGCAAGCGAGGCAAACGTGTTGGAGAAGCCGGATTTCCCTGGAACATCAGCGCCGGTTTGGGACGACTATTTGGAAACGGCTTGCAATCATTGCCAGAGGCCTCTTTTTGTCGTGAAGGTCCGCCAATTCAAGCCGTTCTTTTGCCCCCATTGCAGCCAGATGAACCCGCCGCTGAAGAAAAAAACCCTTGCGTGGGCCAGTAAGTTTTTGCGCTGGCTCCTCTACCCTTCTTTCCAAGATTTTTTCTGAACCTCCGCCGCCGAAGACTTGTCATGCGTCATCGTTGATTTAATTTAATCGCGCTTGTTTGGCGGCCATCCGTGCGCTTGGGTGTTCTTTGCGCGTCCAGGTTGGCAACGGGCGGTTCAGATTATACTTGCGCACCTGGCGCGAACGTGCTGGAATCGCGCCGAGACAAATGTGTCTAAATAATTAAAAACAATATAACCATTCAAAACATGAAAAAACTCTTATTCTCAGCAGTGTTCTCAGCCTGTGCTCTGATGGCCGTTCATGTGACAGCAACTCCGATCCCCAGCCCCATTCACGGGCCGCTGACCATCGCTTGGACGATTAATCAGCAGAAATTAGACGATGCGCCAGAATATGCGGGCAACGGTAAAACGAATGTTTCGGGTTCGGGCGCCAACAAAGCGACCAATGTCCTCCAAATTAACAAATTTACCTTCACGACGGCTTCCTTCAACAATGCCGACCTCCTCGATCTTCTGGCCAATTCTTTGAATACCAACTTTCCGGCTGGGACTAAATTGGCCACGGACGGCTCCAATTTGTACGTGGTGGACAGTGCTGGGACGAACGTGATCGCGGTTATTTCTTCAGTGGTTACTGTGACGGCCACTAATTCAGTCCTGTCCGGGTTGGACACCACTATCCACACCAGCAAGAAGTCAGGCAACACTGACACTGCCGTCGGCACAGCTTCGGGAAGCCAGTTCGTTGTTGTCAGTTACAACGATTCCGGCCTGACGACCACCGACGGCACCACCTCTACGTTCCAGTTTTTCGGCGTCAGTGCGTTCACGCGTTCGGGCGCCTCGGCGACCTCGACGAATGATGTCTTGACAGGAAAAGAGTCGGGCAGCTTTACCATCAAAGGAAGCGGTTCAGGAACTATTCGCGGCACAAACTCTATTATTGGCGGCACGATCATCGGCTCGCCTTCTGGAACTTATTCTGAGAGCGAGGCCGAATAAATCGCACGAGGTTTATCGACCACAGATAATATGGGAAGGGATAGGGAGCGCAACGTTCAGGTTGCCTCCCTATTCTCTGCTAGTTGAATTCGGAGCTCCATCCCGGCGTGAATTTGGAACTTGATGCGAATTCCATGCGCCGCCCGCTGAGATCCCTTTGAACGGACTTTCAGAGCCGTGCCAGCCGAGGCTGCCGCATCCTGAATTCCTGGCGGGCGTGCTGAATGGATTTGATCGAGCAGCCGACCTGTGCGGCGACCTCAGGATTGCGCAACTTCTTGAGCAGCGCCTTTTCTTCCTCTGTCCACGCCTCCGGCAGCCGGTATGGCCGGCCCCGGCCCCGGCCGCGGGGAAGGCGAACTGTCGTGTGCAGCCACCGCATGGCCCGGACGGCCTGGACGGAACGACCCGTCAATTGCCCAAGCTCCGCGTCGGAAACCTTGCCGAGCAACTCCAAATGCTCTGGCTTCCATCGGCGAGAGTAGTTGGGCATCAAAATATGGAGCTGAATCCGTTTGTTGCGAACGGATCCAATCTTCCGGCCCAGTCGTGCGGCGAGATCGTGGTCCGGCATGGTGCCCAAGAGCTTCGTTTCCGAGGGCTCCCAAAACCGCCATTTGCTGCGTTCCCACTCCAATCCGATTCTAAGGGCTATTCGTCGCATGCGAACAGCTTTTTTGCCCCGCCTGAGGCGGAGGGCAACTGCATAATCTTTCATCGTCCCCAGGAGTTGAATTTCCCGCCTGGTCCAGCGGCGTTGCCGCTCCTTTGCCAGGACGCGGCCCAAAAACTCGCGCATGGCCACGATTTCTTTGATGGTGCGCCGGCTTCGGCGGGCAAGGAGGGAGTCGGGTGCCTTGCCGATGCTTTTGAGTTCGGCGGGCGACCAAGGCGCCCCTCGGCGGCTCTTGTGTCTGTCTTGTCTGGCAACTCGCATGAGTTGATTCTTTTTAGATCAGCCTGCCGCATCGTGCAACCACACTTGCAAACGGTTTTTTGGGGGAGTGTAGCCATTCTTGCATCCTGCTGCTGCAGGATGATCCAAGCTCCAGGATGGTTCAACGATTGACCGTGAATTGAATCGCCTGTCCGGTTTCCAGCAATGTTTTGAGGCTGCTTAAAATAGTCGGCCAGCCCTGCGCGACCGCCGCACAATCTTTGCCTGCCGAAAACTTGTCATGCGTCACCGTTAATTTAATCGCGGTCGTTTGGTGCAGATCCGTTCGTTTGGGTGTTTCAATTTCCATGGTCACGCGCGAAGTCCGGGCCTTTTTGCCGACCCCGTCAAACGTGTAGGAAAGCTTGCGCGGTCGTATGCTTTCCAGAATTTTCCCTTGCCATTCCAGTTCGCCTTTGGGGGAACGGCTTTCCAGAGTGGCGCCTTTCTTCCAGGCGGATTCATTCGTTCGACCCGACCAATATTGGCGGATCAAGTCGGTCGTGGTCAGCGCCTCCCACAATCTTTCAGGCGTGGTGTTGATGTAAGTGACGTACACGAATTTCGGCTTTTCCATAATGACTCGCTTTCTTCTTTTTTTCGAGACCCTTTTTCAATTCGCTCAACGTCTCCAGACGATGGCGTTCATACTTGCCAATCCAGCGCTCGTAGATCCCGTGCAACGGCACCGGATTGAGGTAATGCAGCTTCTCTCGCCCGCGCCACAGGGTCGCGACCAGATTGGCCGACTCCAGCAACGCCAGATGCTTGGCCACCGCCTGCCGCGTCATGTCGATATGCTCGCACAATTCGGTCAGCGTTTGCCCGTTGTTCCGGTGCAATTGATCGAGCAATTTTCGGCGGCTGCGGTCGGCCAAAGCTTTGAACACTGCATCCATCGGGCCTGATCATATGCAACCAAATGGTTGCATGTCAAGTTTTTTCCTTGCGGCAAAGTCTGATCCCGAATCAGGAGCGCCTTCTTCGGGAGCGCGTTCTTGAAAATTCGAGTTTCATCAGGGCGGAAATTTGGAACTTGACACGAATTCCATGCGCCACATTCTGAGAACCATTTGAAGGGACATTATGAGAAGCAATACGCCTACTCGACGTCAGATGATTACCGGTATCGCCGCCGTTTTGGGAAGCCTGGCCGCAAGCTCCAAAATCGTGGCGCAAACGCCGCCGGCCAAGGCGGAGCTGCCGGGCGCCGGATCGGACGCCACTCGGACTTCTCTGCACCAGGAGATTGATCTGCATGGAAGCCCCCAGCGCATCTATGAGGCGCTGTTGGATTCCAAGCAATTCTCCGCCTTCTCCGGCGAGCCAGCCCGGATCGGCCGTGAGGAAGGAAGCGCTTTCTCGATGTTCGGGGGAGTGATAGTGGGACGGAATATCGAGTTGCTGCCGGGCCAGCGCATCGTTCAGGCGTAGCGTCCGACCCATTGGGCGCCGGGAATATATTCGATCGTGCGGTTTGAACTCAAAGCGCGCGGTTCACAGGCCACGCTCATTCTCGATCACACAGGATTTCCCCAGGGCGATTTTGCCAGCCTTAATTATGGATGGGGCATAAAATATTGGCAGCCATTGGAGAAGTATCTTGCTCAGGCGCCGGACGGGCATGACAAAGGCGCCCCTTAGCCGGAACAATGCGGTTGAAATTGGGAGCGCCCGTCTCGGTCGCTCTGGCTGGTGTCCCGCCGGCCAGTCTCACGCCTGTGTGATTAAATTCGGTCACTGGCTTAAACGGTAGAACTGCTGTGTGGCGGAGATGGGATTGGTCACTGTGTTCTGCCCGTCGAGGACGACCGGCCCAGGCGAAATAGCAGACCAGACCGCCGGAGAGCCAAGGCTTGTGGTGGATTCCAAGGTGAACCCGCTGACGTTGGTCGGCCAAGTCAAAACAACATTGGTTCCGGAAAGAATGATGGCCAGTTGTGGCGCGCCGACTGCCGGCAGTGAAAGACTGAACACCGTGCCGTTGCCCGAACTGCCGCCCAGGATTGCCGCCCCATACAAAGTGTTGCCCGATAAAATCAAGCCGGCCCACGCGCCGTCGCTGCCATTAGTGAAACTATGCAGGTTCGTAAAACCTGTGCCATCGGTGTTGAACCGCCCCCAACGACCGTTGGGCCGTCAGATGCGCTGTCGTCATTGCCATCGCCCAGGTCATGATGCAGGAGAATTTCATTTTCATAGAATTCGTCTTTTTAATAGTATTCATAATGGCATGGTCATATTCGACAGCCGGTTACGCTTGCCGATTCACATGACGCACTGCCCGTGATAATTGATTAAATTCAATTACTGGCTTAGCTGGCAAAACGTATGCGTCTGGCGCAACACGCCTGCTCTCGCTTGCGTAGCACGCTTAACGCGTAAGAAAGCAAGAACTAAAGCCCTCTTACACAGCGGAACCCGATATAGCTGACGACGTTGGGCGGGTAGCCGTAGCCGTAGGGACCGCTGCGATTGGCACACCGCGCGCTGGAGGCGTTGTAGTTCCAACCGCCGCCGCGCAACACCCGGGCGTCATCCGGGCTTGAGGCAGGGCCTTGTGGATCGGTTCCTCCCAAATAAGGGCTGTCTGCCGGATACGGCGGCGGCGCATACCAATCCCAACACCACTCGAAGACATTCCCCGCCATGTCATTTAGTCCATATGCGTTCGGCGCAAAGGTTCCGACCGGACTCGTGTAGGGATAATCTCCGTTGTCTCCGCCGGAAAACGCCGGATCATAATCCATCGCAGTGGAAAGGTCGTAGGACAAACCGCCCAGAGACCCGGGATCACCCTTGTAATTGGCCTGACTCCATGAAATCGTGTCGCCCCATGGAAACCGTTGCCCGCTCAATCCGCCGCGCGCCGCCTTCTCCCACTCCGCNNTCCGCTTCCGTCGGCAACCGGTAGCCGTTGGCACCCCAATTGGGATAGACCGCATCCGTATCCCCATTCGTATAAACCTGCGTGAAACCCAAATCCGTGTAATACACCGGCGTCAAACCCGCCTGCTGCGACCGCGCATTGCTCCACTTCACCACGTCATACCAATTCACCGTCTGTACTGGATGATTCTCCGCCTTGCCCAAACCGACGTCGTCAAAGCGGTAGCCGTTGGCAATCGCAAAATTATACACCCCCTGCCATTGGTTGGAACTCACCAGATTCACGTCCATGTAAAACGCGGACACCGTCACGTTCGTGGGGCTGGCATCGCTCTCGCCATCCAGAGTGTCTCCCATCGTGAACACACCCGCGGGTATGAGCGCCATGCCCGGGGGATTGGTGGATAGGAGCAACCGGAAATAACCCGACGGTGCCGAGTTTGTCACTGCCACGGCATTGATGGTGACCGCATTGGTCACCGTCACCCAACTCGGCGAGGCGAGGCTGGCCGTCGTTTGCAACACGTAATTCGTCGTGCTGCTCGTCGGCCAGTAAAGGACGGATTGATTGCCCGCCGGGGCGATGCCCAGATTGGTGACTTGCGCGTGGGCTTGGTGAACGCCAGCCAGCAAGGCCAGCCCGATGAACCTGTAGTGGAGCTTGATTCTCATAAAATTCGTTTGTAACCAAGGATATGAACCGTTTTTGGAAGCCAATCTTTCAACAATCTGCAAAAATTTTGAAATAGTTGTAAGAAGCGGCCACGCCAGCGGGTTTGTAGGGTGGAATGGGACTTGAAGTGAAAACGGCATTAACTATGATTTTAGGCGATGAACCAGCCTGCCACGAGCAGCCCCGGGCGCATTATGATTGAATTGCCGGATGAATTCATTCCGACGCGCAAGAGCCTGCTCAGCCGCCTTAAACACTGGGACGACGACGGCAGTTGGCGCGACTTTTTCAACACCTACTGGAAATTGATTTACGCGGTGGCGATCAAAGCGGGCTTAACCCACTCCGAAGCCGAGGATGTGGTGCAGGAGACGGTCCTGGCCGTCGCCCGCAGCATCGGACGGTTCCAATATGACCCGGCCGTCTGTTCGTTCAAGAGCTGGCTGATGCAGGTGACGCGCTCGAAAATCGCCAATCAGTTCCACAAGCGGCAAAAACACCCTTCGGCTCCAGAGCCGGCCACGGAGACTGGCCGAGGCACGCCGCTGCTGGAGCGGTTGCCCGACCCGGCCGGACTGGCGCTGGATTCGATGTGGGAGGCGGAGTGGCAAAAGAACCTGATGGACGCGGCCATCCAAAAGGTCAAGCGGCGGGTCCCCATCGAGCAATACCAGATATTCGATTTTTACGTGTTGAAGAAATGGCCGGCCCGAAAAGTGGCGCAAACGCTCAGGGTCAGTGTCGGACGGGTTTACCTGGCTGGGCACCGCGTGTCGCGTCTGATCAAAAAAGAGGTCGAACTGCTGGAGAAAAAAGGCCTATGAATTCCGGTCTTGAGATTGGATTCACTCTGGCACGCGTTGAGTTTCGCTTTCAAATCCGTTGGCATCGGTTCGCGAGGATCGCCATCCAGAAATACGAAGTCGCGGCCGCTCCGTTTCTTCCTGAAATCCGCCGCACGCTCTTGCGCCGGCTGAAATCCAGAGTGCGGGCCGAACCGCCGGCACCCGAGTTAGGTTCCCATTCTTGCCCATTGCGTACGCAAGGCTGGCGCCGAAGCCAGATGAGGATGGACGGGCGGCCGGGAGTGTGAAAGACCTATGATCGAACGCGACCCCAAAGCGCAGACGCCGCCGGAGTTTCGCCCGCCAGAACAACTGGAGCCGCCGGCCATCCCCGATCATCAACTGCTGCGGCGCATCGGCCGCGGCAGCTATGGAGAAGTCTGGCTGGCGCGCAGCGTGACCGGGGCTTACCGGGCCGTCAAGATCGTCCATCGGCGGTCCTTCGACCATGACCGCCCCTTCGAGCGGGAGTTCTCTGGCATACTCAAGTTTGAGCCGATCTCCCGCAAGCACGACAGCCAGATGGACATCCTCCACGTTGGCCGGGGTGAGGATTGTTTCTTTTATGTGATGGAGTTGGCCGACGATCAATTCACCGGCCAACAGGTCAATCCAGACCGTTATGCGCCCAAAACCCTCAAGAGCGAGCTGTTCCACCGAGGGAAGCTGCCGTTCGAAGAATGCGTGCAGATCAGCCTCTCACTGACGACGGCTTTGGAAAACCTGCACAGCCAGGGCCTAGTCCACCGCGACATCAAGCCTTCCAACGTCATTTTCGTCAATGGCGTCGTCAAGCTGTCCGATATTGGGCTGGTCACCAGCGTGGATGCCTCGCGGTCGTTCGTCGGCACCGAGGGATTCGTTCCACCGGAAGGTCCCGGCACGCCGCAAGCCGATCTCTACAGCCTGGGCAAAGTGCTCTACGAAGTCTGCACGGGCAAAGACCGGCAGGAATTCCCGGAACTTCCCACCAATCTGGATGGTTGGCCCGACCGCGAAGGCCTGCTGGAACTCAACGCCGTCATTGCCAAGGCGTGTCGCGAGGACCCTCGCCAGCGATACCCATCCGCGCAGGCCATGCACAAGGAACTGCTCCTGCTGCAAAGCGGCAAATCGCTGGCGCGACTGCACGCCGCCGAACGAACTCTAGCCAAGGTGAAAAGGACCGCCCTCGTGGCCAGCGCGGTCGTTCTGGTGCTGGCGGCGGGGTTAGGCCTGGCGGCAATGGGATGGCGTCAGGCGCGCGTTGAAAGGGATCACGCACTGCAAGCGCGGGCGGCAGAAGAGGTGGAACGGAAAGCGGCGCAAGCGGCACAAAATGTTGCCGAAACCGAGCGCGCAAAAGCTTCCCAAAGCCAGCAGCAATCGCGGCGATTGCTTTATGCTTCCGACATATATCTCGCCCAGCAGAAGCTGAAAGACAACAGCCTGGGAGGGACGAGACAGTTGCTCGATCGGCACCGTTCGCAGCCGGGCGAGGAAGACTTGCGCGGATGGGAATGGCGCTACCTCTGGCAACTGACCCGCAGCACCGCACTGGTTACGCTCACCAAACGGCCAGTGGGGGGATGGTCCGTCAGCTTTTCCCCGGATGGCAGCCGCCTGGCCGTGGGTTGGAGCGCCGGACGCGTTGATTTGTGGGATGTGCCCGGCCGGCGATGGGTTCGAACCCTGACGGACGGCAAGGATCTGCCCGAAGGACATGTGTCTTTTTCTCCGATTCGCAATCTTCTGGCGGCCACCTCCGAGACCAGTGCGGTCTCCCTGTATGACCTCGACGCGGGCCGGGAATCAATCCTCTGGCGGGCAACCGGCGAAGGCGAATGGGAAGTCCGTGACGTGGAGTTTTCGCAGGATGGTTCCAGGGTGGTCATCTACGCCTCATCCAGGACTCAAGACCTGGGTGGTGCAGTCTGGGTGGTGAATGTGTCCTCCGGCAAAATCGAAATTCAACATCCGGCCGGTTACAGTTTTTCGTCTCATTTCGGAGCCGCCCTGCTTTCCTCCGACAATCAGCGGTTGTATCTTGCCCGTTCTGACAATTTGAACTACCGGTGTGGTATCCAGTGCCTCGACCTGACGACGGGCAAGGAACTCTGGCAGACGGAACCGCAACGGGACTCTGGGGTAACCACGCTGGCCATCTCGCCGGACGGACGGGTGCTGGCTTCGGGATCGGGATTTGAAAACCCCACCATTCGCGTCTGGGATGCCGCCACTGGCCGGCTTCTCGACCGCCTCGAGGGTCACAGCAGGTGGGTTTGCAAACTGGCGTTTTCCAAGGACGGACGACGTTTGATCTCCGCGGCAGCCGATCAATCCATCCGCATCTGGAACACAGCCGCCTGGACCGAGGCGAAGGTGCTTCGTGGGCACCAGGCCGAAGTTAAAGCCGTCGCGATCTCGCAGGCCGCACACCTCATCGCCAGCGCGAGCAAGGACGGGGATCTCATGTTGTGGGATTTCGAAGAAAACAAGGCCAACGATGGTTATGTGCGCCTGCCGGAAAACCTCCTCGGCGTCATGCCGCTGGACGGCTCGCGAGTGATGCTGGTCCGCGCGGACAACCCGCCTGAGATGTTCGATGTCCGCCAGGGTGCCTCCCTGGGACCCATGCCCGGGCTTGGTTCCTCGACCAATTTAAGTGTATGTGGTTTCGGCACCACCTGGCTTGGCCACTGGGACGGCACAAATCAGATCCAGGTTGATAAATGGAGCGGCTCGCAGTTTGCGCGGCAGGGAGCCGTCACTCTCGATTCGGAGAAGCGCCCGGGCAGAGCGCTGTTTAACGCTGCACGGCGGTCAGTGGCGTGGAATGAACCGGCGGTGTCCAATTCCATCTTCCTCGCCACCCTATCGAAACCCGGACGACGGATTGAACTCAAGAACGAAATCGCCGGGATCCCCCCTTACCTCTTCAGCGACGATGGAAAATATCTAGCGGCCCTTTCGCGGCAATCCTATGCGCTCTGCGTCTGGAATGTGGACACACGTCAGAACGTCGTCGCTCCCATCGGCTTTGTCACCGATGTAGCTTTTGCCGTCGGGGGACGAGTGCTGGTGGCATTGGTTGTCGTCGCCGCTGACAATAATGAACTCCAGTTCTATGATCTTGACCACCCGGACCGTGCGCCGCGGCGTGTTCCAGGAAGATACGAGTCTTCGAGGCTCGCCGTCTCACCGGACGGCAGGCTCGTGGCTGCTTCGATCGAAGCGGGCATCGCACGGCTGTGCGATGCCGCCACCGGCGAGTTGATCGAAGACATGCGCGGCAATGGGTTTGGAGTCGCCTTCTCAAAAGACGGACGCCGATTGATCTCCGCCGGTGGCGGCCGCGACGCCGTCATGCTGTTGGATGTTGGGACGCGGCAGGAACTGTTGAACCTCACCGGCGTCGGCCCTCTTCTTTGGGAAGCGTCCTGGAGCGCTGATGGGGACACAATAATCGTGGGGACGCCGGAACAGGCGCGGCACCCATCGTGGTGGCAGGCATGGCACGCGCCATCCTGGGAGGAAATAGCCGCAGCGGAGGCGAAAGATCCGCCGTCGCAAGGCTATGGCGGACAAAGCCCACCTTCGCCGGGCTACGGCGGGCAGGGGAAAGCGGAGGCACAACAACCTTGAGAATGCTCAAAAAAACCGGCCTGTGTTCGTCCGCCGACGCCAGCCGACGCCGCCTGGCCCACGTATTGCCATTGTTATCAGGCCAGAAACGATGATAGTTTGGCGAAGGCTCGTTTGAAGAAACAAAACCCGATTCGATTATGCCAAAAATGCGCGTTGCCCAGATCGCCCGAGCGGGCGGACCTTTTGAAATTGTTGAACGTGAGATTCCGCAGCCAGACGCCGGCCGCGTGCGGATCAAAGTCCAAGCCTGCGGCATCTGCCACAGCGATTCGGCGGTGAAGGAAGGCCTCTGGCCGGGACTGCAATACCCGCGTGTGCCTGGTCACGAAGTCGTCGGCGTGGTGGATGCCGTGGGCGCGGGAGTGACGCGTTGGAAACCCGGCCAGCGCGTGGGGGTGGGCTGGCACGGCGGCCATTGCGGTTTGTGCGATGCGTGCCGCAACGGCGATTTCTTCGGCTGCACGGTGGGGTTGCAGATCACCGGCATTTCCTTCGATGGCGGCTATGCGGAATACATGGTGGCGCCGGAGATCGCCGTGGCCTTGGTGCCGGAGGATCTCTCCCCGGTGGAGGCGGCGCCTCTCATGTGCGCCGGCATCACCACTTACAATGCGCTGCGCAACAGTCACGCGCGGCCTGGCGATCTCGTCGCCGTGCTGGGCCTCGGCGGGCTTGGCCATCTGGGCGTGCAATACGCCGTCAAGATGGGATTCAAGACCGTGGGCATCGCCCGCGGCGCGGACAAGGGGCCGTTGGCCAGGAAACTGGGCGCCCATTCTTACATCGACAGCCAGACGCAGGACCCGGCCGCCGAATTGCAAAAACTTGGCGGCGCCAAGGCGATCATCGCCACGGTGACCAATGGCGACGCAATGAGCGCGGTGCAAGGCGGTCTCGGCTTGAATGGAACCTTCATGGTCATCGGCGCGGTGCCAACCATGACGGTTTCGCCGCTGTTTTTGCTTTCCGGCCGGCGCGCCATCAAGGGCTGGTATTCCGGCACGGCGATTGATTCGCAGGACACGCTGGCCTTCAGCGTTCTCTCCGGCGTGCGCTCCATGAACGAAGTCTATCCGCTGGAACGTGTGGCGGAGGCTTACCAGCGCATGGAAAGCGGCCAAGCGCGGTTCCGCGTTGTGCTGACCACAGGACAGTAGAATACTCCGGCAACGCTTAAGCCGTGAGTGAACGATGCGCGACACGCGCGGTCATCGCGCCTGGAAAGTCATGAGGACGTTGCGCTATTGATCCCAAGGAGTTGAGCATACCCTGTACCATATTTTAGTCAATTCACGCTCAATGCGGAAAAATTTCTCTTGCAATCTGGATGCGGCGTTGATACAAGCAGGGGATGAAACCTCGCAAGTTAAATATCCGCCCCTAAATCCAATATGCGCACGACTGATTCCAAACGCATCCCCTTGGCATTCCTGGCGGCCTGTTCAGCCCTGTGGCTGACTGCGGCTGTTCACGCTCAAACCCCGACGATTGTCACCGCGTTTGGCGAGTTCGACAGCGGCACCTCCAACCAATTCGTTGAAGTGACCTTTAGCGAGGCGATGAATCTGGATGCGCTCGATCCACACAATTATACCGTTGCGGGCTACACCGTCTTGGACGCAAAGTTCTTCGTCAACAACGAGAGCGTTGCCTCGCCGAACACGGTGATCTTGCAGCTCAACAGTCCGCTGACCAACAGCTTTTCATTAGTCGTCAACAACGTCCAGAGCGTCTCCGGCGCTACCATTGCCGCCGGCGCCTCCGTCGCTGGAACGCTGGACCCGCTGAGTTCGATCGATATCGGCGTCTTCTCGCTTACGGGCACCACCCTTTACGAGGGGCCTGGCTCTTACCTTGTGAATGCCAGTGGACAGGACATTTGGAACAACCAGGACGGCTTCCGTTACGTTTACACCACCAGAACAAACAATTTTGCTGTCGTGGTCCAGGTGCCTTATATCCTCCCCGCCGATCAATGGAGCAAGGCCGGTTTGATGGCCCGCGAAGCCATCGACCCATCCGACGGCGGCAGCAGAATGGTCGCGGTCTTCACCACCCCGCTCGCCACCCAACTCGGGCTGGATGGCACCTATGGTGAAAACAGTCTCTCCGTGGCCGTTCGTGACACAACCGATGGAGGCGCCTACGAGCCGAATGATTATATCGGCGACGGCGCCATTGCGCCTGTCTATCCCAACCAATGGCTGATGCTGACGCGTGTCACCGGTGGCACCAATGACCTCTTTACGGTCTATGGCTCGACCAACGATGCTGATTGGATTTGGTTGTGCAACTTCGACCCGGTGGACACCGGAGCGTCAAACGCCTTCCCGGAGGTGGTTTTTGTGGGCCTGTGTTCCTCCACCGACATTTACCCACCCAACAATGAATTGGTCACGGCATCGTATCAAAACTTCGGCGATTACGTCGTCCATTTATTCCTGACCGACTCACCCACGAACACGACCGTTGAGAGCGGATCTAGCGCGACCTTCTCGGTCGTGGCCGGCGCGGACAGTTCGTTCAGCATGAATGGCGTCACCAGTCCCTTTGTCAGCTACCAGTGGTACACCAATGGCGTCGTCGTGTCCGGCGCCAACGCCAGCATCTACACCATTCCCTTAGCTACCACCAACCTGAGCGGTCTGCAAGTTTATTGCGCCGTCAATGCCATCAGCCCCTTCACCGGCAGCACCAACAGCGCCAAGGCCACGTTGACAGTGTTGGAAAATCCTGCCCCTCCGACGATTGTCACCGCGTTTGCAGAATACGACAGCGGCACCTCCAACCAATACGTTGACGTGACCTTTAGCGAGGCCATGAATGCGTCTTCGATTACCGATCCAGCCGATTATTCGATTGCAGGATACACGATCACAAACGTCATGCTCTTCACCAACAACCTGGGCGTTGGCTCGACAAACAAGGTGATCTTGGAGCTTAGCAAGCCGCTGACCAATAGTTTCACCTTAGTCGTCACCAACCTCCAGAGCTTCTCCAGCGTTCCCATTGCCGCTGATACCTCCGCTGCCGGAGCGGTGGACCGGCTGAATTCGATCGATATCGGCATCATCGATGCCCCGGGTGCGGACACGACCTATTACGAGGGACCTGGCTCTTACTTGGTCAATTCCAGTGGACAGGACATTTGGAACGACCAGGACGGGTTCCGTTTCGTTTACACCACCAGAACGAACAACTTTGCTGTCGTGGTCCAGGTGCCCTACATCCTCCCCGCCGACGCATGGAGCAAGGCCGGGTTGATGGCGCGCGAAACCATTGACCCAAGCGACGGCGGCAGCAGAATGGTCG
>PLIU01000334.1 GCA_003140095.1 Verrucomicrobiales bacterium | reverse complement strand
GGGAAAAGATTGAAGGCCTGAAAGACCGTGCCCACCGTCCGCCGATGCCGCAACAAAGCCGCTTCCGTGAAGAGGACGCGCTCGCCGTCCAGTTCCACTTCGCCGGCGTCGGGATATTCCAGGCCGCCCAAAATGCGAAGGAGGGTGGATTTGCCGCCGCCCGACGGCCCGACCAATACCAGCGTCCGCGCCCCGTCCAAGGAAAGCGAGATGCCGTCCAGGACCAGAGGCCCGTTGAAACGTTTGACGATTTGGCGCAGGCGCAGGTTCACTTCAAATACTGACCCAAACATGTTCCCGACGAGACGTCGGGCACGGCGGGCGAGGACGACCGCGCTCCCCAAGCCATGGCCCGCGTGTATCGAGAATTCCTGGTCACGGCACTAGGTATCGAAGTGGTGGCGTTTTTCCAGCCGGCGCGTCCAGAGGGAAATGGGCAGTGTCAAGATGAGGTAGCCAAGGGCCAGCGGCAGGTAGCATTCCAAGCTGGTGTAGGTACGGGCGCTGGCCATTTCGGCGCGCAGGGTGAATTCCTGGATGCCCACGACGGAAAGCAGCGAGGAGTCTTTGACCAGCGAGGCGAATTGCCCGGCCAGCGGCGGCAGTGTCTGGCGCAGCGCCTGGGGCAAAACCACGTAACGATAGGTCTGCGCGCGCGTCAAGCCGATGGCCCGGGCGGATTCCCATTGGGAACGGCCGACGCTTTCGATCCCGGCGCGAATGATTTCGGATATGTAAGCGCCGCTGAAGCAGGACAGAATCAAAACGCCCGCCAGATAGCGGTTTTGCACGCCGACGGCATCGAAAACGACGTAGTAGCCGATGAGAATCTGCACCAGCAGCGGCGTGCCGCGGACCAATTCGACGTAGATTTTTCCCAAATAGCGCAGGGGCAAAAAACGGCTGCCCTGCGCCAGAGCCGAGCAGAGTCCGGCCAGCGTACTGCCAACCAAAGCGGCGGCGGAAAGACCGATGGTCGTGAGCCAGCCTTGCAGGAAGAGCCGGCGGTAGGGATAGATGGCGTTCCACCGCGGCTGATACGCCAGATGCTGGAATGAAAAACAGAACACCAGCGAAACCGCCAGCAAAGCCAGGCCTGCATTGGCCAACCGCAACCCTAGCGGCGGCGGGGGCGATCCAGGTTCATTGGATGCGACGAAATAGCTTGACCAGCGCGCGTTCAAAAGTAGAAGGGATAACCCAGCTTTTTGAAGGCCGCCTTTTGCTCCGCGAGGTAGTGGTCGCCCAATTTTTCAAAACCGCCATGCGCCTTGTAATCCTGCAAGAATTGATTGACCTGCCGGCGCAGTTCCGTGTCGTCCTGGCGCAAGCCGATGGCCCACGACTCTTGCTGGAAGGGTTGCAAGAGCGGGCGCGTTGTTTCCGAGTTGCGCCGCCAATTCTCGTAGGTCGAGATCTGGTCGTAGATGAAGGCGTCCGCCTTCCCCTGCACCACCTCCAACACGCAAGCGGCCTCCCTGTCCAGCACCAGGACACGCGCGTTGCGGACCTTGTCGGTGGCATAGACATGTCCCGTAGTGCCTTTCTTGACCACCAGAACGCGTCCTGGTTGATCGGCGTCAGCCATGGTTTGGATGGGCGAGTTTTTCCCCACTAGCAGGCACAGCCCCGTGGTCAAATACGGCTGGGAGAAAGCGACCGCTTTGGACCGCTCCGCCGTCTCCGTCATGGAGGAAATAATCAAGTCGATTTTGTGGGTCTGCAAGGAGAGGATCAAGCCATCGAAGGGGATGTTCTGGATTTGAACCTCGCGCCCGAGGGATTGGCCCAGGTCGCGCGCGAGATCGACGCTCACCCCAGCCGGTTGTCCGCGCGTGTCGGTGGTTTCGAAGGGAGGATAAGCCAGTTCCATGCCGACGATCAATTGGGGATGCGACTTGGGGGCGCAACCCGCCAGGAGCACTAAAATGAGGACGACACATCTCACAGTTTGAACTTTCAACAACCGACGTTAGACTCCATATAGTATTAAACGTTATGCCGGTTGAATTCAAAGACTATTACAAAACGCTGGGCGTGCCGCGCACCGCCAGCCACGACGACATCCGCAAGGCCTTCCGCACCTTGGCCCGGCAATACCATCCCGACGTGGCCAAGGACAAAAAACGGGCGGAGGAAAAGTTCAAGGAAATCAACGAGGCTTACGAGGTGCTCGGCGACGCCGAAAAGCGCGAGAAGTACGACCAACTCGGGGCCGATTGGAAAGACGGCGGTTCCCGGCCGCCGCCGGGCGCCAGCGGGGAGGCCTTCCGCACTCATGCGTGGCGCAGCGGAACCGGCGCGGAGAATTTTGAATTTGGCGGCACGGGCTTCAGCGATTTCTTCGAGCAGTTCTTTGGCGGCCGCCGCGGCGGGACGGTCCAACCGGGGACCGAGAAAGGCCAGGATGTGGAGGGCGTCATCATGGTGACTTTGGAAGAGGCGATGCGCGGGGCCATCCGCCCCATCAGCGTCCGGCGCAACGCCGTCTGCCCCGATTGCCATGGCTCGGCTGTCCAGGGCCGGCGGGTTTGCCCGACCTGCGGCGGCGACGGGCAGGTTTCTGTCTCGCGGGATTACAAAGTCAAGATTCCGCCCGGCGTGCGCGACGGCCAACGGTTGCGGGTGAGCGGACAAGGCGAGCCGGGCTCGGCCGGCGGGCCGCCGGGGGATTTGTATCTGCGGGTGCGCATGGCCAGCCATCCGGACTTCCGCGTCGAAGGCGGCGATCTTTACTACGACCTGGACCTGGCGCCTTGGGAAGCCGCGTTGGGCGCGAGCGTTTCGGTCCCGACGTTGAGCGGCCCGGTCAGCATCAAAATCCCGCCGGCCACGCAAATCGGCCAGCGGTTGCGGGTGCGCGGACGTGGCTTGCCGGGACGCGACAGCGCCCAAGGCGATCTGTACGTGGTGGCGCGCGTCCAGATGCCCAAGGCGATCGGCGAGCAAGAGAAGGGCTTGTGGGAACAATTGGCGCGGGAATCTCATTTCAATCCTCGGGCCTGACGTATCTAGCCAATTCTTCTCGCCGATTTTGAGCAGGTTCAGGTTCATGCCCGCTTCTTCAAATTTCCGTTTGGCCAGTTCGTGGTCGATCTTGATGGGTGGAAACGTGTCGTAATGCAGGCCGACGATCTCGTCGCAACCCACCAATTCCGCCGCCAATATGGCATCGGCCACATCCATGGTGAAATTGCCGCCGATGCACAACGCGGCAAAGGTCAATGGCACCGAGTCGCCGATCAATTCCATGTCCTTGGTCAGCGCCGTGTCGCCGGAGTAGTAGAAATTCCCCTCCGGCGTCTCCACCACAAACCCGCCGGGGTTGCCGCCGTAACTGCCGTCGGGCAGGCTGCTGGAGTGGATGGCGTTGACGTAGCGCAAGCGACCGAACTCGAAGCGCGTGCTGCCGTGGTTGATGGGATGCGTTTTGCGCGCCGACTGTTTGGCCAGCCAGGCCGCGACTTCATAGGCGGCAATAATAGTCGCCCCGGTCCGGTTGGCAATGGCGACCGCGTCGGCCAGATGGTCCTGATGTCCATGTGACACCAGGATGAAGTCGGCCTTGAGGCTTTGCGGGTCGATGTCTTTGGCCAGTGGATTGCCGCTGATAAAAGGATCGAAGAGAAGTGTGTGGGTGGCCGTTTGGACGGCAAAGCAAGCATGTCCGTAGTAGGTGAAGTTCATGTTTGTTTTTTTGTAAAGATGAAGATGTGCTGGCGGGGAAGTTTTTCGATGGTTTCCACCCATTGCAAAGGAAGCAACGCGGCTTCCTTGCGCACCTGGGCTTGCGACATTTTGTGCAGCGGTTTGATCGGCACCTCGGGGTCTTCGGCGCGGTATTCCACCCACACGATGCGACCGCCGGGTTTCAAAGCGCGCAGGATGGATTGCATCATTTCGTAGGGGTGATCGAACTCGTGATAGACATCGACCATCAGGACGACATCGACGGAGTTGGCCGGCAGCTTGGTGTCGGTCACCGTGCCCAAAACGGACTGGAAATTGGTGGTTTGGTGTTCCGTCATTTTCCTGGCCAGCAAGTCGAGCATCTCCTGTTGAATTTCGACGCAATATACGCGGCCCTTGTCGCCGGTCTTTTTGGCCAATCGCCAGCTCATATAACCCGTGCCCGCCCCGATGTCGGCCGCGGATTCGCCCGGATGCAGCGGGATGGATTCGAGCAAGACGTCCGTGCGTTCTTCCTGCTGGCGTTCGGGGCGTTCGAGCCAATCGGCGGCCTGATGCCTCATGACTTGAGCAATTTCGCGCCCGGCGTAAAACTTGCCGATGCCATCAGGATCGTGCTCGGCGCGATAGGTGTAGTCTGGGGGTTGGGCAAACCCCGCGCCCGCCGCCAACAGACAGCAAAGGATTAAGAATGATTTGCGCGCCGTCACGATCATTGCAGGTGTAAGACTGCCGCTTCGTGTGCGGTTTGTCGAGCGTTGCCTGCTTTGCAGCCGGGACCGGATTATGTTAGTTGGACTTGTCTGCATTATGAAATCGAGGGCGATTGATAAAACGGAGGCAATTACGCGCATTGAATTGATTGTGGTGCTGGCAATGGGCGATGGCAGCGCGCAACGGGTTACCTCTGGATCGTTTAAAAATATTTGAGTTTCGCTCCCGCAAAGCCACATTGTTGAGCAAGGTCGGCCTGCAAACGGTCACAGGTGGCAAAATAAATGGCTTTGCTTTGGAGAGCGGCGGCCACATGTACATAATCCCATGTCCCGGCTGGAATGGCATTAGCTTTTTCGGCGCTCAACTCATCAGCCGCTTCCAACAGATCATGGTACTTCACTCTTCCGAGCAGCAGCCGCCCGCTCTTCTCCGAGGCACGAAGCGCGTTCCAAGCAGCTCGCGCGTAAGGTGTTTTAAGTTTGCGCAGATTATGGCGCACCTCAATCCTCAAAAAAGGGTTCCAGATAAATTCCGTTCCATTGTCTTGGACCCATTCCGTCACTTCCAGTGCGAACTGGTCGTCGGCGTGGAACCAAGCCACCAGCACAGAACTATCGGCATAGGTAATCAACGCCGCTTCCGTTCTCGCTCGGCCAGCACTGGGTTGCGGGTTTTACCGGAGGCTTTTTTTTGGGCTGCCCAAACTTCTGACATGATTTCATCCCACCCATCCGATTCACCGTCAGAAATGGGTTGAATCGTGCCGATGATCTTGCCGTTTCGGGCAATCTCGA
>PLIU01000393.1 GCA_003140095.1 Verrucomicrobiales bacterium | reverse complement strand
GCTCTTGATTCTCCTGTCTCAGTGAATCGCAAATGCTTTGGAGTACTCCCGGATGAGATTCAATCATCTCGCCCAGAAGGCTCGATACTTCGGTAACTCCCGCGACAAGTTGATCGGCTGCCCTCTCAATTACATCAGGAGGAACGGAAGCTGATTGCGTAAAAATGGAGAGGTCTGAAATGTTCCCATGAATCCAGCCGGATTGCGGCCAGCGGCTAAATCTTGTTGGATCACTCCCCGTATAGATCGCAATTTCGAGGTCACTGGCCTTTTCGAGTTCCGTCTTAAGCGCGTTACCACTTTTTGAAGCCAGTCGTGTCGGGAGGCGAACCGCGATAGACGATAAGATTTGTCGTCCTGTGCCGCGGAGATGTTCGCCAAGACGAGACCTTGCTTCGGNNNNGCTCTCAGCCGCCGCGACTGGCGGCGTTCCTGTAATAATACCTAAAAGTTTATCCTCATCACCTGACCCATTGCGGCGCTCTGGGCGAACATCGGGATACGCAACCTTCCGCGCCGCACCTTGATCGACTCCAGGGTGCGATTCAATCGCAGCGCCACTTCCCCATCGGGCAGAACGCCCAGCAAAGCGTCTTGCTCCGCAGTCCAGGGACGGCGCTGGAGATCGAATTTCTCGATGCCAAGAGCGGAGCGGTGAGCGCTCACCCCTCCCACAGTGCGCCCCAATAGGCGGGCCAATTGTGAGTCAGGCATCGTGCCGAAAAGTTTTAATTCTTCGGGGGTGTAATGCCGACATTTGGAATCGGCCTTAGCAATGCCAAGTTTTTGGCGTCGCATTTCCACGGCGAGTTCGCTGCGACCAATCCGGCGGGCGGTCTCAGCGTCAGGCATTTTACCCAAAACCACATCCTGATCGGGCGTCCACTCGCTAGGAAGGTGCAATGGTACAGGCGCAATGCCCAAGATTCGGCGATGTTGAAGGACGGCGGTTCGCGTCCGTCCGATGCGGGAGGCCACAACCCGGTCCACGGCAGTGCCCAACAGTTTCTCCTCCCATTTTTGCCAAGAGCGCGATGCGCGAAAAATCCGGCCCAACTTTGGTTTCTTACGAATCCTTCGCTTGCCCACCAATCGCTCGATTTCCGGGGACGACTTGGAAGCCAGGAACTTTCTGGCGGCGTCAACAGCCGATTTTTTGGGAGACCGTGCCATCTCAGGATCAGATTACCGGATTCCTGGCAAAGGGAATATCAAATCCGGCGTATGAGAGACAAACCAAAATGGGGAGAAAAGCCAGCCCGCCAACAATCCGAAACGAAGCCGCGCTTTTAGGTTTTCCGAATGGTCAGAACCCCTTCGCCCGCCGCGCCGGGGCCGGGTCAGGCGGCGCTACTGTCGCTTGAGCGAAGCGACGCACGCATTGAAAAAGAGCATCGGTTGCCCATGTTGAGGTTAAAGCGATGCGGTGGACAAGGCTATGTCAACAGCGCCCGTGGCCGGCCTTGATAAGGGCGAATGCCACTTCAGGCGGCACTGCCCCGACGGGGACCCAATAGCGCGTACTCGGAGCGGCTGCGGGCGCGGGAGTCAGAGCTTCACTGTCCGCATCGTGGCGAGACTATTGCAGTAGTGGTTGGTGTTCGGCGCGGGCTTCTGGCCGGGCGGCGCTGGCGCTGTCCCCAATACTCCCGACTTCCAGCGCAGCTTGCCGTCTGGTCCCCGTTCAAGTTGGCAAGCTTCTGTGCGTTTGGCCAGGAGTTGGACAGGGAGCGGGAGAGCAGCAGGACCGGGCTTCGACATCGGTTTGGGCGGGCTTGGGTGACTGCTCAGGACGGACCGTCGGTCCCGGAGTTGTCGCGCCAGAGGGACGATTTCGCGGAGCGTTGACTCACTGATCGCAGGTTGGACAATCAAGGCTTCCAAAGCCGAGAGCAACCCGGTGACAAACTCGTGAGGGGAAAGGGCCGGGTGATTCGGTTCGGAATGGGTTCGATTGCCGGTAAGAGCCGGGTGAGAGTCCAGATCAATTTCGGTGAGATCGGCGAGTTTGGCGCGGGCACGGGAGCGAGCGCGAGCGGCGCGGGATTGGCCGGAACACACGCCCGCAAGCCGTCCGGTGGAACGGTTGAAAAGATTACGCGGATGCGGGTTAGGCATGGAGGCAAGGTCATACAGGAGCGGGAGCAGGTCAAGAGGCAGTCCGGGCCGGATACTGCCGAATACTAAGCCGGATATGCGGGCGCGGGCGTCTGGCTGGCGCTGGCGCTGGCGTTGTGCGAGGGATGGAGATGGCCAATGAGCAGAGTAGGAGTGAGGTCCAGCCTGGCGCTAGTCCTCCCACTGATCCGGCCTTGGCTGTGGCTTGGGCTGGGCTTGGGCCTGGGCCTGGGCCTGGGCCTGGGCTGGGCTTGGGTTTGGCCCGTCAAAACAATCGTAGGTCAGCACAATGGCCGGCCGCGGGACCGGCTTGGGCTTGGCGCTGGGGCGGGCTTGGCCACGGGGCCGGAGCCGGGCCAGCGCCGAGGCAAGCTTGTCCAGGGTGGCGGGAGCCGCGCCGGATTGAGCGGCGCGAGTCAGGCGCGACTCTAAAGCAGAAGCGGCGTCGGGTGCGGAGTCGGGTATAGTCGGGTGACTGGCGAGATCAGCCAGTCGGGTGCGGGCACGTTCTAAGGCGCGTTCGGTTCGAGCTTTTGCAGCAGCGGCGGAACCTATGCTGGCGAAGTGCCGGGCTTGATCGGGTGTCCAGGTTG
>PLIU01000083.1 GCA_003140095.1 Verrucomicrobiales bacterium | reverse complement strand
TTGGTTTGATTCACCTTGATTGGTATCCCATCGCCTTTCGCATCCTCGCGGCGCTGGCGACGATACCCTGAATTTGGGTAATGCAATCATTCCAGGGCGACCCGTCGGCATCCTCCTTTGCGGAGAAGCTTCTCAAATTCCAACCCAAAAAGGCCCGAGCTTAAGTGTCTCATGCTTGCAACAATCCTACGAATACCGGGCTCCGTCAAGGCCCGCACCCGCTCAGCGATCAAAAAATGCAACAGTCACTCCCCTACTTGTGACAAGATGAATCTTTCAATGGTCGCATTCACAAAAAAACCGGCGTCCACGCGAAGCCACCGGATTTCCTCCCCAAAGTTAGGAATCCATCCGGCGAGCTTGGCGTGGATCAATTCCACAAGCACACCGGCCATGACCAACCCGCGCTGTCGCGCTGCCTCACGTCCGCGCTTTTCGTCCATCAGCAGCACATCGGCGTTGAGTTGGCTGCCGGGAGAGAGCTGGGAACCGGACAATACCAAGGCGTCGATTGTCAACGTTGGCCGGTTCCAGGTGGCCGGCGATGACATTACGATGCGCCATGACGGAAGGGCAACGTGATCATTCTCGATGGGCTTGCTGAACCGGTGCTGCCCAAGTTCTGCCAGGCTCTTAATCTCTTTCAGGCAAGTGAAGTGGATTAAGATTAAAATTAGGAAAAGCTGCCAAAAAAAAGATCCACCCCGCCCTAAAGCGCCCCGGCCCCTTTTTCCTCGGTGCGAATGCGCACCGCCTCCCGAATGCGGGTGACGAAAACTTTCCCGTCGCCGATTTTTCCCGTCCGGGCCGCGCTGACGATGGCCTTGAGCACTGGCTGGACTTGCGTGTCTGTCAAAACAATTTCCAGCTTGACCTTGGGCAGCATGTCGCTGCCGTATTCGCCGGCGCGATGGAGTTCGCCGTTGCCGTTCTGGCGCCCATAGCCCTCCACTTCGCTGACAGTCATCCCGCCGATGCCGATCTCAGACAAGGCGTCGCGCACTTCATCCAGTTTGAACGGTTTGATGATGGCTTCAATTTTCTTCATACGTTATTCGGGCCGGGACGACCCTTTGTCGGTCAGGTGGAAATCGGGATAGCATTCGGCACCCACTTCCGGCAGGTCTAATCCCCCGAGTTCATCCTCGCGCCGCGTGCGCAGGGGAACGATCCGGGCGGACACTTTGAACCAAAGCCAGGCCACCAGCCCCAAGGAAATCAAACAAGTCAACGCGCCTATGATCTGGGCGCCCAATTGCCCCCAATCGTTGGCCGGGCCGCCAAAGAGCGTCGCAAACGCCCCCGCCACCCCGGCCTTCTCCGGCGCGCCATTCCAACCGGCCCCAAAGCTGCCGTCGGCCACCAAACCCAAACTGAGCACGCCCCACGTGCCTCCCACCCCATGCACCGAAAGAGCGCCCATGGGGTCATCGACTTTCATTGTCCCCTCGAAAAAGAGAACGGCATGCACGACCAGAAATCCTGCCACGCCGCCGGTCAGAATCGCGCCGGTGGGATTGACAAAGGGGCAGGAACCGGAGACGGCCACCAACCCGGCCAGCAGGCCATTGCAGACCATGGACGGATCGGGCTTGCGAAATTTCACCGTCACCAGCGCGCAGGCCGCCGCTGCGCCGGCCGCCGAGGCCAGCATCGTGTTGACTGCAATGATCGGCGCGCGCGAGGCATCGGTGAAAAAGGACGGGCCGACGTTAAATCCGAACCACCCGGCGGCCAGGAGCAGGCTGCCGGCCACGACATAGACCAAATTATGACCCGCAATGGGACGCGGCCGGCCATCGCGGGAGTATTTGCCCAGGCGCGGCCCGATGGCGATGGCGCCCATCAAGCCGATCATCCCGCCGGCCGCGTGAACAACCGAAGACCCGGCGAAATCCACAAAGCCGTGCCCCAAGCCGAGGTTTTGCCCCAATTGCGCCAGCCATCCACCCCCCCACACCCAATGGCCGAAGACGGCCAACGGCAGCGCCGCCGCCACCATGCCGTACATGACAACACTGGCCATTTTCCAGCGTTCGGCCATGACGCCGGCGGGGATGACCGCCGCCAAGGAGATCACCACCGCCAGCAAGAAAAACCAGCTATAGGCCGCAGGCTCGGTGCCGGGGGAACTGAGAAAGAATCCACTCGTGCCCATCAATCCGAAGGAATGGCCGAAGAGATGGATCGACCATTGGCTGACGGGTGTGCCGCACGTTCCCGACCATCCGCCCGAGAGCAAGGCGAAGCCGCAGACCCAAAAACCCAGCACGCTGAAAACGTAGATGAGCAGGTTCATGGAGATGACCTGCGCGGCGTTCCTGGCACGGCACAAGCCAGTGGCGACCAAGGCAAACCCGGCTTGCATCAGCATGACGAGAACTCCCGCCCATACCACCATTGTGAGGCTAATAGACACAATCTCCATGGTTTGCTAAGCATGGCCAGTGCCAGCAGCCCCGGCGGAGAGCAATCCGCCCAAAGTCAATACTTTTGGCTGGATTTATCCATCCATTCTCCCGATTTCACTCTCCCCAAAGCACTCAGCATGGGCAAAATTCGCCAGAACCGGCCCGGCTATTTGCTCTTGTGCCTGAAGTACAAAAACATCAACAAGAAAATGATCACCTGCACCAAGCCTAACAGTAGGACCAGCGGCACCATGCGAAACCGGCTCTTCCACAGTTGCGGCGTCTGCAAACGGCGAAAACGCTCCACCATCTCCACTTTTTCGTAGTCGTCCAACTCCGCCTTCATTTCCTGGGCAGTCTGGAACCGGTTGGCTGCGTCGCGCTCCAGAGCATGGAGGATGATTTCCTCCACGGCCGGAGTGAGCTTGGGGTTGAGCTTGCGCGGGGCGACGGGGTCGCCGGTCAGACGGGCATTCATCACGGCGTAGGGGCTTTCGCCTTCGTAGGGGGACTGGCCGGTACACATCTCGTATAGGATGGCGCCCAAAGCGTAGATGTCCGTCCGCTCATCCCCGCGTTTGCCTTTGACCTGTTCCGGGGCCATGTAATCGGGCGTGCCCATGCTGGGGGAAAAGCCGACAAAGGTCAGGCGGCGGGCTTTCAAAGATTTGGCGATGCCAAAATCCATGACCCGAATGCTGCCGTTGAGGCAGATCATGATGTTCTGCGGTTTGAGATCCCGATGCACGATTTTGTGAAAGTGCATGCAATCCAGGGCTTCGCAAATCCGGCTGGCGATCTTGACCGCGTCCGGCTCCGGCAAGGGATGGACCTCGCGCAAGAGCGCGGCCAGCGTTTGGCCCTGCAAGTATTCCATCACGATGTAAGGGCGGCTTTTTTCCTCCGGCGGAATGGCAAAGATTTTCAATATGTAGGGGTGGCTCAGCGACTGGCCGATTTCCTCCTCGCGCTGGAAACGGGAAAAGGAGGCCGGGTCGCTCTCAAATTGCATCAACGGCGCTTTGATGGCCACCGTCAGGCCGGTTTTCAGGTCGTTGGCTTTGAAGATGGACGCCATGCCGCTACGGCTGATCAATTCGGTTATCTCGAACCGGTTGTCCAATATCTGGCCGGCTTGGATTTCGTTGCTCACTGAGGGCGAGGTTGCTTTTACGTAATACGGCGCGCCGCGATAAAAATGGCGGTGTTCGACTGCGTCAATACGGACGATTTGAACCGAGACATTGTCTTCCGTGTGCCGTTTTTCGGCCTGGGCAATGAGTTGCTGGCTGGCCTCCTGCGGCGCCAGATGCCCTGCAATTTCGCAGATTTCGTCATCCAGCACGACCGAATACAGGCCGTCGGTGCATTGTACCAGCACGTCGCCCTTTTCCAAGGTTTGGCTGAACACGTCGTAGCCGCAGATTAAATCCTGCCCGATGCTGCGCGTAATCATCGAGCGCATCGGACTGGCCATGGCGTCGCGCTCCTTGACCAGTCCTAATTTGACCTGAAGGGCGACATAGCTGTGATCGGAGGTCAAGCGCCGGAGCGCCCCATTGCGAATCAGATACACCCGTGCATCGCCCACGTGTCCAATCGTGACCTCATCATTTCGATAGATCGATACCGTCAACGTCGTCGCCATCCGTCCTTCCTGGTGGTTCTGCATGGAGGCGTCATAAACAAGTTTGTTGGCCTCGTTGAAAATCTTGCGCAGCAAATCTTCCGGCTCCGTTTCCGCCACCGTTCCCTTCAAGACCTTGAGCGCGGTTTGCACCGCGAACTGGCTGGCCACTTCGCCCCGTCCGGTGCCGCCCACCCCGTCGGCTATCACAGCCGCTATGCCCACCGTCCGCGCCAACTCCGGTTTCTCCGGTTGCCAGAACCCGATGCAGTCCTCATTTTTTTGGCGAACCGGCCCGGTGACGGACATTTGGGCGTAGGTCAAATCCATGATGCATCCTGATGGGAAACATTTTCCCGGTCAAGACGGCAAACCGGTTGACTCGTCGGAGGCAACCGGTTTGTTGATTTTTGGGGGATTATCGGACTACAACATCGCCATGCCAGGCTTGACAGTGAGAATAATCTCTTTGCCTCTCTTCTTGCTGGAGAAGGCAAAGTAGCAGGCTCCTAAACCGATCCACAACAAGGATATCACCAGCGCAAGGTAAGGCTCATGCCAGCTCATGCCGGGGACACCAATCGCCGGAATCGGGCCTAGCAAGTAAAACAACATGCAACCCAGGTTGGCCAGAAGCCCGAACACCGGCACGACCACATGTTTAAACCCGTGGAAACTATGGTGCTCGCGGAAGGCCACGATCGCCACGATACAGGTGGTCATATAGAGTAGGAACGTACCGAAGTTGCTAATCAACGTGACGGTGATCATGGAGTTGGGCAGATAAGTGTAAGCGTGCGGCGAGAAGATGCCGAAGCCGTACCAGAAATTGTGCTTGTCCAAGGGCGCCAAGTCCGCCGATGCGGCACCCAGATAGATCACGGTCGTAAGGATACCGAAGATGATCGAGATGAAGGCCAGGAACCAGACCGCGCGATGCGGCGAAAGTGTCTTGCCGTGCAACAAGCCGAACTGCGTGGGCACCTCCTCGTCGCGGCCCATGGCATAGGTCACGCGCGCGCCTGTGTTCATGCAGGAGAGGGTGGTGCCGATCAAGGCCAGAAACACTGTAAACGCCTCCACCAGCATGAACGACTTGCCCGCCGAAGCGCTGCCAAAAACCCAGGTGCCGACCAGAACCATCATGTCCCCGAGAGGCGCGCTGGAAGCGCCGGCGTTGGACATCGTGTAACCGCTATTCAAAAAATAATTGGCCGCGAAATACTCGAACAGGTAACAAATGGCCCCTTGAATCGCCAACGAAAGCAAGACCGCCCGCCCTATGTCCTTCTTCGGATTCTTGGCTTCTTCGCCCATGGCCGTGACCGATTCGAATCCGACCAGCAGAAGAATCGCTATGCAGGCCTGGACCAGGACGGCGCTGAACGAGTGCGGCGCCACGACGGACGCGCCATTGGGGTGAAAATTAAAGGTTTTGGGGTCTTGCGCGGTTCCCGCTCCACTCAGGGCGTCCGCAGGTTTATAGCTCAAGATGAAGGGGTCGGGGGCGTATTTGCCATCTTTCAAAACCGCATTGCCCTTGTCGTCTGCCTTCCAGGCCGGATAGGGGTCGCCTTCGCCGAGGCCAAGAGCCGTCAAACTAGCCAGCTCAACGGCATTCGTGTTCTTGGTTTTGTCCAAGTCATCCTTTGCCACCTGCTTGTCCTGCATGTTCCAGATGGGGGCCTTGGTCTTGTCATCCACTTTGGGTGAGCCGTCGGCCCAAGTGGCCTGCACCGGTTTGTTGTTCGTGTCGGTCACAGGGACTTGAGCTACATTATAATTGACCGGTATGTTGTTGGACAGATGGAAGCCCACGGAGCCGTCCGGATGGCTGGAGCGATAGGCGATGGCCATGATGGAGAAGACCACCAGCGCGGAAATCTGGATGACGTTTATCCCCATATTAACCGCGGTCGTGCCATTGACACCGCGGTAGGCAATGTAGCCAACACCAACGGCGAACACGATGCAGAAGAGCCACATGAACAACGGACTGTTGTAGGTTGTGCTGAAAGTGTCTGGAAACAACTGGCCCGCCAGCCATCCGGCCAGAATGGCCGTCACACCGACCATCAATCCGGTATATATCCAGTAATAAAGATGGCTGTTCCAGCCGGTGAAAAACTTGATCAGCCGCGCCCATTTGAAGGCATGCGTTTGGGACAAAAAGGCCTGTTCGGCGTAAAGGTAGGATGATCCGGCGCCGGGATACAGCTTTGACAACTCCGCGTAGCTAATGGCCGTGGCGAAGCACAAAACCAACGCGAATACGATGCCGATCCACATCGCGCAACCCGCCGTCGGCGCGCCGTAGAGGGATTGTTCCTCGTAAGTCAGCCACAAGAAAGCACCCGGCGCGATGAGCGCCATGGCGTTGATCGTCAGGCCAGTCAGGCCCAGGGTGGGTTTCATCTCTGTTTTCGGCGGTGGTGATTCGGATGACATATTCTTATTTTTTGATGCGTTTGTGGTGTTTCTGCTCGTTTTCTGGTTCGGTGCTCACGTTAGGATGCCTTTTAGCAGGTGAAGTGCCATCTCTGGGGCTCCCTTGCGCTTCCAAGCCTGTCCGTGTTCGCAAAAATGGTCAGTTATCCCTCGTAGAATCGGCGTTAAGAAAACATTAAGATGGCATTTCTGATGGTGGGATAGGAAAGCCGGTCGAAGTCGATTTTTGACCACTCTGGTCAAAACAGAGATGCCAGAAATCGCCAAATCCCCCTATTAGCCCAAATTATTGATGATCACGCCACAGCCATCCGTGCTGCGGTTTCCCCAAAAAAACAAGCCTCTGCCGCGACGCTCCCTCCAACGCGCGCCGGCTCTCCTGGGCTTGGTTTGCCGGGGTGTGGCAGCACCAAAGTCGGGCAGGAGGCGGAATTCGGGATCCGTTGGGTCGTTCCCCGCCGCAGAAGCCGCAGTCGCCCGGACCTCGGACCGCACAGGACGATGAGGTCCGCCTCGGCCGCTTTGGCTTTGGCCATGATCTCGCCGGCGGGCTGCCCGGCGCGAACGATGATCCGCGCCGCCTGTTTCGGCGCCGAAAAAGAGCTTGGCCATCATGTAACTCTTTCTGCGCCGGTCAGCAAAGCCTTGAGCGCACAAGTGAAAAAGGGACGTTACAAGGACTTTTCCGGAATATGGAGTGACGGAGGACGAGGTGGAGACGGTCGCCGCGCGCGATTTCCTGTGCGCTCACCTTTGAAGGCAGCCTTGTCGCCTTGAATCCGCCACCACAATCAACTTGCCCACAGGGCGCATCCGTGCGACATATCCTCACGGTGGGAGAGACGGCACAGTGGTTTAACGCGCCCGCCTGGAAGTCTTCTCATTTTATCCCGCAGCAGCGCGTGGCGCCGCCGGGACCAGTTCCGGTTCCACCCACTTGCCGTGTTCCTGAATTAAATCCACCAGCCGATCCACCGCCTCGGTCTCCGGTATGTTGAACTTCACCGGATTCTTGCCGACGTAAAGATTGATCTTGTTCGGCGCCCCGCCCACATATCCGAAATCGGCGTCCGCCATCTCGCCCGGCCCGTTGACGATGCAGCCCATGATGGCGATTTTGACCCCTTTCAAATGTTGCGTCCGTTCCTTGATGCTCGCGGTCACTGTTTGCAGGTTGAATAGGGTCCGTCCGCATGACGGGCAGGCGACGTAATCGGTCTTGAAACTGCGGCAGCCGGCCGCTTGCAAAATATTGTAGGCCAGCCGCAGGCTTTGCCCGGCGCCCGATTCCCCGCGGACCAGGATCGCGTCGCCGATGCCATCTGCCAGGAGCGAGCCGATCACCACCGCCGCCCGCAACAGGGCGATCTTGGGTTCCAAGGGCGCGGACTCGAATCGGAGGCAGTCCTTGAGCAGAATGGGATTGCTCCGGCCCAACCGCTTCAATTTCCCCGCCAGCATGCGGAACGCGGCAATTGCTGGCAGATCTATGCCATCCTTGACCGTCACAAGTTGCGTCTCGCAATTGAGATCGAAATCTTTCGTCGGATCAATCTCGAATATGTTCAGGTCCTCATAAACGGCCTCCGGCTTGACGTCGGCCTTGGGCCGGATATTCGGGGCGACCTTTTCCCACGTGGCGCGCGTGACGACGACGCGCACCGTTTGCTCCCCGCCGCATCGGACCTGCTCATTCAAGGAAATTTCCGGCGTCTTACGACGTTCGAAAGCGAACGGATCAAACGGCCAGGGCGTGGCCGCCGCGTTCGGATAATTGGAAACGGTCAGCGCCGGAATCTGCGCCAGCAAATCGGTGCAAACGGCGATCTCATGAGGCGAATCTTCCGTCAGCGAAACACGAATCGTGTCGCCCAGCCCGTCGCACAAAAGCGAGCCAATGCCAATGGCGCTCTTGATGCGGCCATCTTCCCCCTCGCCGGCCTCGGTCACGCCCAGGTGGATGGGGTAATTCCAATCCGGCCCCAGTTCATCCAGCCGCGCGACCAGCAGACGGTAGCACTCGATCATCACCTTGGGGTTGCTGGACTTCATGGAAAATTTGAAATTGTGGTAATCGTGCCGCCGGGCGATGCGGGCAAATTCCAGCGCGCTCTCCACCATGCCAAGCGGTGTGTCCCCGTAACGGTTCATGATGCGGTCGCTCAATGAGCCGTGGTTGGTGCCGATGCGCAGGGCGCGGCCCAACTTTTTGCACAGCAGCACCAGCGGGGTAAACTGCTCCTCCAGACGCGCCAGCTCGGCGTTGTATTGCTCGTCGGTGTATTCGCGCACCGCAAATTTCTTCTTGTCAGCGTAGTTGCCAGGATTGACCCGCACCATCTCCACCCACCGGGCCGCTTCCAGGGCGGCATCCGGTTTGAAATGGATGTCGGCCACAATGGGCGTCAGGCAGCCGCGCGCGCGCAAGGCGGCCACGATGTTCTTGAGGTTGGCCGCGTCCTTGACCGTCGGCGCGGTGATGCGCGTGATCTGGCAGCCGGCGGCGGCCAGTTCCAGCGATTGCTTCACGCACTCCTCCGTGTCCATCGTGTCGCAGGTGATCATCGATTGTTTGACGGCCGCCTGATCGCCGCCAATGATCACGCCGCCTCGGGCCGGATCGCCGACCACTACTTCACGGGTCTTGCGGCGACGATAAAGTATGGGAGAAGGACAAGAGCGCATCGTTCAAGGCGCCGGTTGGGTGGCGGGATCTGCGGGCTGTTCGATCTGCGTCTTGCGATTGAACAGCCCGTGAATCAACGGGATTCGCCGAATGTCAAAAAAGGTCACGTAGAGCATGAAGGAAATCAGCAGCACGGCAAAAACAGTCGTCGTGTACTCCATCAAGCGCACTTCCAGCGGACGGCGGCGGATGCGTTCGAGGATGGCCATGACCACGTGGCCGCCATCGAGCACGGGAATCGGGAGCATGTTCAAGATGGCGAGGTTGATGTTCAACAAGACCAGGAAATGCAGCGCCAGCCGATAGTCCGTGTTGACCCACACTGCCAGCATGCTGGCTATGCCCACCGGGCCGGACAAATCGCTGGCTTTGACGCCGCTGTCATGCGAATGAATCAGGGCGGTAATGGTGCCATAAAGCTGCTCCCACACATCCCGCACCTGCGCCCACGGCGTGGGATGCTCAATCTCGTAAAAGTCTCTGCCCTGCCCATAGATGACACCCAGCAGATACATTTTCGCGGATGAATCCCAGGCAGGCGTCACCTCCAAAGCCAGCCGTTTGTGCTCTCGTTGAATCACCAAAGGAGTCTTCTTTCCGCCGCAGGCCTGGATCAATTTGGTCAATTCCTCACGGCTGCTGACCGTCGCTCCCGCAAAGGAGACGATTTCATCGTCTGCTTTCAAGTTCGCCGCGGCGGCGGCCGATCCCTTCATGGTCTGACCGACCACCAGATGGTCCTTCGGGGCCAAGTTAAGCGTTTTGACACCCATTCCAACTACAGTGCTGGGTTCGGCCATCAGCGCATAAACGTTGGAAGACCCCCCGCGCACAATGGTCACTTGAAAAACATTGGTCAGCGCCAGAATCGTCGTGTGGGAGATCTCGTCCCACGATTTGACCGGCTTGCCGTCGATGGCTACGATCCGGTCGCCTTCGTGTATCCCCATTTTTCCCTCCGGCGTCTTGGGATCGACGTAGCCGATGAACGGCGGGTTCACCGCCACCGGCAGCCCGACGATATAGATCACCGTGGCGAGGGCGAATGCGAAGATGACGTTCATGGTCGGCCCGGCGACAGCCACGAGGATTTTGGACAGGGCCGACGCGGGCGGAATCGGAGCCTCCTCCTTTTTACTCTCCCGCTCGTTGGCGTCCGCAGCGAGGATTTTGTCCGAGTCCGGCGCGGCCGCCGAAGCCTTTTCCTGATTACTGGCGCCCTCGATGGCGGTGGAAGTGATCATCTGCGGCAATTTCACGAAACCCCCGGCGGGAATCCAGCGCAGAGAGTATTCCACGCCGTGGCGCTTCCAGGAGAAAATCTTGGGGCCAAAACCGATGGCGAACTCCTCGACCACGAGGCCCCGTTTGAGAGCGACCCAGAAGTGCCCGAATTCATGGACAAAAATCGCCGCCCCAAACAGGAAAACGACACCTGCGGCGATATACAAATCATTCAAAATGTGACTCATGCAAAAACACGCCATTCGGCGATTACCGCAATCTAATGCCAGAGAGGCCGTCTGGCAACTTTTGATGCGCCCGAGTTTTCCCGGCGCCCAGGTGGTGGTACAGGTTGACTGGCTCAAAGGCAACTTTCCTCTTGCGTCCCGCCAAAGTTGCGCCATCCCTAAATGCTCAAGCAAGGACATAAACGAGACAGCCTTTTCGGTAGTTCAGAAAGCCACCGGCCAAGCTCCTCCACCCGCGCTAAAACCGGAGAAAAATCCCGCCTCTTTTGCTTTTGGTCATAACCTAATCTGGTGGCAGATTACGGGACCGAGGTTAGCCAGAAGAACAACGCAGAGATTCGATACAGCCCGGCTCAGTGCATGGGAGCGTGCAAGGCAGTCATTTCCGGCTAACCCGTTTACCAGTACATTTCCACCAGCCACACTTTATGTGGTATAATTTGGAAGGAGTACACTAGGCGTTGCGTGCTACGCCCAGACTATGGAGGCGGGCACTGCCGATCACGTCTGGACAATTAACGAAATCGTGGCTTTAATTGATGTGCATAATTCGATTGCAAATGGGCATTTTTGGCCAATAATATTAACAACGAATATGCGAAACACGGCCACAAACTCAGGAACAGAAAATCTAATGGCAATGGCCGAGAGGCTGAGGCATATTCGCTCGAATCAGCCGAAAGTCACGTTAGAGCAAGCACAGGCGCAAGCTGCGCGGGTAATGAGGGCGGCAAAGAATTCGCCATTGCGTTTACAAGTCTCCTTGAGTGGGCTGAAAACCAAGGGTTAATACGTCCTCACACTGATTTTCCTTTCCTTGACCGTTTTCCAGACGGATATGGGGTTGATACAATTTCAGGTCTTTGGTTCAAGGCCACATATCCAAATCGTTTTGCTCTCGCGTGGGGCGGAGGAGATTCAGCGACGGCGCAAGGATACCTTACTCGTCTCGTTTTGCAGAATAACTACTTTGGAGACGACATTCAGCTTGTGGCGTTGATAAATGCTGACCAACGAGTTCGGGTTTTAACGTCCCAACCACATATTTTCGGCGAAGCGGCGCCAAGCGCGGAAAATCAAGCCTGGTTTCTAAATTTGGGTTTTGTGCAAGTATGCGCCAACGATTGTATTGCATGGTATATTTTCCAAGATAATCTTCTTATCGCCCGGCGCATATGAGGGAAATGTCATAAAAACGCCGGACGGCGATCTCGTCCCGATTGATCTAAACATTTGCCAGCCAGTCGGCGAGCTTTTTGCTTGGGTCTGTGCTGCTGCGTTGCACTAAAAACAGAAATTCAAACTGACCCACTACTGCGCCCCACCCTGGGTTGACTCCCCCGCCGGGTTCCGGCTATATTACCATGCGATACAGGAAGGTTTAACTGATTATGAAAACGACTTTCGCGCGGCTCGGTCTTCTGCTTTGGCTAACGATGCTCCCGACCTTTTCCAGCCGGGCGTTGACCACGTTGCATTCGTTCACCAACGGGTCGGACGGCTCCCAACCCTACGCCGGGCTGGCGCTGGGCGCCGACGGCAATTTCTACGGCACCTGCTTCGACGGCGGCGCCAATGATCTTGGCTCTGTCTTCAAAATAACCCCAGGCGGCGCGTTGACGCCGCTTTACTCGTTCTCCTTCAGCGACGGCGAAACGCCGACGGCGGGACTGGCTCAAGGCACGGACGGCAATTTCTACGGCACGACTTTCGAGGGTGGCGCCAATCTTGGTTACGGCACCGTGTTCCAGATCGGCACCAACGGCGCTTTCAACTCGTTGTATTCCTTTACCAATGGGATCGACGGCGCCAACCCTTACGCCGGATTGACCCAGGGCGCCAACGGCGCTTTCTATGGCACGACCGTCAATGGCGGCACCAACAACAATGGCGGCGTGTTTGAAATCACCTCCACGGGCGCGCTCACCTCGCTTTATTCCTTCACCAACGGGGTGGACGGCAGCCAGCCGTATGCCGCGCTGGCTTTGGCCAGCGACGGCCTTTTCTATGGCACGACTTACTTCGGCGGCAGCAACCACGATGGCGTCATCTTTCAAATGTCTTCCACGGGCACACTGACTCCGCTCCATTCCTTCACGAGCGCGAGCGACGGCGCCAATCCGCTGGGCCAATTGTTGGCCACGACCCACAGCATTCTCTACGGAACCGCCTTCGCTGGCGGCAGCATTGGCGCTGGGACGGTGTTCAGCATAACCATCGGCGGCGGCTTCAGCGTTTTGCACTCTTTTACCGGCGGGATTGATGGCGCTAATCCTGCGGCGGGACTGGCGCTGGGCAGTGATGGCAATTTATATGGCACGACCTATCGCGGCGGACCTAACGGCAACGGCGGCATCTTCAAAATCACCCCGCAGGGCGCGCTGACCTCGCTCTATCTTTTTTCCGGCGGCAACGATGGCTCTGCTTCCTATGCGACGCTGGTGCAAGACAACGACGGCGATTTCTACGGCACGACCCAGTATGGCGGCGCCGATGGCGACGGCGTCGTCTTCAAGATCAACGCCCTTTCCACCGCGCCGGTGTTGACCTCCATCACGCTCTCCGCCGGTGCCATCAACATCACCTGGAGCGGGCTGCCCGGACAATCGTTCCAGGCCCAATACGCGACCAATCTGACCCAAACCAACTGGAATTCCTTGGGCGGCACTGTCACGGCCACCAACGGCTTTGGCAGCCAGACCGACAGCGCTCCTGGTTCGCCGGAGCGATTTTACCGCGTTTATCTCATCCCCTAGTCAGCTCAATCACGCGCCAGAAAAGGTCACTTTAAGACCGAGTGCCGTCAGCACGGCGTCCAGACTCGACAAGCGCGGGTTGCCATCGCGAGAAATCAGGCGGTACAAACTCTCTCGATTCAATTTGCTTAACTCCGCCGCGCGGGCCACCCCGCCTTGAGCCTAAACGACATCCCGCAGGCCGACCAGAAAACTTCCGGCCCTTCTTCGTAACAGTCGGTGCGATATTCCGCCGCCAGTTCCGGGTCATCCAGCTTCTTGCGTAAAATTTTTCCGTAACTTACGGATTTCCGCACTGCAATACTGTAGCTTGTAAGCTACAAATTGGCCAGCGAAGTGAACGCGGCAAGGCGCAAGCCCCGACGGCGGCGAAGGGGGCGACAGAACAACGGAGTCCTCACAGGCAACCAGTGCGGTAAGAACGACCGGACAAAGCTGGCGAACCTTCCTGAGGGCCGTTCCTTCTTTAGAAGGAACGCCTTTTCCTTCCAATATTCGATTTGCAAGAGCGTGTGCTCTGCTACGGTTGAAGCGTGATTTTTAAGAGACATTTATGCCCAAAAATGTGGAGGTGGTTGCCCACCGAAGCATTTGATGGCATTCGTGCCGCGTCGATCGCCGATCGTTCGCTGCTCTAACATAAAAACAAATAAACGTAGAGAAAGAAAACGTAACATGAACCAGTACCATAAACTCTTCACGCCGGCAGATTCTGCCATCGTGTTCATCGACCATCAACCTCAGATGCTCTTCGGCGTGGCCAACGCCGACCGCGCCACGCTGATCAACAACGTCACCCTGATCGCCAAGGTTGCGAAGGAGTTCAAGGTGCCCGCCGTGCTCACGGCAGTGGAAACCGAGTCGTTCAGCGGTTACGTCTGGCCCCAATTGCTGGACGTGTTTCCCGGCCAACCGGTGGTTGAGCGCAGCTCCATGAACTCGTGGGACGACGCCGGCTTTCGCAAAGCCATTGAGGCCACCGGGCGCAAGAACATCATTATGACGGGCCTCTGGACCGAGGTTTGCATCACTTGGCCGTCCATTGAAATGCTCGGCGCCGGCTACAACGTCTATGTCGTTGAAGATTGCTGCGGCGCGACTTCGGCTGCGGCCCAGGAAGCAGCCCTTTCGCGCATGGTTCAGGCTGGCGCCGTGCGGTTGACCACCATCGCCGCCTTGCTCGAATGGCAGCGCGATTGGAAAAACAAGGACCACTACAATGCATTGATGGGGTTGCTAAAACCGCAGGCAGGCGCTTACGGCATCGGCGTGGAGTATGCGTACACGATGGTCCATCACGCGCCACAGTCGGCCAAAGTCCCTCAAGTTGTGCCCAAGAGCGCGCATTGATACTCGCAGATATCCTAATCACTTATGAAAAATAAAGTTTTTGCCTTGAGCCTTGTGCTCCTCCTCGCAACGGCTCGCGCCGGGGAGGGACCGGAACCAAAGGCAACCGGCTTTGACAAAAAGCCTCTGGGAATTCGATTTTCCATCAAGATGATCGGTCCTTATACGCAGCCTGCGGATCTGCAAATCATCTGTCTCCTCAAACATAAACCATCCGGCGACACCTACCAAGGCGCGGCAAAGGAAACGGACACGCATCTCGGAGGAATTCTTTCGGCGTTGCGCAATCGAGGGGAGTTCATTGGCGAACTTGGCGAGACCTTTCTCTTCACACCGCCCAGCGGTTCCATTCCGGCGAAGCGCTTCATGGTGATTGGGTTGGGTGACGAAAAGGATTTGTCCCTCAATTCATTACGAGTTGTGGGACGCATCGCCGCTCGCGAATCGGTTCGACTCAAAGCCAGCCACGTTGCCTGGGCGCCGGTCATTCGCGACGAAGGCAACAACACCATCAACGTGGGCCAGGGTGACCGTGCGTTTGTGGAGGAACTGCTCGCCGCCTACGACACGGAAAAGCGTCTCCAGGATCAGGGACTCGCCGACAAGTTCAGCATCGAAGACGTCGTAGTCGAAGCCGGACCAACATTTTTCGACGGGGCCGTCAAGGAGGTTGGAGAAGGAATTGATTCGACTCTGGTCGAACTTGGTCGGCGCAGTGGGACGCCGTATTTCTCCACAGGAAAGTGAAATGAAGCGCAATGCTTGGCTTCTCCCAATTTTGCTGCTTCAGCCGTCAGCCATCATGGCTCAGGGATGTGGCGGCCGGAGGGGAAAGCCCGGCGCCGCCACCGTCCTACAACATCCTGCGATTTGACGAGAATTATTCGTATCTCAGCAATGCGGCAAATCGTGGCGACTGGTTTGACCCAATCAAGTATATGCCGCTGCGCGCCAATGACCCGAACTGGTATCTGATTCTAGGGGGCCACGCGGCTGGAGGCCACGATGTGGACTATGTCTCCACCACCCTTGATTTTCTCTTTTGACCTCCATGAACGAACCCATCCATGTAGCCATCGTTCGGACAGTCAAGCCTGGCTGCGAAACGGCGTTTGAGCCAGCGTTGCATAATTTCGTCCAGCGATCACTCTCTCTGTCTGGACAAATGGGTGTGGACATCATTCGACCCGCGTCCGGCAGCGGTTCGCGACAACCTCCTCAAGAAGAAGGCAACGCCGAGAACAATTCATGCGGCGCGGATTACTGTCCGAACAACGACGAGCCGACAATTACTGCGCCAGCCGGAGACAGTGGAGGCGTTCAAGACAATAGAGCCGACTCATCTGCGGCGAACTGCGCGGAATTGCTCCAATGCCTCCGGAGTTTTGGGCCAGTCCTTCTTCAGCAGCAACGACAGGGATCGGTCGGCGAGCAACCTTCCACCGGTCTGGCACGTTGGGCAGTAGTTGGTTTCATTTTCGGCGTAGCGGATGCGTTGGACGATCGAACCGCAGACAGGGCAGGATTGGCCAAAACGGCCATGAACGGCCATTTCGCGGCGAAAGGCGGTCACATTTTCGGGAAAGGCAGCGCCGTTTTCATCTCGCAAGCGGACAATCCACTCGCGCAAAACGCCTTGCGCGCTCTCGTATAGCCGTCCGATTTGCTCAGGGTTGAGCTTCTGCGTCAGCGCGACCGGCGAGAGGTGAGCATGATGCAGAATCTCGTCCGAATAGGAGTTGCCGATGCCGCTGAAAAGGGCGGGATCGGTCAAAGCCCGCTTTAGGGTATGGTTGCGGCTCGTCAGAACCGTCGCAAACGCCTCGAGTGCGGCATCCAAGACCTCCAGACCACCCGGATCCAAACGGCTCAGCGCTTCTTCGCCCTCGACCAAGTGCAACGAGGCCCTCTTTTTAGTGCCCGCTTCGGTCAGCAACAGGGTGCCATTGGGGAAATCGAAGGCGGCCAAGCCCAGCTTGCGCGCCAGCTTGGCGCCTGGTTCGCGCCAGTGCAATCGGCCTGTAATCATCAGGTGGAGGACCAGCCATAGCTCGGCCTCCAAACCTAAGGCGATCCGTTTCCCAACTCGTCTTATCTTGACAACCCGCTTTTGCTGCGCAACGCCAATCGGCGGCACAGCCGTTCGCAACAGGAACGGACTGGAAATCCGAATGTGTTGCAACGGCTGATTCAGAATGCGCTCCTCCAGCGCCTCCAAATAGATCGTGATGTCTGGTAATTCGGGCATAACCCGGAATTTAAGCCTCCCGAACCACCTTGCGGGCTCGGCTTGACGACGGCGCGACAGGCCAAAGCTGCCCAGCTTCGGCAAATAGATCCGCTTCACCTTTTTGTGACCATTTCATGAAATCATGCGTTTTGGTTCTTATCCAAATTCCATGCCCACTTCAATCCATTTGCCGGCCAAAAATAATGTTAAAATGCGTTCCTCATTATGGCGCAACCCGTGCGTGGCGACAGCTCCCGTCGCTTTCGTCGAAGAATCCGAGGCGAGGAGGTTGATCCCAACCCGCCCAATACGACTTTGTTGTCGAACCCCAACGATTGGAGCAAGCAATGCCGCCGCCAAGCTGGTCAGGATTCACGCCGAACTGCTCCGCCTGCTGGCTATTCAGATGTGGTTGTCCTGCAAATATTTGCGCTGGCGGCGCGGTTGGTTTGAAATTTGCTCTATAAAGCCGCATTGTCAAAAACGCGACGGACAAACCCGATTGGGTGCTCTTGCTTGCTTACGCGGGCCGCAGCGCCGAGGGCTCGCTTTGACTCGAAACATACCTGATGATCGGTCTCATTTACAGGCGGAAGTTTGGGGGGCTGGTTTTCGCGGCGTTGCTGTCGTTGACAAGCGACGTCTCTGCCCAAAACAAGACTTCCGCCCCTAAGGAAACCGTCCTGTTGATGGTTTCGGGCACGGTGGAGGTGGCTCCCACCGGGACCGCCAATTTTGTCGCCGCCCACGCTTCGCAGGTTTTGCACGTAGGCGATCAAATCCGCACCGGCAAGAACAGCCGGGCCACCGTCCGCCTCTCCAATTTAAGCCTCATCCGAGTGTATGAATTGACCACCATGTCCATCCGCCCACCGAGCAAGGCGGAGCGGAACGCCGCCATCGAAGTTAAAACGGGGTCAACTTATTTCTTCAACCGGGACAAGCCCAACGAAACGCAATTCGCAACGCCCTCCTCGTCGGGGGCCATTCGCGGAACGGAATTCAACCTCGCCGTCGATGAGAACGGCCGCACCGATCTGGCGTTGCTGGATGGCCAGGTGGTCTTGAGCAATGCTCAAGGATCGATTCAACTGGAAAGTGGAGAGCGGGCGGTGGTCGAAAAAAATCAGGCGCCGCAAAAGTCCCCGCTCCTCAACGCCATCAACGTCATTCAATGGACTTTGTATTACCCGGCCATCTTGGACTTGGATGAGTTGGAACTCAGCCCCGACACCAAAGAGGCGCTGGCCGCCTCGCTCTCGGCCTACCGCAGCGGGGACCTTTTGGAGGCGCTGGCCCAGTATCCAAAGGGCCGGCAACCGCCTTCGGAATCCGAACAGGTTTACAAAGCCGCGCTGCTGCTGGCCGCCGGGAAAGTGGATGGCGCGCAGTCGTTGTTGGGCCAGTCGTTCCGGGAAAGCCGCCCGGCGGCTCTGGCTGGCGCGTTGAAGGAGATGATCGCCGCGGTCAAGAAAGAGCCGTGGCATCGCCCCGCCCCGCGCACCTTGGCCACCGAGTGGATGGCCGGCTCGTATCAGGCCCAATCGCAACGCGACTTGAAAAGCGCGCGCAGCATGGCCTTGAGCGCGGCGGCCAAAGCGCCCGGCTTTGGTTTTGCACAGGAACGGGTGGCGGAAATGGAGTTTAGTTTCGGGCACACCGAGGCGGCCCTGGCGGCGTTGAAGCGGAGCCTCGAACTTTCGCCGCGCAACGCGCAAGCCCTCGCCTTGAACGGCTTCGCCTTAAGCGCGCAAAACAAGATCGCGGCGGCGGGAGATTATTTTGACAGGGCGATCGCCGCGGACGGTTCGCTGGCCAACGGCTGGCTTGGCCGCGGCCTGGTGCGCATACGCCTGAACCAAGTCGAAGAAGGCCGCAAGGATTTGGAGACGGCGGCGGCGTTGGAACCAAACCGGGCCTTCTTGCGCAGCTACCTGGGCAAGGCCTGGAGCATGGACGAGCCTTTCCGTTATACCTGGAACACGCATTTGGCGACGCGCGAACTCTCGTTGGCCATGCGCCTGGATCCCAACGATCCCACCGCCTGGCTTTACTCCGCTCTGCTCAACGATCAGCGCAATTCCATCAACCAAGCTATCGACGACCTGGAGCATTCCCAATCCCTAAACGACAACCGGGCGGTCTTCCGCTCCGGCTTTTTGCTTGACCAGGACGCGGCGGTGCGGAGCGCGAACCTGGCGCTTATTTATCAGGACGCCGGCCTGAGCGATGTCGCCGTGCGCGAGGCGGCCAAATCCGTGCAGGAGGATTATGCCAATTATTCCGCCCACTTGTTCTTGTCGGACACTTACGATGCTCTGCGAGACACGAGGGATGCCAACTTACGCTACCAGACACCTTGGGAGGACGAACTGCTGGTGGCCAATCTGCTGGCGCCGGTCGGCGCGGGCGTGCTCTCCCAGAACATCTCCCAGCAGGAGTACTCGAAACTATTTGAATCTGACCGCGCTGGGATAAGCTCGCAAACAACCTTCTTCAGCCGCGGCGCCTGGCTCGAAAACGCCTCCCAATTTGGCACGAGCGGGAATCTCGCTTATTCGTTGGATGCCTACGACTACAGCGACCCCGGCTGGCGGCCGAATAATGACATCAACAACACGGATTTTTCTGTCAAGCTCAAATACCAAATCTCCCCCAAGGATACTTTGTTCGCGGAAGTGGAAAGGACGGAAGTGGATTCCGGCGATGTTTTTGAACATTACAATTACCAGACGCCCGAACAGTTCATTCCGGGCGGCGCGCGGCCCGGTTACGACCCCACTTTGCGCGAGCAGGAGATCCAGGATCCGAACGTTCTGGCTGGCTACCACCGGGATTGGGGCACCGGCAATCAGACTTTGGTCCTCTATCGCAATTTGCAAGACCATTTCACTTCCACCGACGGGCAGGACGTCGCCCCGTTGGTTTCCTACTCCTCGCCTCCCTACCTGCAGTCCTATCCGGGAACAAGCAGCCTGTCGCGCACGCTGAATTTGAATTCCATCGAAGCCCAGCACATTTATCAGAGCGACTGGCAAACCGTCATCATCGGCGGGCGTTATCAACACGAAGGCATGGATTCCTCCAGTTCCATGGATGAGCTTATCAGCGTCACGCCTCCGCAGCCGCTGCCGACGCTGGCGCAAGTGCGAGGGGATTTCGAGCGCGCCAGCTTCTACACTTATTATCAATTGCGGCCTTTTGATTCGCTTCTGCTGACCGCCGGCGGCGCCTATGACTGGGAGCGTTTCCCGCTCAACGTCGATTCTCCGCCGCTCTCCAGCCAGGAAGATGAGCGAGCGCGCCTCTCGCCCAAGGCTGGAGTGGATTGGACGGCGCCGGACGGCACCCGCCTGCGCGCCGATTTCACCCGCTCCATGAGCGGCCTGCTCAATGACGGCAGCACCTCGATAGAACCGAGCGAAGTGGCTGGTTTCAACCAGGTCTTTCGCAGCCTCATTCCCGAATCGGCCGAGTTCGGCACTCCGCCCGCCACGCAATTTGAAACGTGGGGGCTCGGCGCCGAGCACAAGTTCCCGACCGGAACCTATCTGGACGTCGAGGCGCAACTGCTCACTTCCAAAGGCAACCAGCTTATCGGCGCTTGGTCCGGCTCGCCCATTCCGGTGCCGACGGGAGTGGCCGATTTGCCCCAGGCGCAGAATTTTCAGGAGAAGGACGCGTTTGTCAGCGTCAGCCAATTGATCGGCAAGGAGCTTTCCGTCGGAGCGCGCTACAGCCTCACGTTCGTGGATCTGTCCACGCACTTGGCCTTGCCGCCGGGGACCAGCGATCCCCAACTTTACGACCTGCATGAAAACTCCACGCTCAACGAAGTGAGCCTGTTCGGCAATTTTGCCGCGCCGTGCGGCTTTTTCAGCCAGTTGCAGGCCAACTGGTGGGACCAGTGCAACACCCTGCCGGGCGAGGGCGGCGACAGCTTCTGCCAGTTCAACTTTTACGCCGGTTACCGGTTCCCGCATCGCCACGTCGAACTGTCCGTGGGCGTGGTCAATATAGGCAACCAGGATTATCATATTGACCCGGTCACGTACTTCCTGGAACAAGCCCACACCCGAACGTTCGTGGCGAGCTTGAAATTTAATTTCTAATCTCGCGCCGCCGGGCTAAACTTGGCCCCGCCTTGTCTGATGAAAGAAAAACATTGGGTTCCCGGCTCGCCGCGGTGTGCCGCGGCGCGTGGGCCAAGGCCCCCGGCCTCCTCGGCGGCGTGGTTCTTTCCGCGGGGTTGGGAATCATATTGTTGACGACCTCTCTGGGACACGATATTCAGGCCGCCAGCTACGATTTGCCCTTTGCCTGGCGCCCAACGGTGTATCCAAACGAGGTCGCAATGGTTTATCTGGATGATGCGTCGTACGAGCAACTGCACCAGAAATATACGGAACCGTGGAGCCGCGCCATACTTGCCAAGCTCCTCAAACGATTGACAGCGGACGGGGCCGGCGCCGTTGTATTTGACATTGTCTTCAGCGACGCCCTGGACCCGGTCACCGACCAGCAATTCGCGGATGCCATGAGCGAAAACGGGAAGGTCATTATTGCGTGCGATTGGAGCATCGCCTATTACGCTGGACGGAGTGCGGAACAGGCCGGGAGCAAATTTACGCCTCCTTTGCAATTGTTTAATGAACATGCCGTGGACATCGGCGCGTCCGCGCTGTTTCCAGAGGAGGGGGAGTACATACGCCAATACAAGCCCACTATTCCCAACGAGCAGACCAATACTTTGGCGTGGTCCACAGCGTTGCTAGTCAGGCCTTCCTTCAATGAAAGCAACAGCCTGCGCGACACGCCGTTCTGGATGAACTATTACGGTCCAGAATACGCCCTGCCGTTGGTCAGCCTCTACAAGGCCGTCGCGGAAAACGATCCGAATGTGCCAGCCGGATTTTTCCGCAATAAGGTCGTTTTCGTTGGCGCAAAGCTTCAAACACGGCTCGCTCCTTACCGCAAAGACGAGTATTCGACGCCTTTTTCCTACCTCCCCGATGATAAGTGGATGCCTGGGGTGGCCATCCACGCCACGGCCTTCCTTAATCTCATTCGGGGCGATTACTTGCGAGAGTTTCCATGGTGGGTCAATCGCGTCCTGATCATCGCTTTCGGTATTCTCTTCGGCGTTGGCTTGGTGCTGTGCCGTCCCCTCTGGGCCGTGGTCTTTGGATTGCTCCCCATCTTGCCCATTGCCTACGCCGACTATTACGCCTTTGACCGCTATCATTACTGGTTCCCATGGCTCATCGTGGTGGCGGTGCAAATCCCTGTCGCCATCGTCTGGGCCGTCACCTATAACTCGGTGCGTCTCCATGTCGAAAAGAGACTCATCGAGCAATCCCTGGCGCTTTATTTGTCCCCCAAGCTGGTCAAAAAATTCGCCGCCAACCCCCAACTGATGAAGCCGGGCGCGAAAAAACAATTATTGACCATTCTGTTCACCGACATCGCCGACTTCAGCGCCATTGCCGAGGGCATGGATTCCGATGAACTGGCCCGCCTGATGAACGCCTACTTCCAAAGCGCCGTGCAAAATTGCATCCACGCCACCGATGGCACGGTGGTCAAGTACCTCGGCGACGGGATTTTCTCCTTCTGGAACGCGCCCGACCCCCAGGCGGACCATGCCTACCGCGCGTGCGAGGCGGCTTTGCGCTTTTGCGCGCTCAGCGCCCAGCGCATCAACGGGCGCGAATTGATCACCCGCCTGGGGCTGCACACAGGCGTGGCCAATGTGGGCAATTTCGGCAGCGACCAGCGCTTCGATTACACCGGCATCGGCGAAAACATCAATCTCGCTGCCCGCATGGAGGGGTTGAACAAGTATTTGGGCACGCGCGTCCTGCTCACCGGCGAGACGCAGAAGGAGGTCGCTTCGCGCCTGGTGACGCGCTACCTGGGGTTGTTTCGATTGAAAGGGTTCGAGAAGGCGGTCGCGGTTTATGAATTAACCGCCTTCCTGGAAAAGGAGGCCGAGTCGCGCCCATTGCGGGAACGCTTCGCGGCCGCGCTGGAGAAGTTCGCCAAACAGGATTTCGCCGGCGCGGAAGCAGCCTTTCGCCGCGTCCAGGAAATCAGCCCGCAAGACGGTCCGGCGCAATTTTACCTCGAACAAATCCAGGAACTGCGCGCCGCCGCCGCCTTGCCGCCGGAATGGAACGGCGCCATCACACTCAAGGATAAATAGGCGCTAAAACACGGTGAAGCCCAGCGCGGCCACGAAAATTCCAAAAGCGAAGCGGACCGCGCTGGTGACGCGGATGCGGCTTTCATTCGCGGTCCCCCAATAGACCAGATCGCGCATGCGCCAGGGCGAGATGGTGAACCACATCCCGCACAGCACCATCGCGTATGCCCACACCGCGATGACCAGACGCCATTCGCTGGCCGCCCAGCGTTCCGCATCGACCATCAACTTCCCCAGCAGCAGGAGCAGAACGGACAATCCGCGCACCGCCAGAAAATCCTGCACAAAAAAGCAAGTCCCTAGCCCGACGCCAACAAAGAGGGTGAACAGAAGCGGCTTGAGCGATTCAAAATCGGCCAACGATTCGTGGTGGACGATCCAGATGAACCACGCCGTCCCGGCGAGAGTAAGGACCCAGCCCGCGGGGATGGAGCGCGGGAATTTGCGCAAGCCGGTGCCGAACCGGGCGGGACTAATCAGCCCAATCAAATTGAGCGCGGCAGAAAAAAGACCCAGGCAAATGGACAATGTTGACAGTTTAACGGCCATGTTCGCCCAGCAAAGGAACACGAAAAGCCTCCGCCATGCAACAAGGAAAATGTCACCAAGAAAATATCGCCGCGCTCATTAATAACTGGTCACCATGTATTTGTTGAACACGTTGTTCATGGGGAGGCCGAAGTTAATTTTCATGGTTGGGCCGAGCGACCAGACAACAGCCTCTCCTGGGATATAAAGAGGTGCGCTGCCGGGGAATTGCTTCTGATTCATTGCATTCAGATATTCGTCGAGAACGCGGCCGTCGCCACTAAGGTCAACCGAGACGATGTAGGGAAGTCCCCAAGGGTCGCGCAGGACCTCGTCCGTCCCAATGCCAGGGCTGCTGGTGCCTTGCGCCGTATGTCCCGTGTAAAGGGACGTTTGTTGGGGATTATAGATATGCCCCAGATGTTGGCTGCCGTTGGTGGCGTACTCGGGGTAAAAAGCATCATCGCGCAGAATCGCAATCACTTCGGAGTTGTTGTTTTGATACTTCTGCGATTCATTTGAAGTGATGATGCCGCTGGAGGCGCCTATCAAGGCTGTTAACGGGTTCACGAGTTCGGCGCCGCTGAGGGTCCCAGCCGTGCCAAAGGTAAAATCATTGGGTGTGCCGGCCACCGCATTGACCGCGTTGGTCGATGTCGGCAGCCGGCTGTAGGTCGAGTAGTAAGTCGTGATGGCGCTGACCAAACCAAGGGCCTCGGTTTGACAGACTTTTCGTTGCGCATTGATCTTGGCTTTGCCCAACGCCGGCAACAGCAAAGCGGCCAGGATTCCGATGATGGCAATGACCACCAGCAATTCAATCAATGTGAAGCCCGCCTTTGGGCCGCGCGGCGTGTGTAATTGTCTCGTAAACATAGCTTTTCCTTATTTTAACGTTTTTTTCTGCGTTGTCAAAACTTTCCTCCTTTTCAGATGGTGCGCGATACAGGGCTTGAACCTGTGACCCCCACCGTGTCAAGGTGATGCTCTACCACTGAGCTAACCGCGCCTCGCTTGCCTTGAACATAGACGCATCCGCCCGGCGAGGCAAGCAAAAAATCTCTCAGAATCCGCCTTTGGCCCTGCCGGCCTGGATTTGCGCGATGGCCCACCAAGCGTGCTCCGCCACCAGCGGTTCGGCGTCCGCGGCGGCCCGCTCCAGCGCCGGCAACGCCCCTTGATCCCCGCAGTTTCCCAGCGCCACGCACACGTTTCGGAGCAATCCGCGTCGTTTGGCCCGCCGGATGGGTGTCCCGGCGAATCGTCGCTTAAAGGCCGCTTCGTCCAGGGAGAGCAGTTCGATCAAATCCGGCGCCGCCAGGTCCGGGCGGTAATGGGGACGCATCAGCGCCCCTTGCCGGGCAAAACGGTTCCAGGGACACACCGCCAGGCAATCGTCGCAACCGTAAATCCGGTTGCCGATCAGCGGGCGCAAAGCCTCGGGAATCGCCCCTTTCAACTCAATGGTCAGGTAGGAAATGCACCGGCGCGCATCCAGTTGGAATGGCGCGGTGATGGCCGCCGTCGGGCACGCGTCGATGCAGCGGCGGCAGGAGCCGCAGCGGTTCTTTTCGGGCGCATCGGCCTCCAACTCCAGCGTGGTAATGATTTCCGAGAGAAAAATCCAATTGCCCAATTTGCGGCTGATGAGATTGGTGTGTTTGCCGATGAACCCCAGTCCGGCCCGTTCCGCCAGATCGCGTTCCAACAACGGTCCGGTATCGACATACCACAACGAGCGGGCGTCCTGGCCGAGAGAATTGACGAACGCCGCCAAATCTTTGAGCCGGTCGCCCAGAACCTCGTGATAATCACCGAACCTTGCGTAACGCGCGATTTCCCCCGCCGCTACCGCGCACGGCCGGCCCTCGGCCGATGGCGGGGCATAACTTGCGGCCAGGGTAATGATCGTTTTGGCGGCGGCCAGGACTTGGGCGGGGTCGATGCGTTTGTGGGCGTTGCGGGCCAGGTAATCCATCTGGCCGTGCCGGCCGGCCTGAAGCCAGCGTTGAAATTGGGCGGCGTGTTGGGGCGGGCGGGCCGTGGTGAAGCGGCAATCATCAAAGCCCAACTGTTGGGCGCGCTGGAAAACGGCGGATTTCACTTTCGCTTCCGGGCTTGGTGGAATTGATGCAGGACATGCTGCACGACTTGCTTGGGGGAACGAAATTCGGTGAGAATCTGCACGTCGGCCTGGCGGTAGGCCGCAGCGCGTTGTTCCAGCAACTCGCGGATTTTGCCTGGCACATCGGGCGTCTGGAGCAAGGGCCGATGGGTCTGCGAGCGCACCCGCTCCCAGATCGTTTCGGGCGAGGCCCAGAGGCAAATCACAAGGGCATGGGTCTTGAGGCTGGCCAGATTGGATGGATCGGCTACCAAACCGCCGCCAGCGGCGATGACCGCGCCGCGCCGTGCGCTCAGGTCGTTGACCACCGCCCGTTCATATTTGCGGAAGGCGGCTTCGCCCTGTTCGGCGAAGATTTCGGGGATCGATTTTCCCACTTCCGTTTCGATCAGTTCATCCGTATCCAGGAAAGCGAAGCGAAGGTGTTGGGCGGCCAAGCGGCCGACGGCAGATTTGCCGGTGCCCATGAAACCGATCAGGGCGATGTTCTGTATGATGCGCTCGTCGCTCATAAACGAGACAGGCTAATGGCTAATGGCTAATGGCTAAAGGCTGAAATGGAACAGATCGCCCTTGAACCAGAAACCGGAAAGGGTAAATTTAAACCATGATTTCTGCATTGGAACTCAAACAACGCATGGACGCGCAGCCGTTCACGTCGTTCCGGATTTGCATGTCCGACGGAAAAACCTACGACATCACCAACCATGACATGATGTTCCTCAAACGAAATGCCATCCTAGTCGGTATCGACCTTGACAGCGACTCCATTGCCGAACGTTTCGTTGAGTGTGTTCTGCTTCACATCACGCGCATTGGGGACATTCCGACCGCGCAAGCGGCTTGACCGTTCTTGGGAGCGGCAATAAGTTCAAACCATGATAACCGCGATACAACTGCGCGAGCGCATGAATGAAAGCCCGTTCAGGCCCTTCCGCATCAACCTGTCGAACGGCAGGGCTTTCACCATCCCCAACCACGACGTAGCCTTGGTCAAAAGGAACTCCGTCCTGATTGGCATCGACTTGGATTCCCGCTCATTCGCCCAAAAGTATGTCGAATGCGCCATCCTCCATATTACCAGCATCGAAGACATTTCGACCGAGCAAGCCGCCTGACTCTCCTGGGAAACTTTCAAGGTTCAGCGGCGGATGACGCTCGGACGGAAAGAATTGAAGGCTCAGACTTGCTGCCGGCCAATAGGTCAAACGCGATCCCAAAACCGCTTTTTTCTCAAACAAGACGCCGACAAGGAGACAAATTCGCCAAAACTCAATGCTGGGCGCTGCTGTGGTTTGTCAACCACTGCCAATCTTGATCTAGAAGGGTGGAGTAAACGACTCCGCCGTTAAAGGGAGCAGGGCTGCCACCGGGGTTTTGCTCAGTGACACCCGTCGAATACGGAACGTTTGGAAGAACCCTGCCCATCCATTTGTGAATTTCAGCGTGGCCATCGGCAAAACCAAAGCAATTAACATGACCGTGATAATTTGCCGGCACATCAGGATAGCTTGGATCGTTCAGTCCCATCTCCAAGTAACCGTCGTTCAGGCTGAACATGGACTCGTCACAGAAAATGAAGGCTCGCACGGGGGGAAGCGTGGTCAAAGAGGTTGTTTTTGAATAAGCGAGCCAGCCTGGGTTATATTGGTTTTCATCGAGTAACACGACCTCACCCCCCATTTGGCCGTTCATCGAAACGCTGCGCAGGCGCACTCCATTGGCAGAAGGAAGAAAATCTCCAGGACACGCATAAACGGCGATTTGGTTGATCATATACGGCGCCATCAGGCAGCTCAAATAAGCAGCGACGTTCGTGTTGTCATTCGCAGATTGCCAATTCTCCCCGTTGGCCGGGCACCAACTGTTGGTGGCAGCATCGCCTTCCGCGGCATTCGGAATCATATGTTCCCCGTAATCATCAGCGTACATGTGCCAGCCAAGCATTAACTGCTTTTTATTGGACAGGCAGTTCGCTGTCTGTGCCTGTATTTTGGCCCGGGCCAGGGCCGGAAGCAGCAACGCGGCTAATATGGCGATGATCGCGATGACCACGAGCAACTCGATCAAGGTAAATGCCGGCCTGTCACGGCCAATCCTCAGGCGCATACTTTCATACATGTTTCGCATCACGGCACTATACCACTATATCTCATCTTTCGCGCGCGGCAAGGCTTATGTTCCAGCCTTCCCACTCGCGCCACGCTCGCACTGAGAGCCTTAATTCTTAAAGCAGGCCGCGGATTCAAGGAGCTCGCGCCTCGCGTGAATTCCCGCAACGGTTGTCATTTCATAACTAATTGTGCAGCAGCCTGTAGAACGTGACCGGCCCATTGGTCGGGGCTGGCACCGTGAAGACCCCATTGGTCAGGGCAAAGGCCACCCCGGTGACGTCAGCAAAGCCGGAGTTGACGCTTGCCAGATTGGTGGAACTCTGAAGGGTAAATGAGTTGGTCGTGTCGTACGGATTGCCCGTCGTAAAAGTCAGGATCGCCTGGCTGCCGTTGGCGCTCAAAGTTACTCCTGTAAAATCCGGCGGCGGAACGATGACTGTCAACGTGACAACCGAACTGGTGACAGATCCTCCAGAAAGGTCGCTCACTACCAACGTGTAATTTCCGGCGCTGGCTAAGGTTGAATTGGCCAACACCAGGTTGTTGGAATCAACCGCCGAGGTGACAATGTTGGTATTGATCGCCGTGGTCCCGAAGTACCAGACGTTGGTAAACGGTTGCGCGCCGGTCGCGGTAGCTGTGAAGGTTGCGGTTTGGCCTTCGTCAACGGTCAGGCTGGCAGGAGTAATGCTGGTGACGTAAGGCGCCAGCTCCACAACCCGGACATTGGAGTAATAGACGGCCGCGCCTGAACCCGCGCTAAGGTTGGCAAAGGGATCATCATAGCCAAGCATGATGTCTCCGTTGGTAAACTGGCTCGTCACCGCGTAGCTGAGAACCGCTGTTTTATTAACGGAGAGCGTCACCGTGCCGTTGAACTGCTTGAGTTCAACATCACTCCAGACACCGGTCGGCAAGATAGAGGCCGGAGTTCCGCTGCCAGTGGCGTCGTAGGGTGTCGGATGCTTGTAAACAGTCGCAAAGGCCGTGCCGGGCGCGCTGTCCGGTTGGTACCAACCTGAATTGGGCAAGCCCTGGAGGGTCGAAGTCCCGCCCGTGTATAAGCCGAAATCGGGTGGCGTGCCGCCCGTGGCGATACCCGCGGCCGAGTCAATCGCGATCCACACTCCATCAATGTTTGTGTAGCCGCTGCCGATCGGTGGCGATAGAACGATGTCGCCACTAACCCAATTGCAATTGGTGCCGGTGTGATTGAGGCCGAATTCAGCCGCCTCGGAGAGGGTCGTCCCCGTATATCCGGTGCCTTCCACCAAACTCATGCTAAACCGCAACGCGTAGTTGCCGCCAAATGTCTTGCCCGTCGGATAAACATTGACGCCCATCGATGCACCCGTAAAAGACGGGTCCTTGTTCACGGTCATCTTGAGCGCGTTGGTCCATCCCTTGGCGGCCATGGCCAAGGACTGGCCGACGGTGTCGCTGGTCACTGCATAGCCAAATTCGACGTCGAAGTCGTTGGTTCCACCGGCATCGTTGGGATAAGTCGGAGCGCCGCTCTCGTTGTTGGGATAGGGACTGATCACGACGGGAGGTACCGTCGTCGCACCCAAATTCGTACCGGCAAAGGTCAGCGTCCAATTCACGCTGTCACTGGCATTGGTCAGGGGGTCGGACCACAGCACGAATTCAGGAGGATTGGCGTTGTCCAGCAGCGTCAGTGAGGCCGTGGCGGAGCCTACCGTATAGGAGATACCCTCCTGGCTCAATTCGGAACTGTTGGTCGATCCCAATCCAACCAGGATCGTCTCGTTCCCGACGGCCGGACTGCCGTAGGGAGTCGGCACCGGCGCACCCACGATAACTTCCTTGTTCACATCGCCAGGGTTAAAAACCACCCCGGGAGAGCCAATCACTGGATAATTGCCGACTTCCAATTGCGCGCCAGCTACATAATCCACCCCGAAGGCGGCCATGCCGCCGTAAGTGAAGTTGGTGATGGTAAGAGGTCCTACGTTGGTATCACCCAGGCGGGTAACGACAAACTCCCCGAAATCATTGCTCAGTCCCCGGTATAGCGTGCCCGCCGTCACGCCGGTGACGGAATAGAATTGCGGACCCGTGTTCGCAATATAGACCGTGTCCAGCACGGGCGAATTCGCCAGATAATCGCTGCCACCAACTACCTGTAGAGTTACTGTCAGCGTGGGAGCAATGACCGGCGTCGCTGTCGGCGTGATGGTCACGGTCTCTGACCAATTACCCGACGGCGCAGTTCCGGCGGGGAAAGTCACGCTGTTGGTGGAGGAAGCGACATAAGTTCCGTTGCTGGCCGTGCCGCCAAGAACGAAGTTAACCGTCTCCGGGGAAGCCAGCACATTTGTGTTGAGAGTGATGGTAAAGATTCCGGGAGTCGGGCTCCCATGATTCTGTGAAGCCACTGGAGTGGTGGCGACCACGCTCGCTCTGAGGGGAGGCAGAATCAGGTCGAAGCTCCCATTCGTGCTCGTGGAATCATTGGTCGTGATGCAGGTCGAAGAAAACCCGAGAGAAAACACGCGCAGAAGACCCTGCCCGGAACTGACGGTATAGACATTGTCCGCCGCATCCCAGCAAATGCTGCGAATGTCCTCATACCCCGAGGAGTTAGGCGCGTTGGGGATGACAAAGAGCGACGAGGGGTCAGGAATTCCGTTGTTTAAATTCATAATCAGGATCGGATTGTTAATCAGACCCGCTGCCAGAAATCTCTCGTCAGGAGAAATGGCGAAGCAATACATGGAAAACTGCGAGCCCTCAAAATCGAAATTGAAAAAGTCAGGGCCAACGTTGATCGGGCCTTCCAGAGAACTCCAAAGCAGAGTCATGCCAGTGGGATCGTAAACTTGAAGACAAGGCATCCCGTAATTGGCTCGATAATTCATCCCAAAAATGTTGCTGGTGACCGGACCGATGTCCACGTCGTCGTCCAGGGTGGCAATGCTGGCAATGCCCAGATTCATTGAGAGATCTGGGGCATTGGTCCAAGGCAGCGGACCCGCCCCAATCGTGTAGCGGTCGATATTGTTCACATCGCCTATGGCCGCGTTATATCCCAATGTTGTGCCATTGCCGATCGGCAGCGACGAGTCGGCCACCCACAGCACCATGTTGCTGGTCGCAATCGAGCCCTTGGCAATCGGCCGTCCGAACGACCGTCCATGAACACCCGCGGCGATCCCCGCTGCCTCGCCTAGTTCGCCAAAGACCTGACTAATCGCACTGAGATCCGGCGCGACTTGCCACACCATCGCGTTTACCGATTCGTTGTCGCCAACATACAAATTGTCATCCGCGCCCACATGGATTCTGTAGGGACTGCTGGATGAATCTGCGTTGGTAAACGTGTCGCCCAGCGAACCATTGGTTCCGCCCAGGAGGTCGGACTGGTCGGCATTAAGAGCGTAAATGCCTTTTCCCAGGACGGAGCCGGGAAGACTGTTGTTAATGTAAACCCGGCCAAATAAATACCCATTGGTCGCATTGACATTGATCCCAACACCGCGCGGCGTGTTCCAATTGTTGTACATTGCGGAATCATCACTGATCTGCGCCGGCGTGCCGTTGCCGGCTTTTTTCACGTAAATGCCGAAGCTGGTATGGCTTCCCAGGCTGAATGTGTTCGTCCCCACAATGGGCGACGCAATGTTATTGCTTGTTCCGTCTTCAAAAATGACCCAGGCGCTGTCGGGCTGTTCGTTCAATATATACTGAATGGTCCCGGCTTGGTTGGTGACACCAGAGGCATACGGGGTGGCTCTGGCACTCAGGGCTGGGAGGATGACACCGATGACAATACAGAGAAGGAATCGAAACATTTTCGTATTCATATCGATCTTAGCTTTTGTGTCTCACAGACGTTTGATTTGCCAGCACTCGCTGGAATTGCGAAAAAAAAGAAATAACCCAATCTTCCCTCTCATGTCAACAGAGAAATGAATAAAAATGGAACTTTTTTTCAGGTGGAAGCGCGGTGCCAGACGAGCGGCACGTTGACCGGGACATTTGCGCTCACGCCTGTCCTGCACTCTGAACTGCAAGCAGGCGGCGCTGCATACCGGAGGTGGAACAAGGCTTGCCCGCGCCGATTTTTTTAGCGTGTCATCCGGCGCCAGGGATGATTAAAACGTGGGCGACATTTAAAAGAATGTATGGATTTTAACTTCACAACCTTTCCTCCGCGACCGGCGTGGACGGAAATTGATCTCGGCCGCCTCCGCCGCAACCTCCAGCTCATTCGCCGCGACCTTCCAGCCATCGTGAAACTGCTGGCGGTCGTGAAGGACGAAGCCTACGGCCACGGCGCGCTCGACGTGGCGCGCATCGCGCTGGAAGAGGGCGCGTCGTTTCTCGGCTTGAGCACGCTGGAAGAAGCGATGGTTCTGCGCGAGGCCGGCATTACCGCGCCGCTGCTGCTGCTGGGGCAACGGCAGGAAGCCGAGTTGCCGTGGTGCGTGGAGCATGATTTGACCGTCTGTGTCAATGAAGTCGGTACCGTGCGCGCGTTGGCCCGCGCGGCCGCCGCCAGAGGCAAGCGCGTGCCGGTCCATGTAAAAATTCACACCGGCATGAGCCGCTTCGGCGTGCGCTGGGACCAGGCTCGGCCGCTCCTGGAGTTGATCTGCTCGGAACGATCTCTCTTGCTCGAAGGGGCGATGACGCACTTCGCGCAATCGGATGAAGCGGACAAGACTTTTGCCCATCTCCAAACAGCCCGCTTTGACGAAGTGATGCGCGGCCTGGCGGAAAGCGGCGCGCGCGTCCGATACCAACATCTTTGCAACAGCGGCGGCTTTCTCGATTTGCCGCAGGCTCACCGCGACATGGTGCGCGTCGGCATTTTAATGTTCGGCATTTTTCCGTCCGGCTTTTGCCGCCGCATTGCCGGCCTTGAACCTGTCATGTCGGTCAAAGCGCGCATTGCGGCCATTCAACGTCTGGAAGCAAGCGAAGTCGTGGGCTACGGCATGGGCTACACGGCGCCGGCGCCCCGGCGCATCGCCGTCCTGCCCATCGGCTACGGCGACGGTTTTCCCCGCGTCCGCAATCAGGGCTGCGCGCTTCTGCACGGCCAGCGCGCCCCTCTCCTGGGCGGCGTCACCATGGACTCGCTGATAGTGGACATTACCGACATTCCGCAAGCCCAGATGTGGGATGAAGCCGTCCTCCTGGGCCGCCAGGGCCATGAGGAAATCACGGTTCACGACCTGGCAAAACTGAAGCATTCTGTTTCCTACGACGTGCTCACAAGCTGGCGCTTGCGCCTACCCCGCCAAGGCGTCAACCGCGCGGCAAAACCGGCCCACACCCACACTGGGTCAGAGCAAATTGAGGAAGCCGCGATCGCGAAGTGAATCTTCTTTGCTGATAGCCGTTCACTCGGATTCCAAGCCGTTGCGGACGGTCTGAACGAGCTTTTGCGGCGGATAGGGTTTTTGCAGGAAGTTAACGCCTTCCTTGATTTGGAAGTCCTTGCCCATCAATTCGGCGCTGTAGCCGGTGGTGAAGATCACTTTGAGGCCGGGATTCTGCAGCTTGAGCGTCTCAGCCAGTTGCAGGCCGGAAATGCCGTCGGGCATCACCATGTCGGTCAGCAGGAGATCGATGTGCGGTTTGCTCTTGGACCAGAGTTCCAACGCGGCCACGCCGGAGGAGGACTCGATGACAGCATAGCCGCTGCGCTCGAGCACCTTGCTCACCAAAGAGCGCAAGGTCGGCTCGTCTTCCACGACCAAAATGATCTTTTTGACTGGCGCTACCGAATCCATCACTCCTTTTTTCATCTGTTTGCCTGCCTTTTGGCAAGCCTTTTCTGTGTTTGAATCTTTGCCCCGATGGATTCATCCTTGAATTTGCATCGCATGCATCGCGCTTCGCTGAAAAATGCCAGTCGTATTGTGGTCAAATTGGGCACCGGCGTCTTGACCGACAGCCGCAAGCAGCCTGATCTGGAGCAAATCAGCCAGTTGGCCGCCCAAATCGCCGCCGTGCGCGCCCAGGGCAAACAAGTCGTCATCGTCAGCTCCGGCGCGGTCGGCGCGGGCATGGGTGTCTTGGGCTTCCAGAAGCGGCCCGCCGACCTTTCCCAGTTGCAAGCCTGTGCCGCCGTCGGCCAGCCGCGTCTGATGACGCTCTACGAGCGGCTCCTGGCCGAGGCCGGCTTTCGCGTCGCCCAAGTTCTCCTGACGCACGACGATCTGGAACATCACGAGCGCCACCTCAACGCCCGCAGCACCCTGGTCACGCTGCTCCAGCATGGCGTCATCCCCATCATCAACGAAAACGACGCGACTTCCTTCACCGAATTGAAATTCGGCGACAACGATAAATTGTCGGCCTTGGTGGCCTGCCTGCTGCCGGCCGACGCGCTGATCATCCTCACCACCGTGGACGGGTTGCTCGAAAACTTCGGCAAGCCCAATCCCCGCACCATCAGCGTGGTCGAGAACCTGGACGCGACGGTGGAAAAGATGGCGCGCGGCACCGCCAGTGAAACGGCCGTCGGCGGCATGGCCTCCAAATTGCAGGCGGCCAAAATGGCGGTGCGCGCGGGCATCCCGATGATCATTGCCTCGGGCAAAAAGAAGGCCGTGCTGGCCCGCATCCTGGAAGGGGCGGAGGAGGGAACCATGTTTGTCGCGCAGCCGGATAAACTGGCGGGACGCAAGCGATGGATCGCCTTTTTCCATCACGCCAAAGGAACTCTCTTCGTCGATGACGGCGCCAGGAAGGCCTTGCGCGAAAACGGCAAGAGCCTGCTCCCGCCGGGGGTGGCGCGCAGCGAGGGCGAGTTCGCCGCCGGCGACGTGGTGCGCATTTGTGATCTCAACGGCACGGAATTCGCGCGCGGCATCTGCGATTTTGATTGCGCCACCGTCCAGGCCCGCTCCACCCGCGCCGTGCTGGTGCATCGCGACAATCTGGTCATCTTGTGAAGAAGAAAAAAGCCGCAATAGCGGAATTGCTGGAGGTCATGGCCCGGCTGCGCTCGTCGCAAGGCTGCCCCTGGGACCGCGCCCAGGACCACCGTTCCCTCCGCTATCACGCCGTCGAGGAAGTCTATGAGCTTATCGACGCCATCGAAAGCGGCGACGATCACGAGATGGCGGAAGAATTGGGCGACTTGCTTTTGCAGGTGGTGTTCCATTGCCAGTTGGCGCAGGAACGCGGCGCATTCGATTTCGACGGCGTGGCACGGCGCATCACGGACAAGCTATTGCGCCGCCATCCGCATGTTTTCGGCGATGTCAAGGTGAAGGATGTCGATGAAGTTTGGGCCAACTGGGAAAAGATCAAGAAGGCGGAAAAGCACGGCACGCGCCACGCTCGGGCGTCGGCCCTGGATGGGATTCCGCGGCATCTGCCGGCCTTGATGCGGGCCGAGAAACTGCTCAAGAAAGCGTGCCTGGCCAAACTAATCGGGGCCGAGCCGTCCCGCCCGCCGCGCCTGGGCCAAGGCGCGCTGGCGCGGCAATTGTTCGCGCTGGCCCGGCAGGCGCAAGCCCGCGGTTGGTCGGCGGAAGAACTGCTGCGCCGTGAGATCGCCAGACAGGAACGGGCGCTCCGCCGGCGGGAGCGAAGAATGCAGTAAGTTTGAGGCGACGCTATTGCGTGTTGACTGATGGCCCTTCGTCTCGTAGGTTTGCAGAACCAGCGTAATATCCCTGGTTCTGTTTTCATACGCAAAATGGGCGCGCTGACCCAGCCGCAAATGGCGATGATCGTCCAAGCCACTCAGTTGTGGTTGGGAATCCTTTAGCGCGGAAAATGTTTGCCGGCAAGGTGCAACCAACCCCATGCAACGGCAGCTCGAAGTTGGCACTCTGCGATGGATGCCCGAAGCGGCCTGCATCTAACCCGACGCAATCAAGGATGTGTTGTATGCGTAATAGCCAAAAAGGTGACCAGAGATGGCGGCAAAATCGGCAGTTGTGTTTGGGCGCGTTTTTGTTTATCTCCACGGCATTATGACTGATCCGCGCTACGCAAAATTGGCCAGCCTGTTGGTCAAGTATTCCGTTGAACTCAAGAAAGACGATCGCATCCTGCTGGACATGATCGACGTGCCGGACGAGTTTGCGATCCAATTGATGCGGGCGGCCCGCCAGGCTGGCGCCATCCCGTTGGTGGAAACGCGCCACACCCGTGTCAGCCGCGAAATCATGCGCCAGACCAGCCCGGCCCACGCCGCCCTGGTGCGCGAGATCGAATTGTTCCGCATGAAACGGGTCCAGGCCTACATTGCCGTGCGCGGTGCCGACAACGCCAACGAAAGCGCCGACGTGCCCAACCGCCTCATGTCTCTCTACTCCAAGGCGGTGCGCCCCGTGCAGAATTATCGCATCAACAAAACGCGCTGGTGCGTCCTGCGCTGGCCCAGCCCAAGCATGGCGCAGGCGGCCAACATGAGCACCGAGGCCTTCGAGGATTTTTATTTCGACGTCTGCACCATGAATTATCCCAAAATGGCCCGCGCCATGCTCCCGTTGCAAAAGCTCATGAACCGCACTGACCGCGTTCATCTCAAAAGCCCCGGCACCGACCTGCAATTCAGCATCAAAGGCATCGGGGCCTTGCTGGCCGAGGGCAAACGCAACATCCCCGACGGCGAGGTCTTTTCCTGCCCGATCAAGAATTCCGTGCAGGGAGTCATTCGCTACAACACGCCCACCATCTATGCCGGGACGAAATTTGAAAATGTCCGCCTCGAATTCAAGGACGGGAGGGTCATCAAAACCGCCGCCAACAACACCAAACGCCTCAATGAGATCCTGGACACCGACGCCGGGGCGCGCTACGTGGGCGAATTTTCCCTCGGCTTCAACCCATATATCCTCAACCCGATGTGTGACATTTTGTTTGACGAAAAAATCGCCGGTTCGCTCCACTTCACCCCGGGGCAGGCCTACCAGCAGGCCGACAACGGCAACCGCTCGGCCGTGCATTGGGACATGGTCTTGATTCAACGCCCCGAATGGGGCGGGGGCGAAGTCTGGTTTGACGGCCGGCTTATCCGCCAGGACGGCTTGTTCGTGCCGAGGGAATTGCGGCCGCTCAATCCCAAAAACCTGAAGTGACCCGTCTCAACTCTTTAAAATGGCCAGGAATTGTTTCATGGCGGGGGAGAGGATTTTGTTCTTTTTGTAAATCGCCGCCAGCGGACGCACCAATTCCACCCCCTCGATTTTCACCTCGGCCAAGGTCTGCTTGGCCACTTCCTGCGTGATCGTTCCCTGCGGCACCAGGGAGATGCCGGCCTCAATCTCCACCGCCCGCTTGACAGTTTCGATATTATCAAACTCCATGACCGTCTGCACCTCGACGCCGTGATCTTTGAGGACCTTGTCGATGGCCTTGCGCGTGGGAATGTCCGGCTCGAAGCTGACAAATTTCTGGCCGGCCAAAAGGGAAATTTTGACCGCCTTGTTCCTGGCCAGCGGATGCTGCGGATGGCAAATGAGCACCAGCGTATCCTTGCGCAACGGCACAAGCTCAAGCTTGGGGTCACGCGTGGGATAAGCGACCAGGCCCAAATCGACGACGTTGCTCAACACGTCCTCATAGACCTGGTTGGCGCGGCGGTATTCCAAATGGACGTTGACGGTGGGATAGGTCTTCAGGAATTTCTTCAAGTAGGGCGGCAAATCGTGCAGCCCGATGCTGTAAATTGTGGCGACACGAATGGTGCCCGAGATAATGTCCTTGATCTCCTGCAAACGATTGTGCAGCGAGTCGTAAGTCTGGATGATTTGCTTGCTGAATTCATAGAGCACCTGGCCCTCGCGAGTGAGGCGGAATTTTTTCTTGCTCCGTTCGATCAGGAGCGATTTGAACTGGCGCTCCAGCGAACTGATCTGCTGGCTGACGGCGGATTGGGTGACGTTGTTAATTAGGGCGGCCTTGGTGAAACTTTCCGTTTCGGCCAAGTCGCAAAATACTTTCAAGCTCTCGATTTGCATTTTGTTAATTAAATGGCGAATCGAGAATAAAGTCAACTTATGACATTTGGCAACACCAATTTTTGGTCATCGTTCACGGGCGCAATGTATGCTGCGCGGGCTGGTTTCCCACCCGTTTCTTGCGGCCATTTACTTGGGCGGAAATTCGAAGCTGACTTTTTGCTTGTCGTCCAGCACCAGGAAGGCGGCGAAAGGCCGGCCGGACTTCGAGATAAACTGCGGCAGCAAATCGGTGCGGCCGCTGTCCACCAGTTTCTGGAGCTGTTCGCGATCGATGGGCTGCTGCAAGATGGCCTTGTTCACCTTGAACCGGCACGGCCTCTTGTCCGCCTGCGATTTTTCACACACGTATTGCTCGCCGGCATCCAGCAGCCGGCCGCCGCAGACCGGGCATACGGCCACCGGTTCGGCTTTGGAGAGGTCTGTTTTGGGCGGCGGCGCCTTGGTTTTGGCGCTTCCCGGCGTCTTCTTGGCCCGCGGCTCGAATTCAAAGCCCACCTTCTTTTCCGGCCCCAGCACCAGGAACGCCTTGAAAGGGCGGCCCTTTCTGGAAATGAATTTATCCAGCAAATCGGTCCGGCCTCGTGTCAATAATTTTTGCAACTGCTCTTTTTCAATGGCCCGTTGCAAAATGATCTTGCCCATGCGGAAGGTGCAGCCTTCGCGGCGGGCCGCTTTTTCGCAGGTGTACCACATGCCGTTTTCATACATGGCCGAACCGCATTGCGGGCATTGGCCCAGCGACTGTTGTCCGCTGAAATCCACCGCTTCAAGCGGTCCGTCGCCGTTCTGCTGCCCGAAGTCGAATTCGGGCTTCAACTCGGCGTTGAGCTTGATGATGGCGGCAAAGGGTCGGCCCATTTTGCTGCGGAACCCTTGTAACGGACCCACCACACGTTTGGTGATTAACTCCTCGACTTCCGCAATTTCCAACTGCCGGCTGGCCACGATCTTCCACAGGGCGAAGTCACATTTCTGGCACTGGAATTTTTTGTAGTTCTCGCGGATGACCCCGCCGCATCTGGGGCAGGGCGCTTTCAATTCGCCGAAATCGCCGGGAACCGTATCGCTCTCGTGCCCTTTTGTCTTGGCGACGATCTGTCGGGTCATTTGCTCGATTTGGCGCATGAACTCCGGGCGGCCCAACTCTCCGCGCTCCATTTGCTTTAGCTTGAACTCCCAATCCCCGGTCAATTCCGGCGAGGACAATTCGGGAATTTCCAAACCGCGCAGCAGCGTGATGAGGGAAAAAGCCTTGGCCGTGGGCTGCAACTCGCGCGCCTCGCGCAACAGGTATTTTTCGTAGATCAACCCTTCGATGATGGCGGCGCGGGTGGCCGGCGTGCCCAGGCCCTTCTGGCTCATCGCTTCGCGCAACTCCTCGTCTTCCACCAACTTGCCGGCGCCTTCCATGGCCGAGAGCAACGTGGCCTCCGTGTAACGCGGCGGCGGTTTGGTTTGCGTGGCCACGAGATCTATCTTGACCGTTTGGACCTTTTCGCCTGCCTGCACCGGCGCCAGGCGCGGATTCTGCTCATCCCCTTGCACCTCGCGGCCATAAACACTCATCCAACCTGCCTGGAGCATCACTTTGCCCTCGGTCTTGAACGGCTCCTCTCGCACCCGCGTGATGCGCGTGGTCAGCAGAAACTCCGCCGCCGGATAGAATATGGCCAGAAAACGCTTGGCCACCATGTCATACAATTTTTGCTCCGCCTCGCTCAGGTTCTTGGGCGCCAGCGAAGTCGGGATGATGGCGAAGTGATCGGAGATTTTGGCATTGTTGAAAATGCGTTTGTTCGGACGCACCCACTTCTGGCGGAGAATCTCGTTGGCGAACTGGGCATAAGGCGTGCCGCCGAGCATTTGCAACGTCTCCGTGGCCGTAGCGAGGTAATCCTCCGGCAGGCAATGCGAATCGGTTCGCGGATACGTCAATACCTTGTGGCGCTCGTACAATGTCTGCGCCAGCCCCAGCGTGTTCTTAGCCGAAAATCCAAAGCGTCCGTTGGCCTCGCGCTGCAAACTGGTCAAGTCGTAGAGCAGGGGCGAAAGCTGCGTCGCCGGCTTGCTCTCCTCGGTCACGATGCCCGGTTGGTCCAGGCATTTGTCTCGGATCGCCTCGGCTTGCCGGCGCTCCCAGATGCGTTCGGGCTTCAGGTCCGCCTCGCCCTCCTTTTTGTCCCTGGTAAACTTCTCATCGAACCACCGCCCCACGTATTCGCCCGTCTTGGCGGCAAAGGTGGCGTGCAATTCGCAATAATCCCGCGGCACGAATTTGCGAATCTTCTCCTCGCGCTCGACCACAATGGCCAGGGTCGGCGTCTGCACGCGGCCCACCGTCGTCAGGTGGAACCCGCCGGTCTTGGAATTAAAGGCCGTCATGGCCCGCGTTCCGTTGATCCCCACCAGCCAGTCCGATTCCGACCGGCAGACGGCCGCATCGGCCAGCGGGCGCATTGAGACGTCCGTGCGCAAGGAAGCGAATCCGTCGCGCACGGCTCCGGGCGTCATGGATTGGAGCCAGAGCCGCTGAATGGGTTGTTTGGCCTTGGCGTGCTGCACGATATAACGGAAGATCAATTCCCCCTCCCGTCCGGCGTCGCAAGCATTGACCAGCCGGTCCACGTCCTTGCGTTTGATCAGCCGCACCAGCTCCTTTAGGCGCCCCTCTGACTTCTCGATGGGCCGGAGATCGAAATGATCCGGGATGACGGGCAAATGTGCAAAGCTCCACTTCCCGCGTTTGACCTCCACCCCCTCAGGCAGGCAGAGTTCAAGCAGGTGTCCGACCGCTGACGAAAGGACAAAACGGTCGCTTTCGTAATGGTCCTGCACCTTGGCAAAACCGCCCAGCGCTTTGGCAATGTCCGCGGCGACCGACGGTTTTTCGGCTATGATAAGGGCTTTTCCCATTCTCATGGATCCTTCTTGGCCACAAAAGACCAACAACTTAAGTCCGCCGCAAAATGGCCCAAGGTTTGCATGAAGTCAATAGCCGCTCATTTTGGGGAGTGTCCCAATTTCAAATTCTGCCATCAAATCCAAGATGGATTTGCATGACAAGCCCGTTCTTCCTCATTAGATTTCCCCTATGAGTGCGACGGAAATCATTAATGAACTGCCCAAGCGGACCGAAGCTGAGTTGAGAGCGGTTCGCCGGCGTTTGCTCGAACTGGCGGCCCAAAACGAGGATGTTGCCCTCTGCGATCAGGCGGCGTTGGAAGGCGCGGCCATGCTCGTCCGCATGGAGGAAAACAATGCCCGCCGTCAATGCCGGTGAAGTTCGGATGATTGATTTCGGATTGGCGGCCAAAGTGCGTCCAGCGCTGCTGCTGACCGGCGCTCCCGCGGATGATGAATTGGATCTGGTGACCGCGCTGCTTCTAAAATCTCCGTTGCGAACAGTCGGTCTTTAGGGCATATTTTCAAACATGAGTACGCTTGAGTCCATCAGGACAGCCATCAAGTTGCTTTCTGTTGAAGAATGCGCTGAACTCACCGCTGAACTTTGCGGTTGGACTGATGACGATTGGGACCGACAGATGAAAGCCGACGGATCCGCAGGCAAATTCGCTTCCCTCAACCGCGACGCCGACGTCGCCCAAGCGGGCGGCGAAACACGCCCGCTTGATGGCATTCTCCACGAGCCGTGACCATTTCCAGTCGCGGCACGACTGATTTCTGGCGGCTCTATCGCGCGTTGCCTGCTGCTGCGAGAAAGCTGGCACAGAAGAATTATCTCCTCTGGTCTGCAAATGCTTTCCACCCATCGCTCCATTTTAAACCAATCCATAAACCAAACTGGTCGGCACGGGTCGGCGCCCACTATCGCGCCGTCGGCAAGTTCACTGCCGGTATCTTTCTCTGGGAATGGATTGGAACTCATGAGGACTACAATAAGCGCTTTTAACCGCTGGCGGATGCTCGGCCCGGTCAGGGCAGACGCATTTTAATTGCACTGTTTGTGGCTGCCTCGGTCGGGCATTCCGGCCTTTTGGCTCATCCTGTCCGCCTTGGTTCTCATTTGCCCTGCACAGCCGGGCCCTTGGATTTGGGCCTTGAGTTTTGCGCGGGAATTGCTTCTCCTTTTGCCAATGGCGGCGGGAGGCTTCATTGCGCCCGCGGACCCAACAGAGGTCCGGGGCCGGGCGGCTCTTAAATCATGAACACAACACTGGTCATCGTTCCGACGTATAACGAACGGGAAAATCTTCCTGTTTTGGTGGCGCGCCTTGCCAGGCTGCTCGTGCCTGTGGACATGCTGGTGGTCGATGACAATTCTCCCGACGGCACGGGCCAGCTCGCGGACGAACTGGCCGCCCAAAACCCCTTTGTCAACGTGCTCCATCGATCCGAGAAAAACGGCCTGGGCCGCGCTTATTGCGCGGGCTTCTCGTGGGCCTTGCAGCGCGGATACGAATTCATCATGGAAATGGACGGCGATTTTTCGCATGATCCCGACGACGTCCCCCGGTTCATCCAAGCGGCGCAGGAGGCCGATTTGGTGTTGGGATCCCGTTACTGCCACGGCATCCGCGTGATCAACTGGCCGATGAAACGGCTCTTGCTCAGCACCGGCGCCGCCCGCTACGTGCGTTGGATCACCGGCATGCCCTTCAGCGATCCGACCGGCGGTTTCAAATGCTTTCGCCGCCGCGCCCTGGCCTCCATTAACTTGGATGCGGTGCGTTCCAACGGCTACAGCTTCCAGATCGAGATGACGCATCAGCTCTGGCGGCGGGGGATGAAAGTCGTCGAGATACCGATCATCTTCACCGACCGTTTTCACGGCACGTCCAAGATGTCGCGCAAAATCGTCTGGGAGGCGCTGGCGATGGTGTGGCGCCTCTGGTTTCAAAGCGGCCTGCGCCGCTCGCCAATTGTCAAGAATAATAATGGATAACGCCCCAATCCTGAGCGCTTTCTGCGGGAGCGCGGTCGTCATTCACCTTGCCAGGTTTGACTGGGTTTGACTAATTCATTCATAATCATAATCGTAATCCTAATCTTAATCCTAAACCCCGCCGAACCTCCATTCCGCTCCCGTGCAACTCCNNCCGTGTGCCATAGATACTTCCCCCTCACAGGTTTGATTTGGTTTGACCGGGTTCGACTCGGTTGGTGGCCGGATTGCTTCCGCTTTCTTCCTTCTTCCTTCTTCCTTCTTCCTTTCGATTTACTCGGCGTTTCAACTTGCGCTCTTCCTCTCGTGCGAGCATGCTCTGCACTTACTATACGCAGTCGCATATACGTTAGCAAGTATTATTTTGTATGCCCGATTTGGACTTTGCAAAACGCCTGGCCAAGGCCATGGGAGAGGCCCGCCTCACGCAGGTGGAATTAGCCAAGCGGCTCGGTGTCACCCAGCCCACAGTTTCTCGATGGCTCTCTGGCTCCGTGCCACAAATGCGAGTCAGCGTGACTTTGTGCAACGCGCTGGCCGTCCAACACGAATGGCTCATTTTTGGAACGGAAAGGGAGCCGTCTCTGGAGTTTACCGATGCCATGCGACGGCGCTTGGTGGAGGCTCGAAAACGGGATGGCAAGTCGTTGGAGGATGTCGCTCGCAATTCGGCCTATGAAGTCAAGGATTTTGAGGCGCTGGAAAAGGGCGCTGCGCAGCCAGATCAGAGAATGTTGGCGATTTGGCTTCACAACCTCAACGTCAATGAGAAGTGGCTCCGTGATGGAGCCGGGGAAATGTTTCGCCGCGAGCCAGCTTACTATTTCATCCCGCCTTGGGAGATTGAGAAATCAAGGAAACGGGCCAAAGCCCTGCGAGAGCAGGCACAATTTCTCATCACCCAGGCGGAGCGGCTGGAATGGGAAATGGAGCAATCCAAGCGAGAATTCAACGAAACAAAACGTACGGACCCACGCATCGTCAGGACCGTGCGGAAGCGGTAGTGGGGCAAGTCCTCGTTATCGATTCCGGAGGCGCGGCTCGCAAAAATGAACCACTTTAGATTTCTCCGCGGCAAACTGATGAAACTCGATTCTGTGAAGAGAATGAGGGACCGGAACCCCTTCCGTCCCTTTCAAATTCATCTCACCAGCGGTGAGGTGTTGCCGGTGGACCACCCGGAAAGCATGTCCGTCCCGGCGGATGAAGACGACTTATTCGTCGTATGGACCGACCGAACTTGGAACCTTCTCGAGGCCGGCCAAATCGCCCGCGTCAGCGTTCAACGCAGAAACGCGAAGTAATTTGGGACCTATTTGCGTTTCTGACTTATTCTTCGACGCGTACTCCGGCGCAAATCAGACGCGATTCCGATTTTAATCGGACAGCGTTCTGGCCGCGTTTTTCATGCAGAGCGTCGGCCATTCCGTCCAGACGCATGCTGCGGCACTGGAGGACATTGACTACCGCCATCCGCGTGGACTGAAACGGGCGCAAATTGATCAGTTGAGAGCGTCGGGGATGGATTCAGAAGCATCACAACTGTCTGGTCGCTGCTCAAAGGCGAGTCGTTGCGAAAGAAAAACGCGAGCCAAGCCGGGGAAATGATTGATTGATGCAAATTTTCTATTGACGAACAACTATCCAAGTAGTATTATCGCGGTAGTTATGAAATCATCACGCGATCATTTTCGTATTGGGGACCTGCAGTTGCGCATCTTAAAGGAGTTGTGGGCGTGTGCCGAGGCCAGCGTGGCAGAAGTCCATGCTACCGTTGGCTCCGAGCGTTCCCTGGCCCACACCACGATCGCCACTATGCTGAGGAAAATGGAGGAGCGCGGGTTGGTCGGACATCGCGAAGAAGGCCGCACATTTATCTATCGTGCTGCCGTCCGGGCCGAAGATGTCAACCACAGCGCGGCGCGGCATTTTTTGGAGCGATTGTTTGAAGGCAGCCTGGCGAGCGCCGTGAGCCATCTCCTCCGGACCCGCGACGTCAGCCGTGAAGAACTTGAGGAACTCGGAAAGATGATCGCCCAAGCGAAACGGAGGGCTAAATGACGCCAACTCTTTATTCGTGGGTTTTGTTTGTTGGGATATTTGCCGCCGAAACAGCCCTGATTGTTGTTTTCACTGCGGGAGCCTGCCGATTCATTCGAAACGCAAAGCGACAACGCGTTTGTTGGCAGGCTGCGCTCATTGCCCTTACCCTGATTTCCGTAAGCGAGTTTACTGGGTTGCGTGCGCAGATTCCTGCATGGTTGCCAAGCCAAATTGCTCAACGTCGTTTGGTTGTAAGCCTAAGCGATCCGCGAGCCAGGCGTGACCCGCAGAGCAGGTCGTTCCCGATCGCGCCTGCGAACGCTCCAAAGAAGGGAAAAAATGATCGGGTCACATGGCCCGGATGGCTATGGATTTCTGGAACTATCTCGCTCCTGCTGGTCGGCGCGACAACTCGTGCATGGCTTCTGGCCGAACGGCGCAAAATGCAACCCGCAAGCTTGGAAGTTTGGTCCATTGCCAAACCGCTGTTCGGGCCGCTTCGTCTTCCGAACGCGAGTATTTGCACATGGAGACGAGCGCGAGGTCCCGTGGCCTTTGGTTTTTGGCAGCCGACCGTTGCCCTTCCGTTGGATTTTGCCGAACGGTTCACGGCGCAACAGCGGGAAGTGATGCTCGCGCACGAGTTGGCGCATCTGGCGGCCCATGATCCGTTCTGGTTCGCGTTGGCAGATGTTTTCTGCGCCGTTGCCTGGTGGCATCCATTTGCTTGGTGGATGCGGCGCCATTTTCGTCGGGCGTGTGAAGGGGCGGCAGATGAAGCAAGCGCCCTGGTTCCGGAGGGTCCGGCAACACTAGCTGAATCACTGGTCGCGTTCGGCCGTGAGCTAAGCCTGTCGAGCCCGACGGGCGGACTCGGCGTGGCCGGCAGCGGTTTCCGATCTGAGCTTAGCTTGAGAGTCAAAGCACTGCTGGAAAAATCAGCCGTGTGGCGGGAGTTGCCGCTAAGTTGGTGCTGGGGGCCGCGCTTGCTTGGGATTATCTTCGCCGGGATGACTGTGGCATTGCCAATCCAGGCGGCCAATCCCGCCTGGTTGTTTGCAGCGTCAAGTGACCACTTGCAAGCCAAGACGGACACCGCACCATCGTTGACAGGCGGCGCAACGAATGTTAGCAGCACCCAGGCGACCAATAACATCACCTCGCTGGGAAATGGGGACGAGGCTCAGTCAATTGCCTTCGTGGTTCAATTCATCGAAGTCGAGCAAAACAATAATACTGATGAACGCGAACTCGGCGCGCTGTTTGGTAAACATCCAGAAGAGCCCAAGATGGAAAGCGGGCCCGCCACGGATGTTTTCCCGGATTTGAAGTTGCCACCGCAGCGAAATGTCACTGCCGATCGCTCGAAAACTGAAGGCCAAGTGGCCGTTCTTAGCGAGCGAAGATTCACGGAGGTCCGAGGGCGGTTATTGGCCCAAGGCGTTGATTGGCTGCAAGCGCTACGCGTGAAGACGCGGACCGGAATGCAAGCGCATGTCTCAACTCTTGACGCCAAGACGATTGTCTTTGATGTGAAAGCAACCGATGGCACACCCTCGCATCCTCAATCTTCAGTCAATTACGAAACCGGCGACATCCTTCTGGGACCGACGGCCGACATTATCCCCCAGCGAGCGGAGGACGGATGGCGCCTCGCCGTGGTGGCAAAGTTTGTCGAGTTCCTCGGTTACGACGACCCCGGAACTGTAATACCCCAGGCTCGGGCTTGGGTCGATTCTAAGTCGCCCAGTCCTAAACCAATAAAAGCTACGCTGCCGCTGCCTCATTTCCGTGTCCGCCAATCGCTAGCCACTGCGGTCGCAAAGCTGGGCCAAACTGTCGCCCTGCGCGGACCTCTCGGGACAGAAACGAAAAGAGTCAAAGGTAAGTTCTCCGACAGAATCCTGACAACCACAAACCGGTTTTATGTTTTTGTTACCCTGGAGTCAGCTCAAAACTAAAACCCACCGATTACAAAACTTTCTCTGCGGATCACGGCACAACCTCCGCCCCAATCGTCGAATGCGACCGCCGTCCAGGCCACCCCCAAATGGGGCTCCTGCGTTACTCTGTAGCCCGAAGGCCAAGATGGCCTCGTGGTTTATGCTACGAAATGTTAGGTGATCCCCCGGATTGATCGGCCGAAGGCGGGGCGTACTTTTCATTTATGAAAACTAAAGTTTTGAGTGGTTTCATCGCGGCGTGCTTGATCGGGACCGCCAGCGCTTTGTGCGGCGCCGATTTGTCGGTTTATTCCCGCGACAAGCATTTCGTTCATAAATTCTCGATGATCAGCCTGGAGGTCGAGCGCATCGGGCAACTGGCGCAAACACAAAGCCAGGACCCCCAAGTCAAGGAGCTTGGCCAAAAGATTGTTCAGGCCTACACTCAGGCTGGCCAGCAAGTGGCCGCCTGTGCGCAAACTGCCGCTGTCGGCGAGATACCGCAGATTCGCGGCAGCGACGCCCGCAAGATCAAGGAGTTGGCTGATCTCTCCGGCGAGGCCTTTGACCGGGCTGCCTTGCATGAGTTGTTCCTGCGCGAGGAAGCCGGCGTTCATCAACTGGACCTTGAAACCCGCAACAGTGAGAATGTAGCGTTGCGACAATTGGCTGCGCTGCTTCAATCGGACATGGAACCGGTCGTGTGGCAGACCGCGCAGTTGAGCGCCCAATTCAACCGTCAACCCTGAATTTCACGCGTTAGATCTGAGAGGCGGCCGTGCGCTTCAAAAAGATGCTGATGACCTTGGAGACGTTGTCTTTGTATTGGGGGTCGCCGCTTAATGTTTTCCAGGTGGGCGCGTCAAAGAACCCCTTCCAATGCTTCTTGTGTTCGGCCTCGTTCTCCCCCGAAACCATATAAACAAGGTTGGGCATTTGCGAACCGAACAGAGTCTGCGCGAAAAAGACCGGGGACAACCCGACATCTCGCATCACGGGAACCTCACCGTTGTTAAACATCTGGACTTTGTTAATGCCCTTGCTTTCGCTGGGGCTTTGGTAGATGCGCAACTCAAAAATCCACGGCGTCTTATCGGCCGCCGACGGCGGCGCCGCCAGCTTTTTCATGCTGTCGAAGGCCACGCTCAGGGAGCTTTCAATGCGCTCATAAGCCGGACTTGATTTGGGCCGGCTCATGTAGTCGGCGGCGGCGGCCTGGTAGGCTGCGTCAGAAGCGAGCCGGGCTGGAATGCCCGCGAAGACATCCAATGAATCGCAGGGAACGAGGACATAAACCTTGTTGGTGGGGGAGTCTTGCAACTCGGTAAAGACGCCGACAGGCTGAATGCCCATGCGGTTGTAAGCGGGGACCGCCGCATTTTGCCAATAGTCGCTGACCAGCTTTTGTTGCTCTTCTGACTTGGTGGAGTAAATCCGCAGCTCGTAATACTGCGCTTGGCCGGAATCCGCCGCCAAAGCGGGGTCCGGCATCCCAGCCAGCGAAACCGCGCCGGCCAGCGCTGCCAAAGTGAGTGGGGTTTGGAAGAAAGTTCGTGAGTTCATGATGAGCGGTGCCTGTTCGATATTATGTTCCGTTGAGCGAAGGCGCCACCCGGCGCCATTCTGACGTCAGCAACAGCATAACCTCATCCTCGGTCGCGCCGCAAGCAATGCCTGCGAGAGGAATGCCTGCGCCGGGCAGCATCTCAAGTTGAAATATGGCCAAAATGAAGCGCCGGTTAATGCCCGGCAAACCAAAGGAGCGCTTTGGCTTCCGCATCTCGAATCCACGCAGCCTTCTCGTCACTGTAGGCTGCCTGGTGGAAAACCTCCCCAGCCATGCCCCTTGCCGGTCAGGCGGTTCTTATGGATGAACCGTGAACAAAAAAAAGCGACCGGGGCCGCAGCCCCGGTCGCGTGAGCAATGGGTTTCCGCCAACTTATGGAGACTCAATCAGGCGGAAGAACAATGTGTTCGTCCCCGAATTCACAGGCACAACCAATGGACTTGGATTGCCGGGCACGTTCGTCCAGTTCACCAAGTTCGTGGATTGTTGGATAATCGCCCCCGAGCCGCTCCAGTTCAGCGTCAACGTTCCATTGGTCAGCACCGGGCCGCTGAATTGCGGCGGCAGATTTGCGTACGCGGACAAGTACGTGCCCGGAATGGGCAGCAGGTCGGCGGCCGGCGTGGTATCGGTCGAGATACGCCAGGCAACCTTGACGTAGTCAGCGCCGCCGCCTTGGGCGTGGAGCGTCCGAATAAAGTAGGATTGGCCCGCCGTCAGCGTTATCGGAGCGGAATCAACGTCAGGATTATTAGTCGGCTCGGTGAATCCGCTGCCAGCGGAGGCCTCGGTCGCGATCGGAACTGCGCCGCTAGGATTTGAGTCAGTGCTCATATCGAGTTCGGAACCATCGTCACTCCACAGGAAGAACGTATAGCTGCCTGACACGGTTGGCGTAATCCAGCCGGAGACGACATCACCGTAGTTGTCACCGAGTGACCCGAAGATCGGGTTGTTGCTGAGTTCCCCGTGCGTAATTTGATCGGAATCAAAAGCGGTGAAGTAAGAGTTCGTCATTGGTGCGTTCGGGTAGTTCACGTCGCTCGTCAACGCGCTGACTTCGCCACCCTGGGAATTACCCAGGTAATAATAGTCCCAATTGACCACTCCGGCGGTGAGCACCGGTCCGCGGAAGTAGTTTGTGGAGGTCGGCACGGTCAGAGGCGTCTGGGACTGGTCTTTCACGCCAGCCACAGTCAAACTGTATTGCTGCCCGGGCGTCAGACCGGCGGTGTCCAGAATCGCTACCCGCCAGTCGGCGCCTAAAGATTCGGCCGCAACGTCGTTCGGGCCCGAGCCGAGCAATGTCGTGCTATTGATGGTCAGGGGCGGGTTGAAGGTATAGTTCGCAGAATTGGCCCCGGTGGTCGGATCCACGCGCTTGGTAAACACCACCTTGACCAGGAAGGGGTTGGTCGTGCCGCCGGCAGTGTTGGGGGTGCCCAGCGGAATGACCGCGGCCACGGCAGGCGGGACGGTGTTGGGAGTGATCAGGACAGTGGCATTCGACGAAACAGTGTCACCGAGCGGGTTGGTGATGGCCAGATAATATTCGCCGGAATCGGTAGGTACGGCCTCAGCGATCTCCAGGCTGGTGCTGTTGACGCCGTTGGGGTAATGCGCCGTACCATCAAAGTTGGTCGCCGCAGTCAGGGGACTACCATCGAAGAACCACTGATAGGTATTAGGTATTCCCGTGACGGTCGCGGTAAGGGTAACGGTGCTTCCTTCGACATTCGTTACGCCAGGCAACGATACCACCTGCGCGGCGACCCAACCGTAACTCCAGTGGTTGGTGATCTGTGCGTAACTGAGGGCGTAATTGTAGAAGGCGATGTCAGCCATCGCGCCGTCGAAATAATCCGCGCCATCGCTTCTGGACCCGATGTAGAAAGGAACGGAAGTATTGGGAACAAAGGCCGTTTGCCCTAACCCTTCGGTTGTGAAGTTATCAGTACCTGCCGGCGCCGGCGGATCAATCTGGTCATTGCCGAGTTGGCCATTGACGTAGATGTAGAGATTCGTGCCATCCCAAACGCCCGTGAGATACCACCAAGCTCCGTCCGGCGGCTCATTGTTGTCCGCGCAAATCAAACTGTAGCCGCCATCTTCCGCGGTATGGAATTCATACCCGGAGCTGTTGCCGCCCATGTACCATTCATAGCCGCCCGTCCGCGAAGGCCTGGGCATGGAAGAGATGGGACTGTAGAAATGACCCTGCACGGCATCACTCGAATAAGCTGTGAGGTTCGCCCAAAATTCGATGGTGAAGGGGCCGCTGGGGTTGATTGCCGGGTAATTCACCGGCGTCACCGCGCGTCCGGTCGAGCCGTCGAAAAGGGCGCCGGCATTCATGTCACCCGCGAAGCCGCCGGTCGCATAAGTCACGCCGGTGGCGGTGTAGATGGCGTCGTTCAGTCCGGCCGAGTCCACTGCCGTCGGACCCGCTGTGTCTGCGAGTCGCCAGAGGGCGCTTGGATTATCACTCATCACTTTGGCCACATAGCCGGCCGGCGGAGCCTCAAAGGTCAGGACAATCGGCTGCGTGTTGGTGACGCCAAACACGTTTGAAACGGTCAGGCTGTAAGAAGCGCTGTCATTGGTCTGTGATTGTGACAGGACAAAACTTGAGGACGTTGCGCCCGCGATGGGAACCCCGTTGGAGGTCCACTGGTAGCTGAAGGGCAAGCCTCCGGTCACTGTCGCCGACAGCACGGGCGAACCGCCGGCCAGCAACGTTTTGGAGACGGACTGGCTTGTGATAACGGGTGGCACCTGATTGGTGCCGAACACGAACTTGGTGTAATGATTCTGGATGTCGGCCGCCGACAAATTGGTTCCGTAAATGGCCAGATCATCGACTGTTCCGCCCCAGCGATTGGCCGTCGTGATGTCCCCGATGCCGCCGATCCAGAAGGAACCGCCGGGGCTGCTCCCGAAACTTGGCTGCTGCTGCGTGCCCAGTGAATGGCCGTTCACGTATGGGGTAACGTTCGTGACGTTGTCGATGACCAGGGCAATGTGTAAGAACTGGCCGATCAGGCCACCCGGGACGGGCCAAGAGAGGGATGTCGTAAGCTGGTCGTTCGTGTAAAGCAGGAAGGACCCGCTCGGATCGGCCTGCAACGAGTAATACACTGGCGCGGCTTCGCCGTTCTCCGAGAAAATCGCGGCCGCCTCATACGGCGCCTGGCTCAGATAGACTAAAGCTTCAAGCGTCCCGAAGCCACTGTCGAACTCGTAAGCCGTGTTGTTCGGGACCTCGACGTCGCCGTCAAAGTTGAACGAGAGAGCGCGCTGGCCGAAAGAGCGATTTGTGCTTCCATCGTAGGTGGCGTTATTTTCCAGCGCACCATTGTGGGTCGCATCGACCACGTTGGTGACGACCAAGTTAGTGCAATCAGTCACCGGGAAATAGGCTAGGAGGCTGGGCTCTGCGGTCACGACGTTTTCATAAGCGGCGACGTCGGCGGCGTTGGGGGTTGCCACCGTCAAGATGGCCGAGGGAGCAGTGGTGACGGAGATGCCACTAACAGTATCCAGAACTACACATTCGAAGTTGCTGCCGCTGTTGGCCAGCGCGACCACCGGGAGCAGGTACGTGCTATTCGTGGCGCCTTCGATGCTGGCGCCGTCACTCTCCCACTGGTAAACCAGGTTGCTGTCAAAAGAGGCAATAGTGGTAAACGGCGCCGCACCGCCGTTCCAAACTACGTCGTTTTGGGGCTCGCTAACGATATTGGGGCCGGGCGGCCGGAGCAGCAGGTCGTTGGTCGAGAATGCCCCCGCGGTGAACGTAAACATGCGCGCTTCGTCAGCGTACCCTTTATAGGCACTGTCGTCGCTTTGGGAGGCAAGCATGCAAACGAAGCCGGCGGAGGTCGTCGTGGCGGTGGTGTTGCTAGCTCCGCAGGGGACGCCGTTGGTGTAGAACGTGGTAATGCCGCCGTCGTTAACTATGGCAATGTGCATCCAATTGTTGGTATCGACGAGCGCCTGGTCGCCAATGGTATCTCCAGTGCCCAAATCGAAGGCGTTGATGTAGGAGGGGGCGCCGCTCGGGGCGGTGATTTGTAGTGCTACGCCACCGGACTCCCCGGTAGAGAAAATCCAGGCGCTCCCCCCGTTGACTCCCGCACCCTGCGGAAACACCCAGATTTCAATCCCGAAGTTCTCCGCCGGGGGGTTGTATGAGATGTCCCACATCGCACTATTGCGATTACCACCATTTTCTCCAGTTCCAACCAGAATACACTGCGAGCTGGTCCAGCCCGTGCTGTCCAGCGGTCCGCCCGCCCCGTTGTTGATAAGGTGCGCGGCCACCTCACCGCCGGCTGCCGGGTCCGTCGAGTAGGCACTGCCGAATGTCCGGCCGTTGCCGCTCGAGTCAGCAATCGGCTGGGAATTGTCGAGATGCCACCAGCCTTGGACTGTGACGCTGGCCGAACTGATAAGAGCGCCTGAAAAAAGGCATACGGCTGCTGCGAGAATACGTTTAAGTGTAGTGATGCGATCCGATAACTTGAGACAGAGGTGATTCATAATTGTTTCTAATGCTGTGTTGAGTTGCTTTTGGACGGGTCATCTGGGGCACAGGGGTCGAAGGAAAACGGATAGGTGGGACGCATATCGAAGAGGCTCAAACCAAGACCTCGTGTCATGTCGGCAGGCCTGACTCATGGCGTATAGGTCACGCCTTCCACCGAATGGGGTGGCGGCTACCTGAACATGTCGGCTGTTGGAACTTCGGCTCAAATGTGGGATTATTCAAGACTTTCCTTGCGTCCGCGACGAATATGAGGGTCGCGGAGGATTAGAGGCAAGGAAAAAATTTAGAATTTTTTACGAAATCGTCCCTTCAGTGGCCGTTGAACTGCTGTATGCTTGGCCATTTTAACCTCAACCAGGCGCAAGGGCTCGTTTGCCATTCCTCCCCTCCCCGCTCGATCACAAGCGCACGAGGGCGGGCCGCTGGCCCTGCGTTTTGCCTTTTTTATTCGGCCCGTTTCCGGTTTTCTTTGGGCGTGATAGCTCGCGTGACGCTCGATCTGGCCCTGGGCAAAGAATTCGATTACCTCATTCCCGATGAATTGGAGGACATCGTCGAAGTCGGCACTCGCGTCAAGGTGCCCTTTGCCCGGCGCCTGGTGCTGGGCTGCGTGACGGCGTTGCTGGAGGATTCGCCGCATCCCCATTTGCGCCCGATTCTCAAAACCATCGGACGCCAATCGCACGTCACCCCCAAAATCCTGGTCTTGGCGCGGTGGCTGGGGGACTACTATTGCTGCCCGCCGGAAACGGCCTTGAAAACCGTGTTGCCGCAAGCCGTGCGCCAGGAAAAGGAAGGCTGGCGCGAGCAACTCTTTGTCCGCGCGCTGCCCGCGCCGGAAAGCAAGCCGCCATTGAGCCCGCGCCAGCGGGAAATCCTCGACCTGGCCCGCGCGGCGAAGGAATGGCCATTGCAGGATTTATTGCGGCAAGCCAGGACCACCGCCCAAACTTTGCGCCGCCTGGAAGACAAGGGCTTGCTCCACCTCGCGCCGCAAATCTCCGAGCGCGACCCCTACGCGCGCGACATCATTCTGCCGACCCAGTCGCTGGCCTTGAACGCCGAGCAACAACCAGCCGTCGCGGCCATTACCGGCGCGGTCGAGGCAGACGGCAGCGCGGGCCAGCCCAAGCCGGTTTTCCTCCTGCACGGCGTCACGGGCAGCGGCAAGACGGAGGTGTATCTGCAAGCCATTGCCCACGCCTTGCAGCGGGGCCATGGCGCCATCGTCCTGGTGCCGGAGATTTCGTTGACACCCCAAACCGTTGAGCGTTTCAAGGCCCGCTTCAGCACCGGCGCGGCCCGGACGCTGGTGGCCGTCTTGCACAGCCATTTGTCGGAGGGCGAACGGCACGATGAATGGCACAAGATTCGCCAGGGCCGCGCCCGCATTGTCATCGGCGCCCGTTCCGCCGTCTTCGCGCCCGTGGACCCGCTGGGATTGATCATCGTGGACGAGGAACACGAGCATTCCTACAAACAGGGGGAAGCCCCGCGCTATCACGCGCGCGACGTCGCCGTCGTCCGCGGACGGATGGAAGGCGCCGTGGTCGTCCTAGGCTCCGCCACGCCCTCGATGGAGAGCTATTTCAACGCGCGCAAGGGCAAATACCGCCTGTTGGAAATGCCCACCCGCGCCGACGAGAAAAAAATGCCCGTGGTCCGCGTGGTAGATATGCGCCAGGCCGCCCGCCAGGAGAAGGGCGCGCCGATGTTTTCGCCGCAACTCAAGGAGGCGATCCACCAACGCTTGGAGCGCCGGGAGCAGACGCTGCTGTTTTTGAATCGGCGCGGTTTCGCCACTTCGCTGCAATGTCCCTTGTGCGGTTTCGTGGCGCAATGTCCCAATTGCAGTCTGGCGCTGACTTATCATCGGCAGGCCGGCCGCCTGCGCTGCCATATTTGCGCCCACGACGTTCCCGCCCCTGCAGTCTGCCCGGATCCCAAATGCCGCAACCCGGCCATCCGCTTCGCCGGCATGGGCACCGAAAAAGTCGAAGCCACCCTGGCCAAGTTATTCCCGCGCGCCCGCGTGCAACGGATGGACTCCGACGCCCTCAAGCGCAAAGAAGATTACCGGCGTATCCTGGGCGATTTTCGGACGGGCAAAACCGACATCCTGGTCGGCACGCAAATGATCGCCAAGGGCCTGCACTTTCCGAACGTCACGTTGGTGGGGATCATTTACGCGGACCTGGGCTTGCATGTGCCCGATTTCCGCGCCGGCGAGCGCACGTTTCAATTGTTGACGCAAGTGGCCGGCCGCGCCGGCCGGGGCGATGTGGAGGGCGAAGTCTTCGTGCAGGCCTTCACCCCGTTTCATCCCGCCATCCAATACGCGCGGCGGCACGATTTCAACGGCTTCTACGAGCAGGAAATCGAATTCCGCCAGCAACTCAAGTATCCGCCCGTCAGCCGGATAGCGTTGCTGCTCCTCAAAGGCCGCAACGAGGAGAAAGTCAAACTGTCCGCCGCGCACGTCCGGCAGGAAATCGAGAAGCGAGCCTCCGGCGTGGAGGACTTGATCATCTCCGGCCCGGCCCCGGCGCCTTTGGCGCGCGCCGAGACAAAGTATCGTTACCAGATTTTATTGCGCACTCGTCACATTACCAGACTCAGCCCCATCCTGGCTGAATTGTCCGGCGCTTTGAACCTGCCCGAGGGTGTCAACATGATAATCGATATCGATCCCGTGGACTTAATGTGAACACGAGAGACTAAGTCGTCAATGCTTGGGCAAATGTTTCATCAGTTCCATCGCCCACGGAATGAGCGCCATACTCGTGGCGTCGAAAAACCCGTGCGCGAACACCGCCGGCCAAATGGAACGATGAAACACCATGATCAGCCCCAGGATCAGCCCAAGCACGCCACCCATCAACGCCGCCAAAATGCCCATGGACAGATGGGCAAACCCGAAAATGATCGCCGCGATAAATACGGCACAGACCTGGCCAACGGTGGAACCGAATTGGCGCGGCCAAAGCGCTCTCATGCCCGCCAGAAAGGAAGAGCGCCAAAGTTCTTCGCGCAAACCAGCCACCGCAAAGCTGACCAACGTGAGCGTCAGCCAGAAGTAGGCCGGATTGTCCCGCAACGACGCGATGTCAACCGCATTTTCAATCCCGGGCCGGTTCTTCACGAAAAAATCCTGCAGCGAGTCCATCGTCATCAAATGAGTTGCCAACAGGACTACCGCGACCAGCGCGGTCACCATACCCAGCGCAATGCGCAGGCCAACCGAATACGCCGCGCCGAGCAACACCGGCATGACATGCGCGCGCCACCGCAGGAGCAAATCATCGAGGGAAGCGCGGGACGCCAGCCACGCCATGCCAAAGACAAATCCGAAGGAGAGCAACTCCATCGTGCAAATGAAGAGAAGGCCGCTCGCGGTGCGGGTAAGCGCGGGCTGATGCGACTTGTTGCGTGCCAATCCAATGACGGCCACGACGAAAATATAAGAGGTGATGAGGACGAGATGAATCCACCAACGCCAGCGGCTGATCGGCTTGGGTTCGTCGATGTGGGGCGGTATGGATTCCATCTGTGGCGCAAAATCGTGCCTGTTTGCCGCGTCCGTCGCAAGCGATTAGGTTGAGTCGCTCCCACCCACACGCATTTTGACCCCCAGATTTCCTCTTCGGCAATCGGCTATCGACTGGAGCCAGTAGCCGGATTTGTGCAGGCGATGTGTCTGGGGCCGGTATGAATTCAGCGGAACGTGCAGGACAATTTCAGGAGTCACTCTTTCGTTGCATCCAAAACCGGCATTGGCGCTCAACGACGACCGAAATGTTGGCGTTGTCCATGCCGCTCTTCCTTCTGGCGCGAACCACCGTGACCGCCATGCGCCGGCCTTCCGCCCGGTCGCGCGGGCCGCTGGGCCGGGAAATGACTCTGGGACCGTTGTTGCCTTCGGCTACCGTCGCTGCTTTCGCTTGGGGCCGGTCCGGCTGCGCCGTAATCAAATCCTTCCGCACGTTTGCGCACGATGCCGCGTCCGATGAAACGCTCCAGCAGGCGCAATTCAGCGTGGTCCTCGGCTGTGACAAAACTGATGGCATCTCCTACGGCATGAGCGCGCCCCGTGCGTCCGATGCGGTGGACGTAATCTTCGGCATGCCTCGGGAAATCGTAGTTCACGACGTGAGAAATTCCGTCCACGTCAATGCCTCGTGCTGCGATGTCCGTCGCCACCAACACCCGCACGGCGCCGGATTTAAAATCCTTCAACGCCGTGAGCCGCTGATTCTGCGAGCGATTGGAGTGCAGCGTCGCGGTGCGAATGCCCGTTTGCTCCAGATGGCGGGCAATGCGATCGGCCCCGTGCTTCATCCGAGAGAAGACCAGCACCATGTCCATTTGCGGATCGCGCAACAGATGCAAGAGCAACGCCGGCTTCAAATGTTTGGGCACTTCATAGACCATTTGCGTGACCGTCTCGGCAGGATTAGAGCGGCGGCCAATTTGCACCAGCTTGGGGGCGCGTTGAAATTCGTGGGTGAGGGCTTCGATCTCTTTTGAGAACGTCGCCGAGAACAGCAACGTCTGCCGACGCGACGGCAACTGGCGGACGATCTGGCGGATGGATGGAAGAAACCCCATGTCGAGCATGCGGTCGGCCTCGTCGAGCACCAGAAATTGCAAGCCGGAGAAATCGCCGTTGCGGCGGCTCATTAAATCCAGCAACCGCCCAGGACACGCGATGATCACCTCCGTGCCGGAACGCAGCGCGCGAATCTGCGGATGTTCCCCTACGCCGCCAAAAACCGTGGCGGACGTAATTGGCAGATGCCTGGCATAGATCCGGAGGTTTTCATCAATCTGCAAGGCAAGCTCCCGCGTCGGAGCGACCACCAGCACTTGCGTGCCGCGCCGCGAACCCGCAGGCTGCGCCGCGAGCTTCGTGAGCATGGGCAGCGTGAACGCCGCCGTCTTTCCTGTGCCGGTTTGCGCGATGCCGATGAGATCGTGGCCCGCAAGGATTTGCGGAATGGCCGCCGCCTGAATGGGCGTTGGTTCAGTGTAGCCGGCTTCCTGGACGGCTTTCAGTATTCTTGGATCAAGTCCGAATGCGCGAAATGGCATAGGCGGCAGTATGGCATGAAGACACGTGATTGCACGCTCAAAGAAAGATCGTGTTCGATCAACCCGACTTGTATGGTCTTCGAATGAAATTGCGTCAAGGCCAGCTCTGGAAGCAAGGCAAGGAATACATCCGCATCGTGCGGCTGGAACGGCTCGAAGTGGAATACAAATCCTTGTCCAGCCCCGCCAGTGAGGAAGGCCCCAAACACGTCACAAGCAAGAAGGATTTCTGCCGACTCCTCAAGCAAGCTCGCCTGCTTACCCCTGTCAGAACTTCGAGCCCGCCCACTTGGTCCGCTGTGCAATAAGCCTTGTCCCGGCGTTAGTTAACTCCATTTCTATTTGACATGTTTTCTCACTCCTTTGCCCCAATCGAGGCCGTCACCCGTTTAAAGAAGTCGTAAATTCCGGTGTCCCCCATTTTTCGCGCGTCGGCCAGTTCTCCTTCCCGTGTGGCATACAGCACCTCGTTCTTGATGGAGATGATCACCACGGCCGGGATACCCTTTTCCAGCGGCAGCCCATACGACTTGGCGACATCAAGGTTCTTGTCGAAATGACCCACGTTGACTTTGACAATCTTGAAGTCCCGCGACAAGAGTGGCGCGCTGGCCCCATTCTTCATGGCCGCGTCCAACATTTTGCAATCTCCGCACCAATTGGCGCCGAACACAACGATGACCGGAGTCTTGGCCGCGGAGGCCTGCGTCAATGCCTGTTTGATTTCGAGTTTGGCATCGGCAGTCTCATTGTATGGACTGTCCGCCGCAGTGGCAGCCACCGCGAGGAACACGAAAAATAGAGCGTGGAGGATTTTCATATTTGGATGAGCAATGGGTCAATTTTTATTGTACAACGGCTGTTTCGTGTATCGAAACCAGCCCTGGCCCGAATCCGGAGGTCGCAAGTTAATCATAGTCAACATGTCTGCCCTGACCATACAACCGCCGGCTCGCATGTTGAAACAAAAAAAGGATGCAAGGCCGGCACTTTCACCACAGGAACAGGTCGGCAAACACGGCAAAGGTGCGCGCCAGAGTCCGCACATGGTTGAGCGTGAGCTTGCTGGTTGCCGTGAGCGCAGCTTTAACTCTTGGTGTCTTCTGCCGATAAAGATGAGACGCCTGAAACACAGTTTTATGAAAAAGATTACATTTATGCTGCTCACTCTTTCGATGGCTGCGAGGGCGTTTGCCGGCGAACCAGGCTGGCGGACCAACCTCCCGGAGGCGGCCGATCAAGCCAGGAAGGAAAAGGAATTGCTGCTGCTTGATTTCACCGGCTCGGATTGGTGTGGCTGGTGCATGAAACTCGAAGAGGAAACTTTTTCCAAGCCGCAATTCATCGACTATGCCAGTAGCAATTTGGTGCTGTTGCAAGTCGATTTTCCCATGCACCAATCGCAGTCCGACGACTTGCAGAAAGCCAATCGTGCCTTGAAAAAGAAGTATGCGGTGAAGGGTTTTCCCACCGTGTTGATCATCAAACCGGACGGGACAGTCCTGTGGGAGCAACGGGGATACGAGCCCGGCGGCGCCAGCGCCATGATTGACGCGGTCAATCAATGCCGAAAGGCAGCCGGACTCCCCGCCCCGGCCAAACCCGCTGCGACTGCTGCGGGCGCACCGGTTAAACTCGCTGCACCTGTTGCCGCCGTGCCGATTCAACAGTCCGCCCCACCGCCTCAAAAACCAGGTGATGAGCCGAAGCTGCAAGGCATCCTTTATTCAGCTTCCCATTCGTCCGTCGTGCTCGATGGCAAGATTTGCGAGGAGGGCGATACTGTGCATGGCATGCGCGTGCTAAAAATCGCGCGTGACAAGGTGACCGTGGAGTATCAGGGGCAAATCAAGGTGCTAAAAGTGATGGAGAATCAGGGGCAAATCACGGTATTGAAAAAGAATTAAAAGCCGTCATGGGAAATTGCAAATGGAGCGAGCGAAGGGATTCGAAGCCGCCCCAGACTACCAGCCGTTTCCTTGTCGGAAACAGCGTAATTCATAATGTTTCAAGAGCTTACGCCACATAATGCCATGTGGCAAGAGCGAAGACTCGCGAAGATTTCCGAAGCATTTTCGTCATGCTGAGTCATGAAAATGTGAATGCGGTGCGCTCATCGTCTTGAACTGAAATCGCAAACATGGCATTCAATCCGTCATGCGCCGCACCGCTCTGACCACCACCGCCTCGGCGGAGCGGCCGTACATTTCCAAGTCCAAATTCCTTTGGGGCAGCCAGTGCAAGAAGCTGCTCTGGTACGCTTACAACGCCAAGGACCAGATTCCTGAACCAGAAGCCGCGCAGCAGGCCATCTTCGACCAAGGCCACGAAGTCGGCGCTCTGGCCAAATCACTCTACCCGGCGGCATCGAGGTCAGCGCGGACGTGACCGATTTCAGCAGGCGCTCCAGAAATCTCTGGAGGCCGTCAAGCAAAGGCAGCCGCTGTTCGAGGCTGGATTCGTTTACAACGGCGGGTTCGCCCGCGTGAACATCCTGATGGTCAGCAGCGATTACGCCAACTGGAAATGATGCCGCATTGATTAAAACAATGGGAGGGACCGTATTTTCAATGCAAGGTTCTTTTAATCACCGTGGTAAAGTCACCAAATGAGTGTTCAACAGAAATTCAGCAAAAAGTTTCTCTGGGTCGTTTGCATTCTATCCGTTCTGATTATGAATATCATGGCACCTGTTGTGGCTTACCTTGTTTTCCAAGTTCTAGCGTTAAGAAAACTGCGTGGCGGACGGAGAATATTCGCCGCCGTGCCCGTGCTGTTTATGATTCCAATTTTTGTAGTCTCCATCGAAGCCTTATTAAAGGGAAGCAATCTATGGCCGATTTTTCTCATATTTGCCAGTCCAATCGGCTGCGTGTGGCTATGGATAGCCTTTAAATATCGGCGCGTGCAAGCAGATCGTACTATGCTGTAAATCGAAAGGGCGTTGGGCGTTCGGGTGCGGGATTGGGTGGACGGATTTTGAGACGGGTTGGACTGGGTTCGACACCGTTGATCTTGTGCTGCGTTAGTCCGTGAAAAATAGAACTTTATACCATTCAACGATCAGGGCAGACCTAGCCCATGATTTTGGGCGCGTCTTGCAACGACGAAAACCCCACTTGGAAAGTGACCATGACGTTTTGGTAATCGTCCTGTGAAATCGTTAAAACCACCGGACAATTTTCACCTGTCTGCCGCCACCGGCTGGCTCGAACTCGGCGATTGGCGCGAGGCTAACGACGAATTGGAGGAAAGCACCCCCGTTCGATTAAGGCAAACCACTCGAACTTGTAGACGGCGCTCAACTTGCGGAGATGCTTCGCCAGTTTCAACAGTCACTTAAACAATCTTTGGAGCCGTCCAAGTCCAAGGCGGTTGCCGCGCCAGCACTGCATCCGGTAATCGCAGTCGAAACTCCGGCGCGTCCCAAATGTCCGCGCTGCGGCAGCGACATGGTGCTGCGCCGCGCAAAGAACGGCCTGTACGACGACTGGCTCGCTCCTGTTTATGGGGCGCGTTGTAAACCCCGGAGATTGAACCGGGCACCGACGGAACTAATTCTCATGTGCAAACTTAGGCACGACAGGCAGCCTGCCGAAAATTTTGGGTGCCTGCGGGTTCACTTCGGCGACGTGGCGAAGGATGAGCGCCGCAAGGTGCGGGTGCAGCTTGAGCGGTACTGCGGACAGGATACGGAAGGAATGATCTGGATTGTGGATGCGATAAGCCGGTTAGCCAGTTAAAGTTGTTGGAATCAGGATGACCCTGCCAGAATCAAACGCGCCGACATATCGACCATGAACCCGGAAACTGAACGCAACTTGGGCGAGCAACCGATTGCGCAGATCATGCGGAAGCACAACCTCAAACCGCATGACCTCGTGGCGATCTCATCCGTGGAGATGACGCACAAGATGGTGTCCCGTGCCTGCAAGGGCAGGCGGCTGACCCTGAACACGCAGTCGATAGTCCTCGCGTCGCTGAACCGTGCTACGGGACAGAACTACTCGCTGCGCGATCTGTTCAATTACTGAGGGCGGACGACGGGCGCGGTTCATGAGCTTCAGATCGCCGCGCCTACGGTCAATCAGAAAAACCACGGGTGCGGGTTGAGCAGGCCGGTCAGGACTTCCTTGAACCATGATCTGGGCGGCTCAGGCGGGGTCTTCCGGGTCCGCTCGCCGCTGTAACCAATCGCTGGTGGGTTGACGGCGTCGATGACCTTTACATTGTGGCAAAGCCTAAAGCGTAGATTGCTTTGCCGATGGCTTTCATCAGACGCGCCGAGCGTGCTTGCAGGGAAGTTTGAGTTGATTCCGCTTGTCCCGCACCGCTTCGCAGGCCCGGCCAACTTGTTGTGCAACATCGGCATCGGGCATTGTTCCAAGCAACCGTAGTTCGTTCTTTTGCCAAGGTCGATATTTCGGATTAGCAGCCGGTGAAATGCCCGATTTGAGTCGCCGGTTTTGAACCGAAAATAGAGTGCGGCCGAGATATTTCGCCAATTCACGGTCCGGCATGGTTCCGATCAGTTTGGTTTCGTCGCGAGTCCATGCGCGGAGCTTTGGCGGGATGCCAAGTTGGCGACGCCGATCACCCACAGTTGCCTTATCCCGCCCCAAGCGTCGGCCAATGGCGGCATCGCTGTCGCTGCCCAGAAACGTTTCCTCTGCCTTGGTCCAAGGCCAACGTAGAAAAAGAAATGGAGTCAGACCCTTTCGTTGTCGGCGGGTCCGCACGGCGGACGGTTCGCGCCCAATCAATCGCCCCACTTGTTCATCCGTCATTTTGCCCAGCAACTTTTCCTCCTGCTTGCTCCAAGGCCGCGCCGCCAAAAAATCATCGACGCCTTTGATTTTGCGCAAGCGTCTTTGCAAGTGGACAGCTTCCAGCGAGCGTCCAAGGAGCCGGGCCACTTCGGCGTCGGGCTTTTTGCCGATGAGACTCACCTCTTGCTCGGTCCACTTTCGGTAGCGCACGACGAAGGGTGGTATGCCGAGCACCTCGCGCTTGGCTCTAACCGCAGTCAGCGACCGGCCAAGGCGTTTGGCGATTGCGTAATCGCATTCACTCCCAAGCATCCGCTCTTCTTGTGTGGTCCAGTGCTTGCCGGTGTAAATCCACGGCAGTATGCCGAGTTTTCGGCGGCGCTCCCGGACCTGTCTGGTGCTGCGGCCTAGCTCGTGGGCAAGTTGACGGTCGGTGCTGGTGCCGAGCAATCTGTCCTCCTTGGCGGTCCACGGTCGGTCCCAGAAATGGGGAATCCTCAATGCCCGGCGGCGTTTTGTGAGAGATACGGCAGTGCGCTTGAGGCACCGGGCGATTTCGTTGTCCAGATTGGTGCCCAGCAGGACATCCTCCTTGCGAGTCCAAGGGCGCGGGCTTCCGTCGGTGATAAACCGTGAAATGCCCAGCAGACTCCGCTTGGTGACAATGGCTTGGACACTACGCCCGAACTGTCGGCTTAATTCGCGGTCTGGGCGCTTGCCCAGCAACCGAAATTCGCCTCCTCAGCAAAATCTGTGG
>PLIU01000275.1 GCA_003140095.1 Verrucomicrobiales bacterium | reverse complement strand
GATCGAATACCTTTCCGTCGATCATGCTTCCTTTGTAACTGACGATGACGGAATCGGTGGGCTTGGGCATATCGCCGGTGCCTTCTTTGAGGACTTTATATTGGATGCCGTTGGTCAGGGTCGTGACGCCCGCGACTTTGGCGTTTTGCGCAAGGAACTCCTCGCCTTTGACCTTGTTTTCGGTCAATTGCTTCTCGCGTTCGGCCGACACTTTGGCGCGCATGGCCTGCTGGAATTGGGTCATGATTTCTTTGACGTCCTTTTCGTTCACGCGCGTGGGCCGGCCAGCCAGGACATCTTTCATGGCTGTGGCTATAGTGTCCACGTCCACGTCCAACTCATCCTTTTTGATGCTGCTGGCGATATTGAAGCCGATGGCATAGCTGAGCTTGTCTTTATCGGGCATGACCGCCGGCGTGGTGGGCTGCTGCGGATGCATCAAACCAGGAGGCATTCTGGGCGTCGTAGCTTGGCCGGGTGCCAAATTGGGGGCAACTCGCGGCCCGGGGCCCGGTGGTGGAGCAATTTGAGCCGAGGCGTTGAGAGCCAGCAACGCTGTGACAAGAAAAATATTTCGTATCAATTTCATTTCTATTTTCATTTCATTTGTTCCGCCAGCGGGGTCAAAGCCGTTGCGGAAGCCATTCTTTGTTAAACGGTTTACATGGTTATCACATTTGCCGGCCGGTGTCCAAACTATTTTTTTGGCCCCGGCGCGTCCACTCGTCCTTATTTGGCTGGGGCCTCCGTCTTGCGGCTTTGACTCGCGGCCACAAGCTGGCCCAGCAGCGCGCCGTTCTTGGGAATCAAGGTGATGGCGGCCTGCCCTTCGATGATGTTCTGCGTTTCCAGAGTTTCAAACAAAGCGCGGGAGATGTCCCGGTCCTCCGAGATCTTCTGCAAAGCCGACCCGACGATCTGCGGCCGCATCGCCGCCGCCTTGGCAAACTCCACCGCCGCCTGTCGCTCGGCCGTGCTGGTGATGATGCTCACCTGGTTGGCGCCGTCCTGCTTGATCGCGCTGGTGACCTGCCGCAACCGGTTGACGACCTTTTCCTCAATCTGTTTGATCATCTCCGCGTCGCGAAAATGCACCTTGCGGATATAAACCGAACCAAGGCTGTAGCCCCACTCCTGCGATTGCGGCGAAACCTCCGCCCGCACCGTCTGGCTCATGGGATGCCGGTTTTCCATCATGTCCGCCAGCTTCAGGTTGCTCAAACAGCGCACAGTGGAGTTGCCCACGTTGGCTGCCAGCGAGCCGCGCGGGTCGGCGTTCTTAAACAAGTAAGCCACCGGGTCGCTGATGGCCATTTCGTACCAGACGCCGATGCCGATGGGCGCTCCTTCCTCGGAATTGACCGGCGTGCTGCGCAGGTATTCCTGGTCCAGCCGCAAATCCAGCACGTGGCATTTGCCCAGGAGATTGGCCAGCGGCGCCTTGAGCCCGAGCTTGAGAATCAGCAGATGCAGCCCCGGCTCGTCCAACACCGCCAATACCTTGCCGAACAGGACATACACCTTGCACTGCCGTTCCTCGACAATGGCGTAGAACCCCAGCAACCGGACCAGTCCAAAGAAAGCCGGCACCAGGATGAACAGGCCGATGAACGTCGCCACCGCCCCGATGAAGAAATGCGCCAGACTAGTCATGGTTCATCTCCAGGATGACCGACTTGGCTTCGTTGAACAGTTTCAGCCGCACGTTGCGGATATAAGCCTCCAGCGCCCCCGCGCCGCTCTTCTTCAAATCGCGCAATTGCTCCGCCAGCGCCACCAGCGGTTGCGTCTCCGCTTCCGCTCGCAGGGTCTCAATTTCGACGGCTCGTTTGGACTGCACGATCTTTTGGTCGGCGCCCGCCTGCGCCAGGCTGATGTCCGAGGAAACCTGATTATAGGCCGTGTTAATGGCCGCCAGCGCCGACTCCACTTCCGCCGGCGGGTCAATGCCGGTGATGAGCGAGGCATCCAGCACCACGCCGTAACGCGCATCCGACTGCGCGCATTCGCGCGCCATGTGATCGTTGATGTCGCGCAGATTCTTGCGCAGGTCATTGATGGATATGCCGATCGCCGCCGTGGCCAAACCCAGGTGCGGCGCGGCTTCATCCGCCACTGGAGGGGCTGGCGGCGCTTCAAAATTGGCGATCCGCTCGCGCAGCACCGAAATAAAGTAACCCATCACGTGGGTAATGGGATGCTTCACCCCGAACAAGTATGCGTAAAGGTTCCGCTCCGAAGCGCGCCAGCGAATCTGCCCCTTCAATCCGGTATTAAGCTGGTCCTTCGTGACCGCCTCCAGGATCGTGCCGTTGTAATTAGCCGTGGGATCTTCCTGGTCCGCCGCCATGTTGATCGTCTGCGTCGCGACAGAAACCTTATGCACTCTCTCCCAAGGCCATTTGAAATAAGGTCCGCCCGGAGGAATCACGCGCACCTGCGGATAAACATAACGCTCCCTTTCCTCCGCGCCCAACGACGCCGCAATCGGGTCCTCCAGCGTCGTGGCGTTGCCCACGCGTTCCGCGCGTCCAAAACTAGTTTTGACAGCGCGCTCGTTCTGGTTGACCGTAAATAGACCGGCCGCCAGATAGCGAACCAGGAACCAGGCCACAAAGCCCGCGACGCATCCAAAGAAAACTGATGTCATGCCTGCTTAATACCACGCGCGGCGGCCATTAACAATGAAAGAGCCGTTCCAAAACCCGCCCCCGTTTGTAATCTCAGCGCGATGACGCCGTCCTTCGTGCCGGTACGCATTAGGAGACAGGACCGGGTTTGACTGCGCGGCTGTGACGTCGCCTAGCTGCTGCATCGTTCCGCCTTTAGCCTTGGTTTGCCCCATTCCGCTCCCGTGCAACACAGTGTGCCTTAGGTACTTCCCTCTCACAGGTTTGATTTGGTTTGATTCGGTTTGACCGGGTTTGACTGAGCGGTGTGACGTTACCTAGCTGCCTCATCCTTCAGCCTTTAGCCTTGATTTGCCCCCCATTCCGCTCCCGTGCAAATCCATGTGGCATAGGTACTTCCCTCTCACAGGTTTGATTTGGTTTGATTTGGTATGATTCGGTTTGACCGGTTTTGACTGAGCGGCTGTGACGTCGCCGAGTTGCCTCCTCCTTTAGCCTTGATTCCCCCATTCCTCTCCCATGCAACCCCGTGTGCCATAGATGCTTCCCCCTCACAGGTTTGATTCGGTTTGATCCGGATTGACTGGGTTTGACCCAATTTGACCAGGTTTGATTTGGTTTGATTGGCCCGTTCGTGGTTTGCCCCGTTAACGATAACGGAGGTCGAACATCAAACACGGAACTTCGCAGGCAGCCCGGCGGTCGGCGACAGGCTCCAACGTGTTTCGGCGGCTTTGCGTGTTATGACAAGACGAGGCTCGCCGGTTCAGCGGACATCCATCGTTCCAAAGTTGTCAAAGAACATCATCTCTCACACCCCTTACAGTCACACATTATAGGGCGGCGCGCCAGTTCTTTTCGTCAAGGCGGAACAGACGGAAGGGTGAAGCGTGAATGATGAATGGTGAATAGTGAAGGCTGGCGATATTTCAAAGCGAGGACGATTGGCGCATTATGCGCTATTTTCTCGGAAAGCGCACAATTGGCCGGTCTTCGGCCATTAGACTTGCTGCGCAATGGCGGTACGGAAAAGGTCCTGGCCCACGCCAAAATCCATGCCGAAGAAAACACCTGGTAAGCTCAGCGCACCGTTGCCAAAGGCTGAGTTCGACCTGCTTCCACTGCGAAGACTCTGTGTTGCCATCAAAGGGGTATTCTATTGCCTGCACCGCGACCATCCAGAGTTGAATGTAGCTCTGCGAGCACTCGAATTCGCTATCCTGCCATAAGCCTCCTTCGGTGCCCGGTATTTCTTTGCCTTCATTCCAAACACAGTGGCGGCAGAATCTTCGTTTCCCTTCGTTTCCCTTCGTTGCCTTCGTTCTCTCTATCAACCTATCATCATGGAGACATTCGGCTCAGTTATCTGGCTGCCGTGGTTGGCGACATCGAAAGACCCAGGCTCTTGAAATCGTCGGACAACCTGACTAAGGATTCCTTGACCGGCACCGCGTCCTGGCTCGCCTTCGCCGCAGTATCCTTGATCGCGGCCAGACCACCGGCGGTCAGGTCGGTCGAAAGAAACTTCTGCACATCGCGCAGATCAGACATGAACGGCCGAAAGGCGGTTCTGGCTTCGTCGTATTGCTCGCTCATGCGGTTGAACCGCGCCGCGACTTCGTTCCGGCGGATTTCACTGCGGCTGCGGATGTCCTCGTTCTGAATCTGGGCCGATTCTTTGTCCCATTTCGCAAAGTAATCTGCGCCTCGGGATTTCATTTCCTCGGCTTTGCTGGCGAGATCCTTGACCGATTCGCTCAGTTCGGTCACGGCATTATCGAACCTCTTATACTGTTGGCGCAGATCCGGATAGGGATTGGAAACCAAGTCGTTCAAATCCGCCAGGCTTTCATCGATGAGTGTAGTGCCTTTCGTGATCATGGCGGAGGACTGGCTTAGTTCCGCCGCCGTGTTGGCGCTTTTTTTGTAGTTATCCGAGGCACAGCCCGTGATAAACCCGATGACGGCGGTAAAGGTGAAGAGACTGCGTATGAGTTGGATTGCTTTCATTATTGGTAATATTTGTTATGTATTCACAATGCAGCACCATAACCGCATACCCCTGCCAGCCTCTATGGGGTGTTCACCCCACAAGTATTTGATTACAAGCGGGGAACCATTATGTTCCATCTGCATGGCGCGGGTCGCAATTCTTCGCTCACGTTGAGTTGAATTCGGGAAGGGCGTGCGCTTGCGAGCCCGTGACCTCAAGTCGCCTCGTACGCCGGGCCAACCCGTGGGGGCCACATCAAACTGGACGAATGATTTCCTGCATGACCGGACTGCTTACTCCTCTGAGAACGGGAACGGGCGAATTCAGACGTTCTCCTTCACAGCGCCCACTGCGATAAGCGTGCAGTTGGTGGGCGATTTCACGCATTGGCGGCAAAAACCTGTCAACCTGCAAAAAGGCCCGGAGGGAATTTGGCACACCACGGTTGAACTCCAACCAGGCCCGCACCGCTGCCGTTTTCTGGTGGATAGCCAGTAGTGTGATGACTCAGAATCCACATTGCAAGTATCGAACCCGTGCAGACGAACAGCCGGATCTATTGCGGCTTCGCGACCGCCGTCAGTGAGCCGTCCTTCCCGTGAACAATGATCAATCCCGCTTGTTCCTTCAACACTTCCTCGAACAACGTCAACGCTTCGCTCTTGGTCAACGGGCGCACCGTTATGAAGCTCACCATTTGACCGCTCTTTGGCCTCGCCGCCATAGCCACTTTTTTCCCCGTCATGGCCTCATACTGGCTGAGAAGGTATTCCACCGGCATTCCTGGGAAATTAAAAGTGATGTCGGCGTTTTCTGCCGGAGCGGATCGGGACATCGATTGGCCTGTCATCGCGGCCAGCGCGTTGGTGGCGGCCTCGCGAACGGTGAAAATTGGATCGTTGAGCAATTGTCTTAGCCGCGGCTCGGACCCGCCGGCGGCAGCGCCAAAAACTGCGATGCGAGAAATGGCCTTGGTGACGGCATAGCTGTCCTTCTCGTGCAAATCTTTATCCAGCACCGGTATGACCGCAGTGTTGGTTTGCAACACCAGGTAATTCATGGCTGCGTCACTGACCATTCCGTTGGCATCCTTCAAAAGCCGGATAAAGACCGATGTGGCTTCCGGCGGTGGCGGCTGTAGCGCGGCCAATGCGTTTAGGGCAGCCAACCGCATCGTCCATTCCTGATCTCCCAACGCTTGCATCAGGGCGGGAAGGAAGGGCTTCACCGCCGCAGTTGCGGGACTGATGGACGCCAAGGCATGGAATGCCCTTATCTTGACAGCACGGCTTTGATTCGTCATCAGGGGCAGAATATCTGACAGGGCTGGTTGGCCTGCCGCGCCGAGACAGGTAATAGCTTCGAGAGCACGACTCTTGCTTACTTCCGCCGAGGGCCCAAGTTTTACTTTGGATTTAAACCATTTGTGTCCGTCCAGCCAGGAAACAAGGTGATTCCGCATGGGCCCATCTTCGCGCCGCAACATTCGCAGCAAATAGGGCATCGCGTTTGTGTCCATTGCCTTGATCGCCGCGCGGGCGGTTTGCCGCGCAGCGTAATCGGGTTGAGTCCTAGCCATAAAAGGGTTCCCGCCCCCAATCGCCACAGCGGGCTTGTCCACCGTTTTGTCGAGCTGCGGCAGCCAATAACTCAACGGCATGCCCTGGTAAACTGGTTCCTTGTTCAGACGGCTGACGACCATCAGCAACGCAATAGCTGAAAGCGCCAGAATCGCGACCCGAATGATAGTCCTCCGGCTCATGCCATGCGAATGATGTTATCCTCGGGATGGATCCTTTCAACATCAATCCTGAGCGACGCCGCTCGATGACGTACCGCGTCAATGGGCCGATGCGGGCGGCCGCAATGCAGCCGGCAGCCGCTGCGGCCGCACGTTATCATAGCATTGCAGCGCCGCGAAGCGCTGGATGCTGGCGGGCAAACCGACCGCGGTGAAGCCGGGGTGCCCGGTCGCCGGGAAGGGGCCGCCATGATTCATGGCCGGGCTGACGGCCACGCCGGTCGGCATTTTGTCGTTGAGCAAGCGGCCCACGCGCGCCCGTAGCGGCGGTTCGATCATCGCGTAAGCCGCGTCATCCGCGCCCCCGGCGTGCGAATACACGGTCCCGGTCAGGCTGCCGGCCATGTTTTTGACAACCATTGCCATCTCCTGCGGATCGCGGCAAAAGACAAACAACGACACCGGCCCGAAAGCCTCGGTCTGCAGCTCCTGGGGATGGCTCAGGAAAGTTTGGGCGGGAACGCGCAAAATAGTGTTGGCAAAGCGCGCGGCAGGCCCCGGCAGCGGTTCACCCCCGCAGACCACGTCCGCGCCGTGCTGGCGCAATACGCCTACGGCTTTGATCAATCCTTCTCGCACGCCGCTTCCCAGCAACACGCCGGGCGCGGCGGCCTCGAACTTCCGCCGGGCCGCATCAGTGAAGCGTTCTCCCCATTCGCCCTCCGGCAAAATCATCAGGCCCGGATTGGTGCAGAATTGTCCGGTGCCAGCCGTGCAGGAGGTGAAGAACTCGCCCGCGATGGCCTCGGCCCGCTCGCGCAAGGCGCCTTCCAACATGACCACCGGATTGATGCTCGACATTTCCAAGTAGATCGGCTTGCCGGCGCGGTCGGCCGCCGCCTTCAATTGCAGGCCGGCTTCCTTGCTGCCGGTGAAGGCCGTGGCGCCGGTCAACGGGTGGGCGGCCAGTTCAAGGCCGGTCTCCCGCGGTGTCCGGTAGATCAATTGTATGATTGACGCCGGCAGTCCGCCGTTCCGCCCCGCTTCGAACGCGATTTCGGCCAGGAGCCGCGTCGTCCCCGGATGCCCTGTGTTGGCCTTGGCGATGACCGGATTGCGCGCGGCGATGGCGGCGGCGAAGTCACCCCCGGCCGCGGAATTGAAAGCGAATGGAAAATTATTCGGTCCCATCACCACGACCGGTCCTCCCAGCGGGGCGTAAACGGAGTAAATCTTCGCGGCCTCGTCGCGAACAGGCCGTTGCCAGGAACCATCGCGGGCGGCGCGGGCGGCTTGGCGCAATTGATCGACTGTGCGCGGCAATTCGGCGTCCTTCAAGCGCGGCGTCTTGGGCAGCGCCGTTTCGGCATGGGCCATTTCCACCAGTTCAGCCGCGCGCTCTTCGATGCCTGCGGCGCAAGCTTCCAGAAACTTGGCCACCGTTTCCGGTTCCGCGCCGCGTAACTCCTCCGCCGCTTCCGCTCCGGCGCGTAACGCTTCCATCACTTCCTCGCGTGACGAAACCGGATAAGACATCGGCAGCAACTCGCCCGTGGACGGATTTTCCGCCTGGAAGAACGAGGACGTTTGGCTCTCGCGCCACTGGCCGGCCACGAGGACTTTGCTTGCGTTGGCATTCATAAAAGCAGGGACACAGCGTAGGGATTCAGGGCTGGAACTCCAGTTTTGGCGCGACCCAATCGGCTTGGAGGGGCAAGCCGTGGCCCGGGCCTTTCACTTGCAACGAAAGCATGCGCACGCCGGTGATGTCGATAAGGACCGGCACGGGAACTTGTCCGGCTTGGATTTGAATGCTGCGCCAAAGCTCCTTGCCATCACCCAAAATGCGGAACTCCAGCGCGGCATCGTTGCGCGCATCTCCGTCCACACCCACAGAGGTGGAAAATGCGCAAAACATCCCCTTGATGTCGTAGCTGGTCTCGGAATCCGCGGAGGCAGACAAGCCCTTATAGTGGCGTCCGTGGATGACCAGGGGCGCGCCGGGCGGGGCTTCGTCTGCTTCCATGCCGCGCCAGCGGCGGTTGGATCGTTGCGGTTCCAGTTCAGTCAATTCTAATTCTTCCGGCAGCAGGGACGCCACCGTAAATTTGATTTCTCCGGCGCGCGCGCTCGACTTGCCATCTTCCCAAACGGTCCTGACTTGCGCGGTGCAGGCGTTGGTGGGATTCAGGCCGCGCAAGGGAAACTGCGCCTCGGAGGCGTGCCCCACCAAGACGCCGTTCAGCGTCACATCGTAACCGCCGTTGATATAGTATTGCTCGCGCCAATGGAGATTGACTCCGTCCAATCCGACCCGCTCCACCCAAAGCCGCTCCGGCGGCGAGGGCGGAAGATGAAAATACGGCGCGGCTCCGAATGTCGCTTCCCATTTCACGTCGCCAGTCTTCGGGGAGTTGAAGCCGATGCAGGCCCATTGCTGGTGGTTGGCAATGCGCACGGGCAGCTTGCCCGAGGGACCGCGCGCCGCCGCAGTTTCGACGGCGAAGTTGTTTCCGGGTGGGAAGGCGAAGCGAATTTCGTAAGGATCATCTTTGACCACTCGGCTCGTTCCTCTTTGCTCAGTGCCAGAGGCATTCGCGCTAGTGTCAATCAAATCAACCCAGCCCTGCGTGATATGCCGGCTGGTCGAGACCAATTGGACGCGATCCGCGCAGGGCAGAAGTGTGAGCACACGGCAGCTCGTCGGCACCACGGGCACCGAAAGCCCGCCCCGCCACGCGCCGAGATATTCGGCATTCCAAAAGTCAAACACATGGACGGCTTGCTGGGCCGGCAAACCCAATTCCGCCCAGGATATAAGCGTCCGCTCGGTTTGGCTTTCGTTGAAATTGAAGACACCCACGACGTCATAGTTGCGCCCGAGATGCTTGATTTTTAGGTCCCAGATTCGCTTGTCACGCTCGGCGGGAAACAGGTCCATGGGACGAATGTCCGTGGCCGGATAAACCCGTCTGAGCAATTCCTCCCTTTCGGGCGAAAGATCCGTCAGGCGGTCGCTGTCCGTGAGCGCCTGGCCGGTCAACCCTTGCAAACTGGCCCACGCGCGCGCCTGCTCCAGCGTCAGCGGTGCGCGCACCACTATCACGTCCGGGTCGCAGTACCAGACAATGTTGTGCAGGAAGTAATAGCGCAGTGTCGCCTGCAAGGTCGCCCGGAACCCGCCCCAACCCAGCAGGATGTCCCCGCCGGTGCGCGCACCGTTCATGATCCCGGCGCCTTCCAGCGGGATGCCCCAGCAGCCCAGCAGATAGCGGTCGGGTCCGATGGCCAGCCGGATGTCGGCCAAGGTGTTGCGATAGAGCACGGCGGCGTTGTCGGAGGGATCTTTCATGAACTGCTTCTTGGCGCCATACTCTTCCATCACTATCGGTTGTCCATCGATTTTGAAATAATCGTAACCCCAGCCGGTCAGCCGTTGGAAAAGTTCGCGCAAATAGTGGTGGGCTTGCGGCGTCGTCGGGTCAAGCAGAAACCGGCCTTCCCAGGTATCGGAGGCGCTCTGGCCATTGGTCTTCAGCAAAAAGGCGTCCGGGTTTTCCTGAACGATCTTGGGGCTGCTCTGGCCATGCGGGGCCAGCCAGAGTCCGGGCTTCAGTCCGGCCGCCTTGATGTAGGCGGCGATGTTAGCCATGCCGTTCGGGAAGCGGTCCGGGGTGGCATGCGACCAGTCGCGGCCGCTCTCAGGATCGCCGAGTCCCTGCCAACCGTCGTCGATTTGCACGTATTGCGCGCCGAAATCCTTGAGGTTAGCCGCCATCCAATCGGTGTTGCGCCTGACTTCCTCGGCATTGATCCGGTTGTAATAATAATACCAGCTACTCCAGCCGGAGGGCGGCAACGGAAACCGTGTTTTGTCCAACGGCTGATAGAACGGGACTTTGAGAACGTCGCGGAAATAATTAGATTTGATACTCCCGTTCTTCAGCGTGAGCTGGTCGGAAAGAGGGTCGAACACGCCATCGGCCAGGCCGGTTTCCGGCTGGCCGAGGGTCATGATCCACAAGTCTTTGTTGGGTCCGTCCTGGATGCGGCACAGCATCGGGCCAGGCCAAGGTTGTGAATGTTGCCCTTGGCTGGGTGTGGCGAACAGCAGCGCCAGCGAGGAGCACAGCATCAGGGCGGTTGTTTTGGGTGTCATCGTTAGGCGGCCATTTCCTCGCGTTTCAACCGGCGTGGCCGTTTTGGCGGAGTCCCCAGCAAAAGGGGTCGCTTTCGTTCAGGAGCAAGGTCGTTTCGGCGTTGACATAAGCGGCGCCAGTAATGGTCGGAATAATTTGGTCGCCATGGCGCCGGTAGGAGGCGGTGAATCGGCTGCCCACGACGCTCTCCTGGATCCACTCTTCGCCTTCGGCTAGTTTGCCGTCGGCCGCCAGGCAGGCCAGTTTGGCGCTGGTCCCCGTGCCGCAGGGCGAACGATCATAGGCTTTGCCCGGACATAGCACGAAGTTCCGGCTATGCGCGCCGGCGCCCAGTGGCGGGCCAAATAACTCCACGTGATCCACCTCTGGAAAGCCCTGCGCGTTGATGGCCTTGCGCACCCGCCAGCTAAAATCCGTCAACATTTCAACGTCTGACAATTGTATGGCCTTGCCTTGATTCTCCACCAGATAGAACCAGTTCCCGCCCCATGCCACGTCGCCCGTAATCACACCGATGTCCGGGGCCTCGACGGTGACGCCCTTGGCCTTGCGATAGCTTGGGACGTTGGCCACCGAAACGGTACCGTCCTCGTGCAGGGTGGCGGTGACGATGCCCACCGGCGTCTCGATTTTGTGTTCGCCCGGCTTGAGGCGCCCCAGATGGGCCAGAGTCGCGATCACACCAATGGTGCCGTGGCCGCACATGCCCAGATAGCCTACGTTGTTAAAAAAGATGACCCCCACCACGCACGATTTATTGGCCGGTTCGACCAGGATGCCGCCGACCAGCACATCCGAACCGCGAGGTTCGTTGACCACGGCGGAACGAAACAAGTCGTGGCGCTGACGAAGGAACTCAAGTTTTTCGGCGGCGCTCCCACCTTGCAGGCGAGGACCTCCGCTGACAATGATCCGGGTCGGCTCACCGGCCGTATGGGAATCAATGACATGGATTCGGTTCATTTTGCTGTCCCCCTCTTCTTGTCGGTCCTTGGTCTGGTGGCCATGCCGTGGTGAATGATCTTGAGAATGCGCGCGCGTTCGGCGCCAACAAGGGGCAATCGGGGCGCGCGCACCCATTCCCGCCCCAAGCCGCATTCCTGCACGGCCAGTTTAATGTATTGGACGAATTTCGTGCTGGTGTCCAGGTGCAGCAATGGCGTGAACCATCGGTAGAACGCGCGCGCCTTCTCCCATTCCCCGTCACGCGTCAATTGCCAGAAATATTGATTCTCGCGGGGAAAGGCCATGCCGCTGCCGGCCACCCATCCGTCTATGCCTAGAACGGACGCTTCCAACGCCAGGTCATCGACTCCGGTGAAGATGGCGAAGCGGTCGCCCACCGTGTTGCGCAAATCGGTGATGCGGCGCACATCGCCGGAGCTTTCCTTCAAAGCGACAAAATTCTTCTGCTCCGCCAGTTGGGCGAACATTTCCGGAGTGACGTCATTGGCGTAGCTGATCGGATTGTTATAGATCATCATGGGCAGCCCGCTGGACTGTGCCACGGCCCGGAAATGCGCCAGCGTCTCGCGTTCCTCGCCTTTATACAACATGGCCGGCATCACCATGACCCCGCTTGCGCCCAGCTTCTCCACGTCGCGCACGTAGGTGCAGGCCTCCTGGCTGCTGCTTTCGGCCACACCGCTTAAGACTGGCACGCGGCCATGGACCGCTTTGACCATCGCCTCGATGACCATGCGTTTTTCCTCGCGCCGCATGGTCTGGTTTTCGCCCAGCGAGCCGAGAAAAATAAGACCGGCCACACCAGAGTCAATCAAAACTTCAGCGTGGCGCGCCGTGGCTTCCAGGTCGATGGACTGGTCGCGCTTGAGTTGGGTGGCGATGGCCGGGAAGACACCCTGCCAAAATGGCTGGCTCATGTTAGTATGTAAAAAATAAAAGCATTTTCCGCTTGATCGGCCGCCGTCGGATAGACTAAGCCTCCATTTGGCGGCGACCTTCGCGTCGTGTGCATGTTAATCAGCTTGCAAGATTTCAGCCATATCGATTTTGTGACGGCAACCTGGCCGGGACAATCGCGCCAGACCAGCTTGGCGGTTGGCGAGCAAGGCCCCGGTTCTCTATTAGTCGCTCGTTTTTCCGCCAAGTCGCGAATGGCCCATCATCATCATCTTTATTCATTGTCTAGCCCGCCACTGGCCTTCGTCTTGGTCTAATTTTACGTCTCGCGGTGAAATCTGACATATTAACTAAATCTGCCACGGGTAAAGAAAGCCTTCCCAGCCCGCTGGCAGAGTTAGTCGTGATGGAACAACTTTTCGATCATGTTCCCGAAATCGTTTTCTTTGTCAAGGATCGTTCCGGGCGCTATGTGGCGGTCAATCAGTCCTTGGTCGAGCGTTGCGGGTTGCGCGAGAAACGCGAACTCCTTGGCCGCCACGTGCGGGACATCTTTCCGCAGGAATTGGCCGAGCGTTACGCCGGGCAGGACGAAGCGGTCTTGCGCAAGGGCCAATCGATCATCGACCGCCTGGAACTGCATTGGTACATCCGGCGCCGTTCGGGTTGGTGTTTGACCACCAAGCTGCCGGTGCGCGATCGCGACGGCCATATCATTGGCGTGGTGGGCGTCTCCCGCGATTTGCGGGCGCCCGGCGATCGGGACATTATCCCGGCGCAGCTCGCCGCCACGTTGGAACACCTGGAAACACATTACGCGGACGCCGTTTCGCCCTCGTTGCTGGCTCGGCATGCGGGCTTGCCGTCGGTCCGGTTCGCGCGGCTGATCAAGCGCATTTTCCGCCTGACGCCGCATCAGTTGATTACCCAAACCCGCCTCGCGGCCGCGTCGCATTTGCTGCGCGAGACAGACCGTGGTCTGGCGGAAATTGCCCTTGACTGCGGATTCTACGACCACTCGGCCTTCACGCGCGCCTTCAGATCCGCGACTAACTTGACTCCTTCCCAGTACCGCGCCATTTTCCCCCGGTCCGCCCGCTAGCATTTCAGTTTTTTTCAAGCGGTTCTTTACAAGGTGAACACTTTGGTCAATAAGGGTTCTAACATAAATTAAGCCGATCATGAACGTCAAGGTTCGGTCAGTAGGTATGGCAGCCCTCATAGCTCTGCGTCAGCGTGGACTGGTTCCGGCTGTACTCGCTATAGCTTTCACCGGTCAATCCTGTTCCTGTCTGGGTGACGTTTTGGCGCTGGGCTACACGCGTGACAAAGTGGAGCCGGCGGCGCGGCTGGAGGTGTGGGCGTTTCCGCTGGAGGAGGTGCGCTTGTTGGAGGGGCCGTTTCGGCGCGCCCAGGATTTGGACGGGGCGTATTTGCTTTCGCTGGACACCGAGCGGCTGGTGCGCAACTTTCGCGTCAACGCCGGGCTGCCCACGCAGGCCGAGCCGTTGGGTGGATGGGAAGCGCCGGACTGCGAGTTGCGGGGCCACTTTGTCGGTCATTACATGTCCGCTTGCGCGCAGATGTATGCGGCCACCGGCGACAAGCGATACTTGGAGAAAGGGCAGGCGGTGGCGCGGGTTTTAGGTTTATGCCAGGAGAAGCTGGCCGGAGGTTATTTGAGCGCGTTTCCCGAAACCTTCATCGACCGGGTGGAGCAACGACAGCGAGTGTGGGCGCCTTATTACACGCTGCACAAGATTCTGGCGGGGTTGGAGGACATGTATGTGTATGGTCAGGACGAGTCAGCGTTGGCGATGGCGCGGAAGTTTGGCGATTGGGCGGTGGCGCGCAACGCCCGCCTCAGCGACGAGCAAATGCAGGCGATGCTGCAAACCGAGCAGGGAGGAATGAACGATGCGCTGGCCAACCTCTACGGCTTGACCGGGGAGCGGAAGTATCTGGAGATGTCATTGCGCTTCAACCATCAGCGGGTCGTTGATCCGCTGGAGGCGGGGGAGGACAAGTTGACGGGGTTGCACGCCAACACGCAAATACCGAAATTCGTCGGGCTGGCGCGTCAATACGAATTGACCGGGGACCCGAAGCTGGAGGCGGGAGCCAGCAACTTCTGGCAGACGGTGGTGGAGCATCGCAGCTACGTCATCGGCGGCAACAGCGACGGCGAAATGTTCACGGCGACCAATCGGCTCTGGCAGATGGGGCCTAACACGACGGAAACGTGCAACACCTACAACATGCTTAAGCTGACGCGCCATTTGTTTTGTTGGCGGCCGCGGCCGGAGTATGCCGACTATTACGAGCGGGCGCTATGCAACCACATCCTGGCCTCGCAGAATCCAGAGACCGGGATGATGTGCTACTACGTGCCCTTGCGCGCCGGTTCGCGCAAGAACTTCAACAGCCCGGATCAGGACTTTTGGTGTTGCACGGGTACCGGGGTGGAGAACCATGGCAAGTATGGGGACAGTATTTATTTTCACAACCAGAGCGAGCTCTACGTCAACCAATTCATCGGCTCGGAACTGGATTGGAAGGAGAAAGGCCTGCGCGTGCGGCAGGAGAGCCGGTTCCCGGAAGAGGAGCAATGCCGCTTGACGTTGCGCTGCGCCAAACGCGTGGAACTGGAACTGAGAATCCGGCATCCCCACTGGGCGCGAAAAGGTTTCGAGATAGAGGTCAACGGGGAGAAAGTGGAAAGCGGAGAGCCTGGCAGTTTCGTGGCGATCAAGCGGGAGTGGAAGGACGGCGACCATATTGAGATCAAGATGCCCTTTGCACTGCGGCTGGAAGGATTTGCGGCCAAGCCGGAACGCGCGGCGGTGCTGGACGGCCCGCTGGTGCTGGGGGCGGTGATCGACGTGAAGAAGCCCAATCCGGGCATCGTGGGCGAGCCGGGCACATGGTTGGGAAAATTGCGGCCGGTGGCCAACGAGGCCGCGAGCTTTACCGCAGCGGTCTTTCGCGTTCCTGGGGAAGCAAAGCCGGAGGCGCTGAAGTTGGAGCCGTTCTACCGGATCTTTCGGCGCAACTATGAAGTCTATTGGGACCAATTTACGCCGGAGCAATGGCAGGGCAGGGAGAAGGAATTCGCGGCGGAGGCCGAACTGCGGCGGCAAAAGGAGGCGCGCACGGTGGACTCCGTCAACCCCGGCGAAGAACAAAACGAACGCGACCACCACCAAAAGGGGGAAAAGAGCAGTGCGGGCGATTTTGGCGATCATTTCTACCGCGATGCGGCCGAGGGCGGCTGGTTTTCCTGGGACTTAAAAACGTTGCCGGACCAGCCGCAGAATCTTGTGCTGACCTATTGGGGTGAAGACCGCGGACGGCAGTTTGACGTCATTGTGGACGGAGAGAAGCTGGCGACCGAGCATCTGACGGCAAGCCACGCCGGGGTTTACTTTGATCAAGTGTATCCATTGCCGGCCTCATTGACGCAAGGGAAACAGAAGGTGACGCTCCGAATCCAGGGCACCAACACCTGGGTGGGAGGGGTCTTTGGCGTGCGGGTGATGAAGGCGGCGGCAGAACCGTGAGGCGTCCTTGAGCCAATCCTTCGACATCATTATTGTGGGCGCGGGCATTGTCGGGGCGGCCTGCGCGGCCGAATGCGCCGCGGCGGGACTTAAAACACTGGTCCTGGACCGCGGCATTGTCGGCGGCGGAACCACGGCGGCCGGCATGGGCCACATCGTGGCGATGGACGATTCGGAGGCGCAGTTTGCTTTGACGGAGTATTCGCGCCGGTTGTGGCTGCAATTGCGCGACCAGCTTTCCGCCGACGTCGAATACGAACTGTGCGGGACACTTTGGGTGGCGGCCGATGACGCGGAAATGGCCGAGGCGCGCCGCAAAGAAAAATACTACACGGAGAGAAAGGCGCGCGTGGAGATTCTCGACGGCCACGGCCTGCGCCGCGCGGAACCGAACTTGCGGCCGGGCCTGGCTGGCGGACTGCGCGTGCTGGACGACAGCGTGGTTTATCCGCCGTGCGCGGCCAGATTTTTAATGGACAAAGCGCTCCGGCACGGCGCCGAATTTCGGGCCGGCGCCGCCGTCCGGGCGTTGTTGCCGGATGGCGGGGTGGAGATGGCCGACGGCTCGCGCATTGGCGCGGGACGCAGCGTCAACGCGACAGGGCCGTGGTCGCCGGAATTGATGCCCGGTTTGCCGGTGCGCAAGCGCAAAGGCCATCTGGTCATCACCGACCGCTATCCCGGGTTTGTGCATCACCAGATTGTGGAATTGGGTTACCTCAAAAGCGCGCATTCGGTGAGCAAGGACTCGGTCGCCTTTAACATTCAACCACGCCAGACAGGCCAGATGTTGATTGGATCATCACGCCAATTCGATGCCGAGGGCGCCGAAGTGGATCATGAGATTCTCAGCCGCATGCTGGCGCGGGCCATGGAATATTTGCCGTCTTTGGGCAAGCTTTCCGCCACGCGTGTCTGGACCGGCCACCGCGCGGCCACGCCGGACAAGCTGCCCTTGATCGGCCCAAGCCTGGCGCACAACCGAATCTGGCTGGCGAGCGGACACGAAGGATTGGGCATCACCACCTCCCTCGGCACGGGCCGGTTGCTGGCAGATTTGGTGCTCGGCCGCAACACCGAGATTCCCGCCCAACCGTATGCGCCCGCGCGATTTGCAGACGGCTCAGTCGCCAATGGCTGACCAAATCCAACTGCGGGTCAACGGAAAAACTGTCTCCGTGACGGCAGGGACGGTTGTTGCCGCCGCGGTCGCGCAGGCGGGCCAGACGCGCTTTCGGCGCTCGGTTCAAGGCGAAGCGCGCGGACCTTTATGCGGGATGGGAATATGCATGGAGTGCCGCGTGACCATCAACGGCCAGGCCCATGGCCGGAGCTGCCAGACCTTGTGCCAGGAAGCTATGGAGGTGCGGACCGATGAATGAGACCCGGCTCCGCTTTGAAGTCGTGGTGGTGGGGGCTGGTCCGGCCGGCTTGGCCGCCGCCTGCGCCGCGGCGGAAAACGGATGCCGTACGGCTTTGGTGGACGACACACCGTGGCTGGGCGGTCAAATCTGGCGCGGGCAGCAAGCCCACCCAGCCAACCCCAAAGCCGCGCGGTGGGTAGAACGTTTCCGCCGAGCCAAGGCCTCGTTGTTGGACCAATGCACGGTTCTTGGTCCGGCGGACCGGCGCACTTTGCTGGCCGAGCATCCGGACGGTCCCCGGCAGATTGAGTGGGAACGGTTGATTCTGGCCGCGGGCGCGCGGGAATTGTTTCTTCCGTTTCCGGGATGGACGTTGCCCGGAAATTTCGGGCCTGGCGGCCTGCAATCCTTGGCCAAGCATGGCTGGCCGGTGGCGGGCAAACGGATCGTCCTGGCGGGCAGCGGACCGCTCTTGCTGGCCGTCGGCGGCGGTTTGCGGAAAATGGGCGCCAGCATCGTGTCCATCAATGAGCAGGCGCCGTTGTCGCGATTGATTTCCTTCGCCACCGGACTGCTGGCTTGGCCGGCGAAACTGGCGCAGGCGGCGCGCCTGAAATGGACGTTGCGCGGAACGCCCTTCCGTTGCGGCGTCTGGCCGGTGGGGGCCGAAGGCGGGGAACAATTGCGCGCCGTGACTCTGAGCGACGGACGACGCCAATGGATGGAAGCATGCGATTTGCTGGCGTGCGGCTTTGGGCTGGTTCCCAATGTCGAATTGCCGCTGGCCTTGGGCTGTCAATTAGACGATGAATTTGTCCGCGTCGATCCATGGCAGGCCAGCAGCGTGGCCGGCGTTTATGCCGCGGGCGAATTGACCGGCATCGGCGGGGCCGACGCCGCGCTGGTAGAGGGCGAGATCGCGGGCTTGGCCGCCAGCGGAAAAGAAGAGGCCGCCCGGCGGTTGATGGCCCGTCGCGCGGCCTGGCGCCGGTTTGGCGCCGACCTGGGGGCGGCGTTTGCGTTGCGGGAGGAAGTGGCGCGCCTGGCCGCGGCGGAGACGGTAGTGTGCCGGTGCGAGGACGTAAGGTTTGACAGGATGAAAAGTTTCGCCGGCTGGCGGGACGCGAAGCTGCAGACCCGGTGCGGGATGGGGTCGTGCCAAGGCCGGGTGTGCGGGGCGGCGGCCAGGGTTCTTTTCGGATGGGGCATGGAATCGGTTCGTCCGCCGGTCCTGCCCGCTCGAGTGGAGAGCCTCTGCGCGGACTTCTTGACGGACCAAAGCCCGGTCCGGAAATAAGCGAAAATAGCGGCTGCAACATGACTGACACCGGCCACGGCCACGGCCACTCGAGGAGGGACAACGCGGACAAAGTCCCCGCCGGCCGCGGATGGCAGATATAAGAGAAGATTCGCTTATGGTGGAAGTCGTATTTTTCATCTCGAATTTTCTCGAATTTTCTGGAGCAAGTTGTATTTGACCGCGTGTTATCCTTGGCCCCGGCGGACGCCTCCGGCTGCTTCTTGCTCGTGGCGGCAAGAGGCTGGCCGGATTGTAGGCCGCGTGCCCTCACGCGGCGGTCCTGCTGAGTCATGGCGCGCCGTGGCTCTTTTCCCTTTTATCGCCTCTTTCATCACTCATGTTGTATGTCTATTTAACATTGCGAGTGTAATATAACTCACATATTAAGAGACTGCAACATCTTTCGCAAAATATTTTTTGACCCGCCAACTGTTCCTCGGACCGCGAAGATTGTTTGAAGAGCGCAGGAAAGACCGTTTTTAAAAAAAGCGGATGCACAACGTGTTTTCTGTTGACCAGAGGCCCTTCCAATGGCTGATCATCACGGTCTTCATGCCAACTTCCGAAGACTGACCCGGCACTGACACCGGCTCCCCTCCAATATCCCGGCGTCGTCCAAGCCGTCGCCCAATTCACCCACTTGCATCGCCTGCCTGCTTGTCCATATTTTAGGCATTGCGCAAGCGACGATTGCGAGATTACATCTTTGCACCATCAGAAAAAGATTTTTCATGGACAGCCTTATAATCCAACTCGGCAAGACTAGCGAGGTCATGGCCTTGCTGCCTCTGGCCTACGCTGGCCACCAGGCGAACTTGCGCGTTGGCATGATGGTTTGCCGCGAGTTCGCCGATTGCCTCGACGGTGCCAGCTACGTTGAAAAGGTCGTTTTCGACGGCCAGCCATGGCAGTTGCCCGAAGCCGTCGAGCAAGCCCGCAAGCTCTCCCAGGAGGTCGTCGTCACCCAAGTTAACGGGCCGAAGGAAGTTATTGCCAAATACGCCTACAGCCAGATTGGCAGGACGCAAGCGGTTGAGTCCTCGTTTGACCGCGAATCGTGGAACGTTGCCGGAGCGTTGAATGCCTGGGGCAAGTTCCCGCTGGTGTTCGACCAGCGCAATGCGGAGCGCGAGCAGAGCCTTTTGCCGGCCAATCATCGCGGCAAGGCGGCCCTCGAAAGGAAGCTCGCCCTGTTGGCTCTGGATTCGGTCACGTCGCCCTTCCTGAACAAAGACCAGTTGCGGAAACTGCTGACGCTCAACTGTCCCAACTTCGAGTTTGTGGACCTGTGCCAAGTCCGCGCCGAACGCTTCTACGATCTGCTTGGCCTGTACGAAGCCGCCCACTGTCTCATAAGCGTGGACACCGCGCATTTGCACCTCGCGCCCGCGGTGCCCACGCTGCCGGTGATGGCTCTGATTCAGGACGCGCCGGATTACTGGCATGGAACCGCTTGGCGGCCGCAGCATCACTTTTACTGCCGCTATCATGACGTTTCGAGGCGGGCGATGGAATTGTTCACGGCCATCAATCGCCTGGGCCGGCAGGAGTCACCCGCCATTCTGGCTTATCACGGCGGATTGCGTGACGACGGCTGGACGTCGTTTGCCATTCAGCCCGGAAGCTGCCATAGGGATTCCGCCAATTGTTTGCATGACCAGGCGCATTACCCGATGTTGCGCGCTGCGATAGAGATGTTCACCCAGACGCCCCTTCCTCACCAGACCGTGATTCTGGTCCGCAGCGATACCAAATTCAAGGATTACCCGGCCACGGCGTCTGCCTGCCAGGCCAGCCCACCTCGTTACGCCTACCGCATGAACCGCGACCAGGCTGGGCATGATACGTTTTTTCCTGCGGCTGACCTGTTTGCCGCGCGCGTGGAGCTTTGGAAGCAAATTCTGCCGGAGCTACCCGACATGTGCATGGACGACGGCGCATTTTGGAGCCGGGCGTTGCTGGAAGTTTTCAAAATGCATGGCGCCCGCGAAATCGAAGGCATCTACCGTGAGAGCTAACCCCAGCTACCAGCCAATAATCCCGCCGCGTATCGTTTACAACAAGCTGCTGCTGGACTCTTTCCTGGCCCATCACAAAATTGTCTCCCAATGGCCCCCGGTGGTCGAGCAGGCGGAGTGCGTGATTGTGCGGGGAATTTTCTCCGGCGGGTATAATCCATCCCTCATCCGGTTTCGCGGGCAGCTTGTCATGGCGTATCGTTTTCGTCGAGGCACAATGAGAAGTGGTTATCTGGCGATTGCCGAACTTGATGAGCGGTTCCGTGTCACCAGCAACCAGGAACTTGCCATCCAGGATGAAAAAAGGGCGCTTGAAGACCCCCGCCTGTTTGAGTTCCAGGGCGGACTGTGCCTGTCGTATGTTTCCTTCGCTCTCCCTAAATTCTCGTCCGCGGTGGTGAAGTATGTCGAATTGTCCACGCCCGACCGCTGGCGCGCCAGCGCGCCGGTTGAGCATCAATACATGGTGCGCGGCGCCAATGAAAAAAACCATGTTCCGTTCCCTGTTGGCGACCGGCTGCATATCATTTATCGCGGAAACCCGAGGCAAATCATATTTACGGCTGGCGAGCCCGCCGACCTGGTGACGCCGGCCTTGCGCTGGCCTTACGGCGAGATCCGAGGCGGCACCACGCCGATGGCATATGATGGCAAGCTGTTGAAATTCTTTCATTCGTCTTTGCGCAACGAAATGCCTCCGCTGGCGCGGCGGTACTACGTTGGCGCCATGCTCATGGAACCCGAACCACCCTTCCAGATGCTGGCCGTCAGCCGGCGCCCCATCTTGCGCGGCAGCGAAGTCGGCGGCGATGACACGGCCATCCACTTCAAAAAGAATGTCGTGTTCCCGGCTGGCTGCGTGGAAAAGGATGGTGTTTTCCATTTGTCCATCGGCATCAATGACAGCCAATCAGCCATCGCCAAAATTAAACCCGAGGACTTGCATTTATGAAGGCATTCATGGAGACAGGGCCGCGGTGAGGCGCCGCGTCTCACCAACTTCCCGCCCCTTTTTGCCTGTGCCAAATGGCGAGAGCAAGAACGGTGTCAAAATACGCCACCAGAATTTCCACCACGGAAAGGGCTTGCAAGAAATCAGGATTACCGCAAAATCACCCGCAGATTTTACAGCCGACAAGACATTATGCGAAACCACTCAACCCTCTGAAAAATGGATGCGGTTTACATTTTTCGACATTCGGCTAATGACGATTTCGAGTTGCGGCGTTCGTTGCGGAGCATTGATCAATTTGCTCCCTACATCAGAAAAGTCTGGATTTATGGCGACAAACCCCAGTTCATTTCGGACGACACCTCCCTGATCGAACACGTTCCGTATGAGGTGACGTCCCGCGTATTGTGTGTGAAGACCCCGGTGTCCAATATGTTTTTGCTGATCTTCCTGGCCTCCTTGATCCCTGATTTGTCGTTCGAGTACCTTCATTTCGCCGACGACTTGTATTTCCTCAAAGACATTCCCATTGAGGAGGCGCGGAAAGACCGCTACCTGGAAATCCTGTCTCCGTACGCGATTCGCGCACGCGGGCTGTGGAAGGATTGCCTCTGGCGCACCTACGATTTGCTGATTCGGATGGGCTACACCGGCTACAATTTTGAAACTCATACCCCCACCTTCCTGACGCGAAAACGGGTCCTGGCTGCCTACAGCGACTTCAAGGATTTTGTCACCGAAGACCGCTTTTACGGGATGTGCGGCCCGACCGCCATTCTCAACCATGCCCACAAGCAGGAACGGATGAACCTGACCGATTTGAAGGTGGAAAACAGCCGGTGCGGGTTCTGGGGAAAGCCGCCCGCGTATGAAGAAGTGGCGCGGCAAAGCGAAGGCAAACTGTTCTTTAATTTTGACGACCCGGCGTTTGGCGAGGGCATCCGCAAATTCCTCATGGAGCGCTTCCCCAAACGCTCGCGGTTCGAAAGAGAATGACCAAAAAAAAGTGGTAGCCGAAAGTTGCGTTATGTGCCAGCCTCAGCGAAATCCGGCGGGTTTACGCCTGATTCCAGTGTGCTGGTTGCGGCAGAACGTAGATTAGCCTATGCAAACATACATTGTTGGCGCCGATGAAAGCATCCCAAGCATCGCCAAGGACAACGGTTTTTTCTGGCGGACGCTCTGGAACCACCCAGACAACGCGGCCCTGAAGGCCAAACGCAAGGACCCCAACGTGTTGATGGAAGGTGACGAAGTCACCATCCCGGACCTGCGGTTGCGGCAGGAAAGCGGGGCCACCGAGGCGCGGCATACGTTCCAGCTCAAGGGGGAGCCCCACATATTCAAGCTGCGGCTCATGCGGATGAACAAACCCCGGGCCAATGAGGCCTACGTGCTGAAGCTCGACGGGAAACTGATTCGGGGGCAGACGGATGCCACCGGCCTCCTCCAGCATTCCATACCGGGGAACGCCAAGGGGGGCCTTTTGCTTCTCAAGAACGGCAAGGAGCAATACTCGATTTGCATTGGCGGGATGGACCCTGTGGACGAGATCTCGGGGATCCAGCACCGGCTCAACAACCTGGGTTTCCCCTGCGAATTGGACGGGAACTTGGGCCCGCGGACGAAACGGGCTTTGGCGCAATTCCAGGCCCAAAACAAATTGCCGACCACCGGCAAGCCCGATGACGCCACCAAGGGCAAGCTCAGGTCTGTGCATCCCTGAGCCGACACCAAGAGAAGCTACTCTATGAGCTTGATGGATGCCGTCAGCAGCTTGGTGAACGCCGTTACCGGCAGTTCCTCCGGGTCGTCCAGCGGAACCGGAACACCCGTCTGGCGCCAGGGGAATCCATACTTGCTTACCTCCAGCGGTTCGGGTGCCGGCCAAGTGTCACCGAACAACACGAACCAGTTCAACTTGCAGGATCCTCTCGTTTTCCTCCATTACGGACGGTTCCACCTGGACTCCGTTGCGGATTTTTCGGGGGCGTCCGGCAGCGGCGCTGGCAGTGGCGGGGGTTCACTCAACCGCGGGGTGTTCTATCGCGACTGCTTGATCCGCGAGGCGATTTTGCTTCACGGCTTCATCTTCTCCACGCGGGCCATGATGCAACAGTACGCGTTGGAAAAAGGGTGGATGGGCGAGGCTTCCGCCGCAGTCGGCCTCGTGTCGAACCTGCTGGGCATGGGTGGGCCGGCCCCCCCGAAACCGCCCGATCCCGATCAACTTGACAAGCTGATGCAGCGGGTCAAGGACGCGACGAGCAAATTCAACGTGACCCCTGTGACATACCCGGTCCTGAACGTGGCTGGGCAGACCCTGCACCAGATTCGTGCCGACTACGGGGTGTTCCTGGACCAGTTGGCGGACTTCTACGTGGCGCCGCCCTCCTCATCGCAAAGTGGCGGCATCATGGGGACGGTGACCGGAGCGATCAACAAGGGGTTGCTGTACATCCCGATCATCGGACAGTTTGCGGATGCCTTCACCAAGATGGCCGAGGTGCTCCCAGTTTTGCATCTGACCACGGCTTGGGCCTTGGAGCAGGGACTCGCCGACCAAAGTTACGCACTGTCCATGTCTGCGCTCCAGCCCGAACAAGCGGTGCCGTCGCCGACCTTTCCGCTCTGGGACACCGCCAGTGCCTCGGGCTCGGGGAGCGCGGCCGGCAAGCTCGGCGACACCCCCTTGACCCAGGCTTTGGCATTGGTCTCGGGTGGCGACGCGGGCCGGAAATCTATGGATGATACCCTCCTGGCGGGCATCTCCGACGCCGACCAAAAGAAAACGTTGACGGACCAGTTCACCAAGCGATGCCGCCAGTGGTACCCCCCTCCGGACGCGCTGGCCCACGCGTTTATCCAGGGAACTGGCATTACTGATATCCCGGGCCTGCAATGGGGGGGCGCCGCTTTGCAGGGGGTTTCGTCGTCGGTGTCCAAGAAGATCTTCCAGACCAGTTCCTCCTCGGGTGGCGGATCCGCCTCGGGCAGCGGAAGCGGGTCTTATATGGAGAGGTTTCTGGCCAAGCGAGCCTCGGGCATGATTGATTTTGTCAAGGACGTGTACCTGGCGATCCACCAGCAGCCCACCACAACCATTAACGCAAATTTTCTCAGACAGGTCGGCACGGACGCCCTCGTGGATATGATTCTGGACATGGTGCAGGATATCGTCAGCATTCCGGCGCTGCCTTCGGATCCCACGGGCATGCTCAGCAAGGTAAACCCAAAGTCGATGATCGAAACCTGGATCTACAACCAGAACAACAAATGGGTCAACCAAGCGATAAACTACCTCATCGTGAGTTCCAGCAACGGCAGCAGCATGCTGAGTATCCTCCAGGAGGCGCAGAAGACAGCCACCTCGAGCTCCGGCCTGACGATGGAAGTTTACCTGTCGCGAATGCCCTGGATTGTGACCACGATGTTTTACCAGACCTTCTTTTCCGTTTTCGCCCAACTCCTGGAGAATACGGTTGGAAAGAATTACCAGACGGTCGTGAACCAGCTTACCTGGGTCCGCAGCATGAACTCCAAGATTGACAGCGAAGCGCAGTCCCTCTCAGGCTCCGCTAACAAGTATTCTTCGATGCTGGGTGGCGCGGGTTCGGGCTTGACCAACCTGCTCGGCAACAGCCAGTCGGGGTCGGGGCTCGCCGGGATCCTCAGCAAGGTGACCGGCATCGTCGGCGTCACCGGTCCGTCCTTTCCGTTCACTAAGCGGGTGAGCGGCGGCACGGCGACCGCGGTCACAGCGGACGACTTGTCTTCCAGTGGGGTTGGCACCGCGGCGGATTTCCCCGCCAGTGGCAGTGGCTCCGCGAATGGCTACTATTTGTTCAACTTCAACTCTATGTCCGGCTCTGTGTCCGGCTCTGTGTCCGGCTCTGGGACTCCGACCCCTGACAAATATTATCCAGCCTTCCCGAGCGGCGCCGGGTCTCATCCATCCTCCGGCTCCGGGTCGGGCGCCGGCTCGGGCTCCGGGTCGGCCACCGGGCCGGCCGGATTATATGGACTACCTTTCTGAAGGGTGCGTCCAGTTGATCCGTCGCGTGAAGAGCCTTTGCGCGCAGGGCCATTTCATCTGGGAG
>PLIU01000212.1 GCA_003140095.1 Verrucomicrobiales bacterium | reverse complement strand
CGGCCATCCGATGAAACAGACTTAACTGTGACCAGTTCGCCGTTGGCGAGTTTGCGGCCCGTTCCCGTTTCGCCATTGCCCTTGAGTTGCAGCATGTCCCCGGCAGCCAATTTCAATTCCTTGGGCCGACACACATGAAAGCGCTCCACATCGTTAACAGGGACAGGACGGATGCGTCCGCCAACCTCGACCAGCAAATGAGTGTCCGTAATGTCGCACAGCTTGCCCATTTCCCCCCTGCCAATTCCGCCGGTTTTCCGCTGAAAAACGAGAATCGAATCATCGTCATAAAACCGTTTGTCGCGCTTCTGCGCTGGTGTCAGATCGCGGCGCACGCAGGCCGTGACGACAGTATCCTCCTTGCCAATCAATCCGTCCGTTTGCAGTCCACGCCGAATATTCTCATTGAGCCGTTGAATTTCGTCCCAAGTCTGCGACACGACAACGCAGGACCGCTTTTGCGCCGCCAATGCCAGGTAATGCTCCACCAACCGCGGAATTTGGTCATTGCATTCGATGACGACGCCCAAGCGGTCGAGGCGGTCAAAAGATGCGGCCAGATCTCCCGTCTGAGCTTCCGCCACCGCCGCTCGATACTCCTTGATCCACGACTTTTCCCCAGCGGTCTTGCCCAAAGCAGGATTCTGGCGGCGGATTTCGGTTAATTGCGCCGGGACAATGCCTGAATACTTTTCAATCGCACGGAGGGCGTCCGATGCTTCGACAGCCCCATGCTGGCGGGTGTCGCCGGAAAGGATAACCCGGCCGCCATTGGCTTTGATCAATTTGAGAAGTTCCAACATTTGCTGTGCGCCGATTTGCCCGGCCTCATCCACCAACACGACCGCGCCGCTTGGCATTCGCTGCCTTGCTAAAAGCTCGCTGACCGTTTGCGTTTCCTGAAACCCTGCTTCCACCAGATCAATGGCTTGCTGGCGCTGTGGGGTCACGACCAGCACGGAATGTCCCGCTTCGTTCAGCCCCTGGTTAACCGCTTTCAGGGCGAAACTTTTGCCCGTTCCAGCGCCGCCTCGAAACAAGGTGATGAAGTTCCGGGATTTTAGAATTCTTTCTACGGCCTGTTTCTGGTCGTCCGCCAATCCACTGGGAACGAAATCAGGAGCCAGCGGCCAAAATTGCGAAATCCCATCATGTGCCAATGAAACAATCTGGTACTCCCGCAGGAGCATTTCGCGGGTTGTGACTCTGCCGGGCAGGTTCTCGTTGCAAACGTAGTTTCGTCGCCGACTCTCGCCTTTGAGTTCCGCCACCGTCCAATTCTCTCCCCGCCTATGTTCCAGCGCGTGACGCCAGAGTTCATGTTCACGAACGACCGAATGACGGTTGAAAATATGATCTTCTGCCCAGCTTAACGCCCGCTCCACCACATTAGTCGCGGCGTCCCTTGGAACATTACTTCCGGGGTTGACCAGATTACGAAGGGTTGAGGTCTCATCTGGAGACAGCTGCCGAGCCCATAAGTGTTGCAAATCAGCCGAGGTGACGCCTTTGACTTTTCGCGGTCGTTCCTTTTGGGCGATATTCTTGCGCATGAGTTTCACGTTGCCACTGGCCAAACTTGGTTCCTGCTCCAACAATTCTTCCGTTCGTGAATCAATTTCCTGATGCCGCTTTGAGAACCGTTGGCACAATTCAGAGGCCACGCCTTCCAGTTGGAAGTCGCCTCGCGCATGATTTTGAAACTCGTAGCCACACGCTTTTAACGATTTGGCGAGTTCATGGTAATAGACGTTTTCCACGAACTTTTGGGCACGGAGCATTTCAAAATTGTCCATCGCCTTCCACCGGCCTTCCACGTCGTCATGCGTGGCGTTGAACAGGACGCAGTGCGTATGCAGATGAGGGTCCAGGGCGCGGGAGGTGTCATGCCGGAATGTCGCGGCAATGATGTTGCCCGTTAAACGATCAGATATTTGGCCGGCCTCGTGAAGACGAGTGGCAGCGAATTGTTCCAGTTCCACCAGAGCCGAGACAACCGCCCGGTCATGGGCTTCAATCAACCGCTGGTCTTGAGCCACCAACGCCAGGAGCGAAACTGATTTGGGCGGCGAAAACGTGAAATCATAGAAAATGCGCCGGTTGGCAACTTCGTGGCCGGATTCGAGGCGAGTGGTTTTATGCCGTTGCGTCAGCCGTTCACCTGTCGCCGGATTCAGATTTTGACAAAGTTGCAAAAACTCGTCCCGTTGAATGGTATTCCGCAGACCAATTTTTTCCGCTCCCAATCCGTGCCACTGACCAAGCGTTTGACCATCCTGACCGTAGTAATCTCCGACACGCAAATGCTCATCAAAATACGTTTCCGCATTGACCAGATTTGTTTGTGTCTTGCATGAGAGCACACGCGGATCATGGCGCAAACACGCGCACAAGATTGTTCAGAAGCCTGAACAACCGCACAGAATGGACTGTGCTTAACTGTGGGCGTGCATTCGCTGTATGCCCATGAAAAAGGAAGGGACGCTTTACCTCTAACATTCGTTAGATGTTGGCCAACGACGCTTACCGCAGGCTTCAACGATGGCCGCCGCAAAATTGCCGCAACCGTCAACGCTCCCGCCAACGACGGTTGCCGCGTGGCCCAACGATGGGCCAACGATCTTCGCCGCATGTATGCCGCAAATAATCGCGATGCGACCAACGGCGACCGGCGCAGATTTTCAAAGATGAACCACCGACCTTTGCCGCAAGATTGCCGCAATTACCAACGAATCCGCCAACGACCATTACCGCGCTGCATAACGAAGTACCAACGACACTTGCCGCGTCAATGCCGTGAATCAAAACGATCTTGCCAACGATGTACGGCGCAAGTTTTTAACGACGCACCGACGATGGTTGCTGCACGACCACCGCAATGGTCAACGAGGTGTCCATGAATCCCAACGAGCGACGCCAGACTTTTGACGCCTTAATCGAGCAGCATCTGCCACTCCGTCCGGTGAAGCTGCGAATGCTTATGGAGTTGAGGGAATCCATTGCCGAGGCCCGAAAGAAAGGCGCATCCTACGAAGTCATCCGCAGTTACCTTTGCAAAACGGCGGTCAATGTTTCCGCTGATACCGTCGCTCGGTTTTGCCACCAAGTACTGGAAGAACCCCAAGGCAAAAGGTCCAAAGGAAAACGGAAGGCGCGGAATCCGCGCGCCAATGGGACTTCCGCCACCAATCTTCTCAAGCAAAAACGTCCGACCTCGCTGCCACCGACTCGCTACCAAGCGCCGAGCGGCCCGCGTATTGTTGACCCCAAAAATCTATGATTTATGAAAAAGCGTATTGACCTCATTTTAAATGCCAAGGGCGGCGTGGGCAAAAGTTTCTTCGCCATCAACCTGGTCCAGTATCTCAAAGACCAGAAAGTGCCACATCTGGCCATTGACACCGACAATGCCAACTCCACCTTGAAACGCACTCATCCCGAAGCCCTGTTCGCAAANNATAATCGTTCCCGTTTGCCATGACATGGACAGCGTGGCTCAGGTCAAATTGCTTTCGGACGTGCTCGGAAGCGTTTGCGATTATGTGATCGTCAAGAATGAGGGATTGAGCGAGGACTTCGACCTCTACAATGGAAGCCAGGCCCGAAAGCGCGTGACCGGCGAATTGAAGGGGCGGGAAATGGTCATGCCCGAACTCTACGATTGGCTGGTTGCAAAATTGAACATCGAAAACCTGACCATCACCCAGGCCATTCAATCCGACAAATTCATCATCATTGACCGGCAACGGCTCATTAGCTGGCAGCGCCGGTTCAACGAACAGTTGCAGTCGGTTAAAGAACTATTGCTGGCATGAGCGACCCCGCCGCCAAACTTGCCCTGGACAACGCCATTCTGGAATGGAAGCGGAAGCACAACATCCGCGACCACGATCCCATTTTGGCAAATCTGGAAATCTTGGAAATCTATTTCAATCACCGTTACGCCAACGCTTCCGTTGCGAAACAACCGCCCTCGTACACCGAATTCCGGGACACCTTGGAGCAGCATGAACGCCTCATCAGAGAATTGGGTAAACATGCGGGGGACGTAATTCAGGAAGTGCGGACCGTTCCGAAGCTGAGAGAGGAACTGGCGAACGGGCGAATCGCCGCCATCGTTATCGCCTCGGTGTCGGCTCTGATTGCGGGCTTTTTGATTGGGAAATTCCTGGTATGAACGGGCTGCACCATTTCATGGCGGAACTGTCTGCGCTGGCGGCGCTCTTTTGGCAGCAATTCCTGCACGCACCGCTCTCGTGGAAACTGGTCGGCCTGGTTGGCGTTGGCTTTTTTGTTGCCCTATTTACCGCCCGCAGATCGGAAAGCAACCCAATTGTCCGGCTGAATGGGCTTTCGTGGTCACGGGACGATTTTTGCCGGGGCTGGCTGATAACCGGCGACACGGGTTCCGGCAAAACCCGCTCCGGTATCAACCAATTGCTATTTCAAGTTTTCCAAAATGAACCGCGCTGGGGAGGACTGTGCATTGACGACAAGGGAATTTATTGGGAAACGCTGGTTGCGATGGCCAGGCACTTCAATCGCGAACGGGATTTGGTTCTGTTGCAGGTCAGACCAGACAACGCACGTTCGGATTGGAGACCAACCCAGACGTACAACCTGACTTCTGCTCCGGGCATTCCGTTCAGCACATTTGCCAAATTCGTCGTGGATTCGGCCAGCAGTTTAGGGCAACAGAACGACAAAGGATTTTTCAAAAGCCAGGTCCAAACCCATCTCACCCTTGCCTTGGAGTTGATCTACGAAATCGAGGGTGATGTGACGCTTGAAAATGCCCTGAACGTCTTGCTCGACCACAAGGACATGGAGGAAGCGATGAAAACCCTGTCCGAAAGTCATCAGACCCAACGACGAATCGAGTTGCGTGACCATTTCATCAAACGATACCTGAATCAGCCGCCCGAACAGATGGGCGGTGTCCGTGAAACCATTGGGAATTATCTGCAATGTTTCAGCACCCCGGACATCGCGGAGGTCTTTTGTGCCGTGGGCAAAAGCAATACCTTTGAGTTTTCCGACATTGACCACGGCAAAATCATTTGCGTGTCCATGCCGCAGAAATATCAAATGGAACGCCGTTATGTGAACACATTTCTCAAAATGCTTTTTTACACGCACGTTTTGAGGCGGTTCGACAAAACGAAGGATGCGAGGGCAGACGACAACTTGCTGATTCTGTGGGCGGACGAAGCGCAACGGTTCGTGACGGCCGCCGAAGATGGCATGAGCGACTTTAATTCGGTGGACGTGATTCGGGAGGCTCGCGCCACTCTCGTTGCGGCCGCGCAGTCCTCGACCTCGTTCATTCCTCCTTTGGGCAATGACAAGGCCAAGGTTCTAACCCTCAATTTGCGAAATCGGATCATCTTTAAAGCCGCCGACGAGATGGGAGCCGTTGACAGCGCGGATTTCCTGGGGCAGAAAAAAGTCACCAAACGGAGTTGGGGATATTCAAACGGCATGATGACGCGCAATTACTACGAGCAGGAAGAACACAAAATCAAGGCTTACGAACTGCGCCACATGAAAAAACACCAATGCGTCCTCATCCATTGCGAGAAGGGGTTCAAAAAATCCGTTCTTCCGCCATTGGAGCCAGACGGCGAAATCTCATCATGGTACAAACGAAATTGGTTCTAGCAGGCTTTTGAAAAACGGGGTGTTTTCTTAGAGTCGGGTTATAGAGTTGTTTTTTCGGAGTGATGAGCCAAATAGATCGGACTCTGAAAGTTCTCAGAGCTGGCAGCTTCTTTGGCCAAAGTCCTCCGGGCGGGGGTATTCGGCTCACTGGGCTAAGGCCAGGTTGGCCATGCGCACCAAATTGCAGGCCGCTCCCACGAAGTAAGCGCAGAGTTGCGTCCGGCCAATGCCTTTGAAGCGCGTCTTGCGAAAGCCGCCCACCGTTTTCATCCAGCCAAAGATTTCTTCCACCCGTTTACGAATCCGCTGGCTCAAGCGATAACCGGCACGCCCGGTCGTGCGACCATCCAAACCGTCCACTTCGGTTCGGTTTTTGCACGCCGCGTGTGGCGCGACCTCCCGGCCGCGACAACCCGCCACGAATTTCTTTTGGTGATAGGCTTTGTCCGCGCCCAGCGTCGTAATCTTGGCTGCGTGCAGTTGCCGGTGTTCGTCCACCTGCGCCAAGGCGACGGTGGGCTCATCTTGTGTAATCGGATTATGCTCGGTGATGGCCGCACACAGCCCGTGCCGGTTCTCCATCAGCACCTGCGTTCCAAAACACAGCTTGCTGGCCTGGCCATTGGCTTTCCGATAAAGCACGCTGTCCGGGTCGGTCGTGCTCCGGTGCGTCAAGTTGCTTCGTTTCTCCCCGTGGAAGTTTACCGTCGGATTGCCCGGATCGTCCTTGGGTGGTTCCTCAGTCTGATCCTTCCGCTGAAAGCTTTTCTGGCTGGCCCACGCTTCGATCAACGTTCCATCC
>PLIU01000062.1 GCA_003140095.1 Verrucomicrobiales bacterium | reverse complement strand
ATGAGTTGTTGTTGCGATACGCTAATCGCTTCCGAGGAAGGCCGGCTGAGCGTCTCCGGGCCGGAGGTAATCGAGACAGTAATGGGTGTGGAGGCTTTCGATTCACGCGATCGCGCGCTCGTCTGGCGAACGACCGGCGGAAAGAATCGCTTCCTTTTTGGAACAGTCGCCAAGCTCGTCGAGGACCATATTCCAGCCTTCCGTGAGGCGGCCATCCAGGCCCTAACCGTCAAACAGCCGCTTCTCCCCGCAAAATTGAAACAGGATCTCGAGCGCCTGAAAAAGAGAATCGACCTTTACGGTAGATGCTCCGATGCGAAACAGATCTGGCAGAAAATGGGATTCGCCAGTGAAAAGGTGTCCGAGATGACCTCGGAAGAATTGACAACGGCAAGAAACCACCAGGCAAAGCTATGAAANNGTGGCCGGAAAGACCGTCTCCGTTATCGGGACAACCGACCACACTTTTATCGGGGTGCGGGAAATTGTGGCCCTGTCGGAGAAGTTTCTCGATATCGCCGAGCGTTTTCCCGGCCGTCCGATTATCATGCTGGTCGATAACAATGGTCAACGCATGGCGCTCGACGAAGAGCTGCTCGCGCTTCCCGAGTATGTCGCCCATCTCCTCAAGTCCGAGCAGGTCGCCCGCCTGGCGGGATGCAAACTCATCGCCATTGTGTACGGTAATACGGTTGCCGGTGGGTTTATCGGCTTCGGCATGGGCGCGGATCGCGTCGTCTCCGTGCCAGGCGGCAACACCTCGGTGATGAAACTTGAGGCCATTTCACGCGTAACTAAGATGCCGATGGAAAAGCTCCAGGAGCTCGCAACAAAGGTTTCCGTCTTTGCGCCTGGCTGCGAAAATTTCTTCAAGATGGGAGGACTTTATGAAATGTGGACAGATAATTTCCCCGCCCAATTGCAGCGCCTCATCACCAGCGACGTTTCCCAAGACCTCAGAGCTCAACTGGGCCGCGAACGCGGCGGTCGCCAAGCCGCCCAATCCGTCATCGATGAAGTCCTCCGAGCCTAATCGCTTTCGTCGACACCGCTTCGTCTGGTTTGCCGATACCGGAAATCTGTTCGATAGTGCAGTGAGCGAAACACCGCAGGACGATTTGGCCAGTCTACGGAATTGGATCAGCAAGGGACGCCCATTGATTGTCCGTCGGCCATGTGTGAGCGAATGTGGGAGCAACGTCTGCGTCGGGTTAGCGTTGCCGCCGGTTCCTGACAAGCGCCGTTTAGCCTTCCGTATTCCGGTTTCCTTCATCAGCGGAATCGCGGATCCGCCGTGGTGGGAAGATTGCTTTGTGGCAACCGGTTTGGAAATCGCCCCTGCCGTGAAATCAATTTATACAGCGGCTGCTGCTTCGGGATTACCTTTGCAAGCGTTCGGAAGCTACGCTTGGCAGTATTACACAACATTGCCTTACGTTAATAAAACTTCAGATATTGATCTTCTCATTCCGATCCAGCGCCGGGAAAATTGGAAAAAGTTTCAGCAATCGATGGCTGGGGCGGATATAAGAACTAATCGAACCGACCTGGAAATTGTTTTGAACGGCGACGCGTCCTTCAATTGGCGGGAATTCGAAGCGCCGGGAGCGCGAATGCTCTTCAAAGGAAATCGCTCCGTTTGGATCGGCGATAAGAGCACGGTGGAGGCTCTTCTGCATGAGTAGTTCATGCGAAGCATGTGTTCGACGGACACCGGCATCCATTGCCCGATGCGCGGCTAATGCCCTGGCCGAAGAATTAGAAACCTACCCCAAACCAGGGCTGGTGAGTTTTATCGACCAAGGCAGTCATCCCGATATGGGTGTTCACTGCTTTCTGGCCTCGATTACGGCGATCGAACCCTATTTCGCCGATATGGCGAGAGGCGGAGCAACCGGATGCAGCCTGCTTGACCTTCAGCGGATTGGCATTGCCGCCGAAGAAAGCATGCTTGACGCCACCGGGGGAAAAAACACCCATCGCGGCGCCATTTACTGCCTCGGGTTGCTGGCCGCGGCTGCTGGAATGCAAATGGTTGACAGCAAATTTTCCGACCTCTCTCTAGGATGCATTGTAATGAGATCCTGGGGCGAAGAAATTCTCTTGCCGCAAGCACTGCTGGAAACAAGCGCCGGCTTGAAAATGTGCCACCGTTACAAGCTCAATGGCATTCGCGGGGAGGCAAAGAAGGGCTTCCCGTCCATTTTCAACGTCGGCTGGCCAGCCTTTCAACATGCTCTTTCATCGACCAACCGGGCGGCGGCCCGAGTGCAGGCATTTTTCGCGCTTCTTTCCGTTTGCGAGGATACGACGCTCTTGAAACGGGGTGGATTTGCCGGTTGGCGATTTGCCAGGGGGCGGGCACGCCAGTTTCTCCGGAATGGCGGCGTTTCGAATACCGACTGGAAGGGCATCGCGGAAGATATCCATCTTGCGTTTGTGGCACGGAATCTCACGGCTGGCGGCGCGGCCGATCTCCTTGCGGCCACCCTGTTCGTTAACGACCTAAATCAGGAGCCATGAATCCATTTGCCTTGCTTTGTTCCGGTCAGGGTGCCGAATCACCCGATCTCTTCGAACGATTTCCATTTACCAAAACAGGCATCGACCTGAAGCACCAGATTCTTGAAAGCGGACGCCTGGCGCCTGACGTTGCTGGGTGGTTGGCAAACCCCAAGGCCCAACCGAACCTGATCTACGAAAATCATTACTCCCAGCCTCTGTTATGCCTTTTCCAGATGATGGTTTGGGCCGAACTGTCTGATCTGCTGCCGCCGCCACAATTTGTGGCTGGATACAGTTTGGGAGAATTATCCGCCTATGGCTGCGCGGGCGCGCTCGCCCCGAAAGATATTGTTGGCTTGGCGTCGGTCCGCGCCAAAGCCATGGATGCCGCCGCGCCGGCTGGCAGGCTGCTCGCCATCACGGGCATTCCTGTGGAACGCGCTGCTATGATTGCAGATCAACACGGCGGATATGTTGCCATCATCGCTAGTGACGATCACTGCATCCTCGGATGTCTTGCGGAAAAAGCAGATGAGCTCGCTTCCGTCGCGAGGATGGTTGCGCGCAACGTTGTCCTTCTCCAAGTGACAGTGGCAGGACATACTCCCTTGCTCGATTCCGCCGTTGAGCCTTTCCAACAAGCTTTGGTTGCATGCGATTGTCAACCGTTCAAAATCCCAGTCCTGGCCGGAGTCAATGCATGCAAAATACTCTCCAAAGAACAAATGGGGAAATGGCTTCCTGAGAACATCCACCACACGCTTCGCTGGGACTTGGTTTTGTCGCGACTGACAGAATCGGATTGCAGCGTCTTCCTTGAGCTTGGCGCGGGAAGCCAACTGGCCCACATGGCACTGGCAGGAAACTCAAGTCGAGAAGCTCGCGCGATTAGTGAATTTCGATCTATTGATGGAATTGTCGCCTGGGTGGAAAAAGCCGTGGAACGAATGAGTTCGTCCTGAACGTGACCAAGCCGCGACGCGCTGTCGTACACGTGACACAATTCATTGCTCTTGAGGAATCGGGACAATGGAAAAAATGCAGCTTGCTCCCCATTCTCTATCGAGCATCAGCGATTTTCGACGATTAGGCGCAAGTGGATATGACCTTGGCACGATCCATGCCTATCAGTCTAGGAAAATGACAGTGATTGCGAAAGACGATAAAAACAATATCGCGTGAGAGACCTGGCAACAGCGACGAACAATATGACTGAAGGTAGAGCATCATCATGTCAACCGTACCATTGTGCCCAGTTGAAGCGCGGCTCCTGTTCCAGACCGCCTGCTTGGCGTTTCTCTTCTATGCAAGCCGTGGGGCCTGCCAGTTGGCTCCAGCTTCTCCTGATCATCCGTGGCATTCGTATGAGGAGCGAGAATTCACGCGTGAGGCTGGATCGTTTCGATACCCTGCGTTCCCCATGGACCCAGCCAAAACGTATTCGCTAGCGGAGTTGATCGATTTGGCTGAAACACAGAACCCCGAAACCCGTGTCGCTTGGGAACGGGCTCGAGCTCAGGCGGAATCTCTCGGCATCGCCCGGAGCGAGTTGTATCCGGCTTTGGCCGCCATGGCTCTCTCCCAAATCAATAGCGGAAAGACGCTCTTTGGGACCAGCTTTTATCGTCAAACAGTTGGGAACTTTGAGGGCGGCTTAGAGTTGAATTACACAGTCTTTGACTTCGGCGCGCGGTCCGGCCGGATCAGCGCGGCCAAAGCGGAAGTCCTGGCGGCAAATTTCGCTTTTAACAACACACATCGCCGGATCATTTATCAAGTCGAGCAGGCTTACTACCGCCTTCTGAATGATGCCGGTCAGATCGACGCCGCTGAGTCAAGTCTTACGAATGCGCTGACCGTGCAAAGGGCTGCGGAAGATCGCTTGAACCACGGGCTGGCGACTATGCCCGATGTCTTGGAAGCGCGCAGTGCGGCAGCGCAGGCGGAATACGAGTTGCAAGCCGTCCAAGGAGCCGAAGAAATTGCGCGCGGTAATTTGGCGAAGGCGCTCGGGATATTCCCGACCGTCTATCTTCACGAGAAGCCGTTGGATCAACTCCCTATTCCTGACTCGATTTCAGAAAGCGTCGAAGCGGCGCTTGATCGCGCGTTTGCACAGCGCCCGGACTTGATGCAGCAATTGGCCGAGGTGCGTTCGGCCAACGCTCGAGTTAAGGAGGCGCGCGCGGCGTTTTATCCCACACTGAGTCTCAATGCGGCGGGCGGCGGACAATCACTTTACGGCTTTCAGCAATCGCTACCTTGGGTGCATACGACGGATTTGGCAGGCGGGGCGGGTCTGAGTTTGACTTGGTCACTTTTCGACGGTGGCGCACGTAGGAGCAAACTGGCGAAAGCGAAGGCAGATGCCCAGGCCTCAGATGCAAGAGCGCGAGCATCGCGCGACAGAATGGCTGAGGAGGTTTGGACGGCTTACTCAAACCTGCGCACCGCCTTCCGGGAGCGGCAATCGGCGCTCGCGCTTCTGGCTGCGGCCGATCAATCCTACGCTGCTGCGCTGGAATCGTATAACCACGGCGTCCGCAATTTGCTGGATGTCACTGCCGCCCAACGAACCCTCGCCCAAGCTCGCTCCACTGACATTCTCGCGCGGACCGCCGTGCTTTCGGCTTTGGCAGAACTGGCGTTCCAAACCGGTAATTCAATTCAAGCAAACGCACGGAGGGGGGGACCATGACACGCGATGTTGTCAGTCGTTGTTTGAACTATGGAGTCCCGCTGACCCCGTGGCTGCTCACAGGCTGCGCGCGGGCTCCTTCATTTGATATTCTAGGATCTCTTTTCCCGGCATGGCTCATCTGTTTCGTATGCGGAATTTTCCTGACAACTCTCGCCCGATGGCTTCTGTTGCACCGGCAGATTCCGATCATTTTCCCTATTCTGACTTATCCGAGTTTAACGGCCTTGTTCACGTTTTTGCTTTGGCTCGTCCTCTTTGATTGAGGAGGAACGCTCTATGAGTCTCGATACTACTTTGAAACCACAAGAGCGAATCGGCCGCTGGGTTAGCGTTGGCATCGTGGCCGGTGCCGCGGCGCTTGGCCTTATCGTACTCCACCACACGACCCACCATCCCCGGACCGATGATGCAACCGTATTGGCGAACTACATCGGAATCGCTCCACAAGTGGAGGGGCCGCTCATCCGGCTGAATGTGCGCGACAACCAATTGGTGAAGAAGGGCGATCTGTTGTTCGAAATTGATGACCGCCCATATCAATACGCACTGGAAAGCGCACTGTCTGCGCAGGCTGCTCTCGAAGGGCAGATTGTGGATGAGGGGCGAAGAATCGCAGCGCTCAAAAGCGCGGTTTCAGTTTCTGAGGCCAATATCCACAGCGCCGAAGCCGACGTCGCAACGGCAGAACGGGGCGTCGATCGCGCGCAAGCCGAATGGGCCTACGCAAGCAACAATTTGCAGCGGCTGGAGCCTCTTCTGGCGAAGCATTTCGTCACGGTGGACGACATCGACAAGGCGAATACCTCGGAGATCGCGCAGCAGGAAGCCCTCCGGCAGGCGCAATCGCGGCTGCTACTTGCGCGAGCGGAGCTGAAGTCAGCCCAGGCTCAACACGAGCAAGCCGCGAACGCCGTCACCACCCTCGAACCGCTCATCAACCAGCGTGGCGGCAGAGACGCGGCGGTGAAGAACGCGCGCTACAACCTCAATAACTGCCGCGTTTACGCTTCGTTCGAGGCGCGCGTGACTAATCTCACCCTTTCGGAGGGCGCTTATGCCCATCTGGGTCAGCAGATGTTTATTTTGATTGACGCGCGCCGGTGGTGGGCGGTTGCCAACTTCCGCGAAGGGCAGTTGGAGCACATCAGACCCGGAATGCGGGCCGATGTCTACGTGATGTCACAGCCTGATCGGCGCTTCTCCGGCGTCGTGGATAGCATTGGCTTCGGCGTCACTCCGGATGCTGATGTGATAGGGACTTACGGGAGCGGACTCCCGGACGTTCAGCGAACGCTCAATTGGGTCCAC
>PLIU01000339.1 GCA_003140095.1 Verrucomicrobiales bacterium | reverse complement strand
CTCCCAGATGAAATGGCCCTGATTTTCTCGTTCCCGGCTTTCGCGCGACGGCCTGATCGGGTATGGGTGATGCAATGAGCGAAGGCCAACCCATGCCACAGAGCCAGGAAGAATGGCTGCCGCTGGTTTATGACGAATTGCGGAAGCTGGCCGCGCAAAAAATGGCGCACGAGGCGCCCGGACAAACTCTCCAAGCCACCGCGCTGGTGCATGAGGCCTGGCTGCGCCTGGGCGGCGACCATCAGCCGGCCTGGGAAAATCGCGCCCACTTTTTCGCGGCCGCCGCCGAAGCGATGCGCCGCATCCTCATTGACCGCGCTCGGCGCAGTCAAGCCGCCCGCCACGGCGCCGAGGCCCGCCATGTCAGCCTGGAGGATCTGGAACTGGCGGCAGAGGCGGACGATGATCAGTTGCTGGCCGTGCATGAGGCGTTGGACCGGTTGGCCGCCCACGACGCCGCCAAGGCGGAACTGGTCAAGCTGCGTTTTTTCGCCGGCTTGACCATGGAACAGGCGGCGCGCGTATTAGGCTATTCCGAGCCGACGGCCAAACGGCATTGGGCTTACGCGCGCGCGTGGCTTTTCCGGGAAATCAACCGGGGTTAAACCGCTATCAAGGAGCCGGGCGATCCAGGCGCTGGCGGCGTTGCATGAAGGCAAATGTCCCGAATGCCACCAGCAAGCCGGCCACGCCCAGGCCGATGACAAACGGCTTGCGCGCTACTAACTTCAAGTCCACCAGCAAGTAACTGCCCAGGCCGCATCCAGCCAACCCGCCCACCAACATGCGCCAGCGCGACCGAAACGGCGCCAGCAGCAGGAACAACACCGCCGCGCACAAATAAAGCGACACGTCGATGGGCACGAGTGGTTTGTCGCGATGAAGCTCGGCGTTGACAAACAGCGCCGTCAGAACGTGAACCAGGGCCAGGAACTCCAGCAGCCTGCTCGCGCGCCGCAGATCCAGGCTGTTGGATTTTTCTGTCCATAACATCAGCGCCAAAAACAGCAGGCCGTTCATCACGACCGAGAGCGCCTTCTGTCGATCCTCGTCAAAGTACGGCCACCGTTCCGCGCCGACACCGAGCATATGCAACGTCGGCCCGTTGAACGCGATGATGTCCAGGCACGCCACCAGCGCCACCAGCGCCGCCAGATGAAAGGGCAGCGTCCAGCGCACGCGCCCCTTGCGTTCCAGGACCAGGGCGGCGGATTCCATGGCCACCAGCGGCAGGCACCAGAGCGCCTTGATTTCCGGTTTCTGCTCCAGCCAATTGAACAGCAACAAAAAACTCAGATAACTGCACGCGGCCAGCGCGGCGGTAGTCCAGGCGAAGCCGGTCATCTTCAAACGCCACAACGCGAAGCCCGACACCACCAGCGCCGTTAACGCCGCCGCCAGCACCTGTTGATTAGTGAACGTGCCGGCCAGGAGTTGGCTGACACCGGCGGGTGAGGTGGAGAACAACCCCAGTTCCGCCAGCAAGGCCAGCGTGCAGGGAGCCACCGTCAGCGCTGCCCCGGCCAGAAAAGTCGCGGCGGCCAGCGGCTCGCGGTGGCGGCGCGCGGAATGGCCCGCGGCCAGGAGCGCCAGAGTGAACGCGGTGGGCAGCAGCCAGCGCCAGGGCGAACCGAGTTCGTCCCGCAACATCCAAACCGTCAACACCGTTGCCACTACCGCCAGCCAGGTGCCGCCGGATAACGCAGTTTGAAGAAGTGTGATCCGGCGGGCGTCGATGATCCAATGGTCTTCGTCCGCCAGCAGCCGGCGGTGGACGATTTCCAACGAATCGCGTTCCTCTCGCGAAATGATGCTTTGGCTTTCCCAAGCCCGGGCCTGGTTGGAGTACTCGCTGATGCTTTGTCGCAACATATCGTCGTACAATTTGGGTTTCAGCCGCACCGGTTCGCCCACCAGAAAGCGGCCCAGTTCGACGGCCACTTCGACGGCCGTCGGGCGGTCGGCTGGTTCCCACGCCAGACAGGCCAGGCAAACGGCCTGCAAATCCTCCGGCACTCCCACCGCGACTTCGCGCAGAAAGGGGGGCGGAGTCGTGGTGATGGCTTCGAGCACCTGGAGGGGCGTTTCGCCGGCGTAGGGTGGACGGCCGGTCAGCACCTTGAACATCAAACTGCCGAACGAGAAAACATCCGAGGCCTTCGAGAGCGGTTGCCCACGAACTTGTTCGGGCGAGGCGTAGAGCGGCGTCCCTTCGAATCCTCCGGCGCCGCGCCCGGCCTCCTCGAGCGTCAAGGCGAGGCCGAAATCGAGAATGCGCGGCCGCATGTCCGGCCCGACGATGATGTTTTCCGGTTTAAGGTCCCGATGCAGCAGGCCGTGCTGGTGCGCCACCGAGAGTCCGCGCGCGACTTCCCGCAACAAGCGGGCTTTCTGCTCGAAATTCAATTCCGCCGCGAAACGGTCCAGCGGAAAACCTTCGACTCGCTCCATGACGATGGCCGGCGGGCCGATTTCGTCCAGCACGGAGTAAATCGTCACGATGGCTGGGTCCGCCAGCGACGCGGCGTGGCGCGCCTCCTCCAGGACTCGGCGACGAACCTGGGCATCGGCCAGTGAATGGAGCACTTTGATGGCGACCGGGCGATTAAGCTTCTCGTCATGCGCCGCATAAACAACACCGAGGCCGCCCTGGCCCAGCCGCCCTTCCAGGCGGTAACCCGGCAATTGGGGCGGCTGGGATGGGATGGCCGGATCGGAGCGCAAGAATCCGCCGGCCTGCTCATGCGCCAGGAGAAGCGAGCGCACGTCGCCCTGCAGGGAGGCATCTTGGCCACATTGCCGGATCAGGAATTCCTCGCGCGCGGCGCCGGTCGGAAGTTCCAGCGCGCGAGCAAACAGTGTCTCAGCCATGATCTCGGTTGTTTCCATCGCGAATGAAGATCGCGCCCAGGATAACGCAAAACCGGACAAAAAGAAAAGATTTGTGATCCGTTTCGCCCGGAAATCTCGCATGAAGGAGGTGAAGGGGCGGTTGCCCGCGAAAAATTGAGTTCGAAAGGAATACTAATTATGAAAAAACCGGGAATCCGAACAAGGCCTTCACTTCACAAAGCGCTGCCTTTTGCTCTGGCGGCGATGGCCTTCGTGGTTACGGGCTGTCCGCACAACCAATATATTGTGCAACTCAAACCGCGAGGCAACACTATCGAGCGAACGCTGGTCTTTTACCGTGAGGACGGCGTGAACACGGTCACGGGCATCCCCAATTACCAGCCCTTTGACGCGGCTGAACTTGCGGCGATCACCTCTCTGTATCCGGCGCAGGGCCTGGCCAACGACGGCAAGCGTTGCGTTGTTCGGGGGGAATTCATCAATGAATTGCCGAATGATGTCGGCGGCGCGGGCACTTATGCCAATCTGGCCACCAGCCTTGGAGAGGTGGGCTTCTATGCGGAGCGGTTCCGCGGCAATGACGATCTGGCCAGTTTGGCCGAACGGCGCGGCAAGGCTGCCGACGGGTTGACGGACTTGCTCGCCGGTTGGAGCCAGATGGAGTTGGGCCGGGAACGCGGTTACGACAAACTGCGCCAATTCCTGGAGGTGGATTTTCGGCGGGACCTTAAGAACCTCGGCGCGTATTGGTGGGATGGGCAGCTTGCCGGCGCCTACCGCACCAATGCGGTCGAGGAGTTCGCCGTGCGGTTTGGCCAATACCTCTTGGAGCGCGGATATTTCACGATCGGGGAAATCCCGGACCTATTCGGAGAAACGTCAGACAATTACCCGCAGGTGCTGTTGCGCCGGATTCAACGGCTGGTGGCGCGCAAAATGGGAGTGCCGGAGACTGAACCCATGCCGGTCTCGCTCGCCTTTCTCGCCGACGAGACAATGATGGAAAAATCGTTTGATAAATACCTTGCCAGCACGGAGCTTTACCGCGCCAAGCTCAAGCAATGGGAAGAGGACAAGAAACTGAAGCCTGACACCAAACAGCCGGAACCATTAGAGGTGGCGAGCGAGGCGGTCGGGAATCTGGTTGAATTTGACTCCAAGCTGTTCGGGCAGCCCGATCATCTTGCGGTCCGGCTGTCGCTTCCTTCGTCGCCCGTTCACAGCAATGGCCGCTGGGATGAGGCGCTCAAGCAGGTGGTATGGGAAACCGACATCGAGGAGAGAACGAATGCCTCCCATGTTCCATTCTTTTGTTATGCCAGTTGGGTTAAGGCCGATCAAGCGTATCAAAAAAAATCATTTTGGCAGGGTGGTTTTGACCGGGGATGTACTGGCGCAGTACTGCCTGTGGCGCAGCAGTCGGGATAAAAAAGTAGGCGGCGAATGGGACGCCTTCGTGGCGAGCCTGCGGCCCGGCAGTGGGCTGGCGGAGAGGCTGGATGCCTTCCGGTTCTCTGGCGAGCCGCCTCAGGCCAAGACATGCGGACAAGAGAAGATTCCCGGCCCTTCCGCCTTTCCGCGTGAACTCCTCAAGACCGCGCTTCGATAGCCCGCAATATCATCTGATAGCATGTCGAATAAGAGTGTTTATGCTTAATAATGGGATTAGTATTGGCTATCCAAAAATTGTGATGCGCACAGGAACATTATGAAACGTTGGGCCGTGCTCGTCGCGGTTTTGTATGGTTTGATGCTGGGCATCTTGTCGCTGCCGGTTGTCGTGGCCGCCTTATACCCTTTAAAAGGGTTTAAAGATGCAGCGGAAGCCTTGAAAGGAGTCAAGGAAACGGCGGAAATGTATGGCTATTGGCAATGGTGGCTTTGGCTGGCGGTGATGGGACTGGCGCAAGCTGCCATGCTGGCGTTGCCTGTGCAGGTTGCCAGCCGCCGCCCGAAGGCCCGCTGCCCGCTGGCGTTGACCGTCCTGGCCAGCGCCCTGATGATGGGCGCCCTTGTCACAGGGGCGATTTATTCCCTCTGTGAATTTGCCTTCGGCGAGAATGCAGGCGACCAGAGCCACGGGATTTTGACCAACTGGATCGCCCTTGGGATGGGAGTGGCAGCGTGGTGCGGTTGGGCGCTGATCTTCTTCCGCTTGAGCCGCACGACTGAGCCGCAAGACTTCGTTTCGCGGTTGTGCAAGTCTCTGCTCAAAGGTAGCATCCTGGAACTGTTGATCGCCGTGCCGACTCACATCGTGGCCCGTTACCGCGATTATTGCTGCGCCGGCTTCATGACCTTTATCGGCCTGACCCTGGGCATTTCGGTCATGTTATTCTCCTTCGGACCGGGCGTGTTTTTACTCTTCGTGGCCCGCTGGCGGCGGCTTCACGCGGAGCCCTGGCAGTGAGTTTACTGGCGTTCGGTGTATTCTTTCCGCGGGCCTGCTTGGCGCCCATCCAGCGGATGAAAGCCAAACAGCAGCGCCGGCGATTCCCGCTTGAGCCGGAAGTCCCCTCGCTGGGGGGCGACGAACAAAGGATCGGCAAACAGGGAGTGAACATCGTGGCCCTGCCCGCGCCAGTCCTCCCATCTCAGCGCGTCGTCCAACGGCGGGGGGGCCGGGCCGCTACGGGTGTCGAAGTAGATGTTGTGATCAATGGCAAATTCCTTCCCGGACCAATTTCCGCCCAGGAGCGTGCCGGAATCGAAATAGACGATGTTGTTCGTAAAGGTAAACGACAGATGCGGCTCCACCCGCGTTCGTATCAATTGATGGTCCCGGTTTAGGGCGAAAATGTTGTTGTAAAGAAGATTGCTTTCCCCGTAGTGCTGATGAAACCCGGCGCTTTGGCAACGATACACCACGTTGCTCTCCAGTACGATGGCCGAACTGCCTTCGTCGGTGTAGAGTCCCCAGCCGCCGTAAATAAACACGCTGACATCATGGATCAGGTTGTCGCGGATGATCGTTCCGGGCTGAAGCCCCAGGGTATAAACGCCCCCCATGTCGCTCAACATGCCCTGGCCAATGTCGTGCAAATGATTGTACTCGACAATGTTACCGCGGCACGGAGTATCCGCGTAGCCCCACGACCACCCGACCGAAATGGTAGTGTAGAAGGTGTGGTCGATTTCGTTGTGGGCGATAAGATTGTTCGGGCTTAACAGCACCAGCACGCCCACCGCCGGCGCATGGACCAGGCCGATGTGGTGAATGTGATTGTCGGTGACATCATTGCCGAAATTTGGCGCCGCCCGCGCCGCGGCGGGGTCGGAGTCGCCCAACCGGACGCCCCCGCCGCCCAAATCCCACATGTCGCACCCGACAACCTTGTTGTCCTGGCAGCCGTGTCCGAAATCGACCGCGTAGCCGCCCAGGCGGGTGAAGCGGCATCGGACCACCGCGCAATGTTTGGCATAGCGGGCTTGCAGCGCGGCCTCGACCTCCACCGCGGCCTGGATGTCCATGTCATGACCGCCGGTCAGCGGCCAATCCGTCCCGGCAAAAACCAGGCCGTCAAATACAATGTCCTGCACCGGGTGATCCTTCTCTCCTTCCAAATGCGCCAAATCGTAAAGACCGGGGGCGGTGATCATGGCCGAGGGAACGTCTTCGCCCGTGCCGGGCCAGTAGGTGACCAGGCCCGTCTGCTCATCCAGCCGCCATGCGCTGGGCCGCATCGCCTCTGGCGCGTTCTCGATGTAGTAGCGGGCGCCGGACTCGGAGTTATTGGGAAAGGCGTCGCCGGCTAGGGAAACGACATTGGACGCGGCATCCACGGCAGAAATCAGGTTGCGGGATTGCGCCCAGGCCTGCAGGACGACCAATTCCACCCCGCCGTCGCGCGCCCACGATTCCTTCACGTCTCCCGGTTGAAAGCGCAACTGCCTCGGGTGGTCTTTGATCGGACCCTCCACACTGCGAAAAAAACCGGTCCCCGGCGCGCGGGCGCGGCTCTTGCGGACGCCGTTGACGAAAAGTTCATGAAAGCGCCAGCCGGCGGGCGCTTGCGTCTCCCACAAATTAGGGTTGACGGAGGAACGGCGCCAGCCCGTCAGGCGGGCTTCACTGGTAATGACCGGCGTTTCGCGGGCATGAGCCGCCAGAACCAGCCCGGAATCCTCCGGTGTCAAGATGAGTGGCCGGTCCAGGACATAAGTGCCGCCGCGCAACTCAAGGCGGATCTCCGCCCCCGGCGTCTGGCGATGAATCGCGCGGGATTTCTCCAGCGCCCCCGCCAGCGTCGCCAGCGGGCCGTCCGATTTGTTCCTATTGACAGAAGGCCGGCTGCCGGACCAGCCGTCGTTGCCGCCCGGAGCCATGTAAAATGTCAAAGGCCCCGCCAGCGCCCCGCCAGCGCCCAGGCAGGCCGCCAGCAGCGGCCAAAGCATGTCCCGCCCACGGAGTTGGCGCTTCATTTTAATCGCGAAAATTCTGAAAGCTCAACGCGACCGGGAACTCATGGCCGCGCACAGCCGCGATCACCGCCTGCAAATCGTCCCGGCTCTTGCCGGTGACGCGGACGACATCGCCCTGGATTTGGGTGGTGACTTTGAGCTTGGTGTCACGAATGAAGCCGGTAATTTCCTTGGCGGCGGGCTGTTCGAGACCTTGTTTGATTTTGACGACTTGCCGCGCGTGGCCCAACGGCGAAATGTCGGGCGGCAGCGACTCGACGCTCTTCAAGCTGATCTGGCGCTTGGCCAATTTGGCGACGACCATTTCGTGCAGCGCTTTGATTTTGAATTGGTCGGTGGCGGACAGTTTGATTTCGTTTTTTTCCAGCATAATCTCCGCGTTGCTCCCTTTGAAATCAAACCGGTTGGCCAGTTCCTTTTTGGCCTGATTGACGGCATTGTCGATCTCCATCGGACTCACTTCTGAAACAATATCAAATGACGGCATGGCGCAATCATAAACGATCCGGTGCGCGCCCGTCGATGCCAAAGTCAGGTCGTTGCTGGATTTTTTATTTTTCCTTCGTTGTGAGCTAGTGAAACAGTCCCTTCAAAGTGTCGCTGGCCTTCTTGAGCGCGCCCTTGGCTCCGCCCACGGCTTGTTCACCCAGCCCGCTCGCATTCTTTGCCACCGCGGCGGTGGCGGCGTCCAACACCGCATGCAACGCCCGTTGTCCCACTTCGGCCCCCGTAATGCCCTGCGGGCCGGCGCCGAGGTCAGTGAGATGAATGTCGGGAATGGACAATGTAATCGTGCGGCTCGCCGAAAGCTTCGTATTGACTCGCAATTTGGCGCCAGTGATCACCAGTTCGTTGACTTGGAGCTTCCTTTCCGATTTCGTGGAACTGGACGAAGGCGCCGACGAGTTCGGCGCCGTGGAAGAGCTGCCGATGTAATCGTTGAGGTTTTGCTCGATTTTCTTTAAATTGTCGCCCGTCATTCCTCCTTCCAACGTAATGAGCGGCGCCGTAAATTTGATGCTCTCCACCACCAACTTGTCCGAAAACGCGCTGCCTGGCTTGACACGAACGCTCACACTGTCCACCTCAATGGCGGACGGCATCTTGCAGCCCGGCGGATTGCCGAGGACAAATCCATTGAGTTGGACCCGCCACCCCAAGAGCCATACCTCCGCGCTCTTGAGTTTCACATCCACCTTGGTCGCGCTGGGACCGACCCTCTCCACGCCCCTCTTGACGATGGCGCCCAGCGACAAAGCCAACGCCACCAGCGCGACGGCCAAAACCACGACCAAGCTTGCCATGGCGCGGAGAATCCATTTCCTTTTCATATCTTTGGTTTAAAATCCAGCGCACTGTAACGAGGTTCCCCCTTGAACGCCACCTTATTCCATCCCGGTGTTGAGCGTTCCACCGCCAGCCTGAGGATAGAAGCGTCCAGGATTTTGAGAAGGCCCGTCAGAGTCATCCTTCCGCCATTGAAAACACCCGGATTCCAATTCCATATCCGTTCATCCCTAAAAATCCGTTGCCACCGGCTGTGCCCTAGTTACGCTCATACGGTTCAGCCATTCGGGCGTTCCCGTTGGCGGTCAGTGAACTGAAACATTCATCATGAGTTTCGCCGATGCCCACTGTGCATTACAGACTGGTTGAGAGATCGGACATTCCCGCCATGGCGCTAATCCGGGCCGCGGAATGGGAAACGGAAGCCTACTGGCAAGTCCGCATTTCGCGCTACCTGGATTGCCTACACCATCCGCAACAGGCGTTGATGCCCCGTGTTATTTACGTAGCGTCGGAAGGCGATTGCCTCGCCGGCTTTATCGCTGGACACCTCACGCGCCGCTACGCGTGCGATGGAGAATTGGAGTGGATCAACGTCATTCCAGAGCGTCGCGGGAGCAAAATTGCCTCGGAACTTCTTCGCCTTTTAGCGGCATGGTTTGTTGAGCAGAAAGCCTCTCGTATCTGTGTGGACGTTGATCCGGCCAACACCACGGCCCAACGCTTCTACAGGCGGCACGGCGCTGTCAATCTGAACGCGCACTGGTTGGTTTGGAACAACATCAACGCCGTGCTCGGCGAGTGATGATCTAATCCCCGCCTTTGCCGGCGGGCGGGAAGGTGTTTTTGAGGATGGCTTTGCCGTACTCGCGATTCAGCCGGGCGATGAAATCCAGGCTGATTTCCTTTGGGCACACGGCTTCGCAGGAACCGGTTACGGTGCAGTTGCCAAAGCCCGCCTCGTCCATGGCTTTGACCATGCCGAGCACCCGCTGCTCGCGCTCAATTTGGCCTTGCGGCAGCGCGGCGAGATGCGACACTTTCGCGGCCACGAACAGCATCGCGGATGCGTTTTTGCACGCGGCCACGCACGCGCCGCAGCCAATGCAGGCGGCGGCGTCCATGGCGGTATCAGCCTCAATCCTGCCAATCGGCAGGGCGTTGGCGTCGGGCGCGCCGCCCGTGTTGACGGAGACGAAACCGCCCGCCTGAATGATGCGGTCAAAGGCGCTGCGGTCTGTGATCAAATCTTTGAGCACGGGGAAGGCGCGGGCGCGCCACGGTTCAATGACGATGGTCTCGCCGTCGCGAAAATGGCGCATGTGAAGCTGGCAGACGGTAGTGCCGCGCATGCCGCCGTGAGCGAGGCCGTTGATGATCATGGAACAAGTGCCGCAGATGCCCTCGCGACAATCGGAATCGAATGCAATCGGCTCCTCGCCTTTGGCGATCAAATCCTCGTTGAGGACGTCGAGCATTTCCAAAAAGGACATGTCGGGCATGACATTGGGGGCCTGGTAGGTGACCAGCCGGCCTTCGGTGCGGGCGTCTTTCTGCCGCCAGACCTTCAAAGTAAGATTCATGCGCGCCTCGCTCACTTGTAACTCCTGGTGCTCATGTGAACTTCCTCATAAATCAGCGGTTCCTTGTTGAGGATGGCCGCACGGCCAGGGCCGGCGTATTCCCAGGCCGCCACGTAGGCGAAATTCTCGTCGTCGCGTTTGGCCTCGCCGTCCTCAGTTTGATACTCGGTGCGGAAATGACCGCCGCAGGATTCGCGCCGGTGCAACGCGTCCTGCGCCAGCAGTTCGGCGAACTCCAAAAAATCGGCCACGCGCCCGGCGTGTTCGAGGCTCTGGTTCAACTCCTCGTTTTGGCCGGCGACTTTGACATTTTTCCAAAAGTCCTCGCGCAATACGGGAATTTGGGCCAGCAACTCCTTCAATCCCTTTTCGTTGCGCGCCATGCCGCATTTTTCCCACATCATGGCGCCCAGTTCCTTGTGAAACGAATTGACGGTGCGTTTGCCGTTGATGGCGAGAAGTTTCCGCGTCAGCTCCTGCATGTCGGCGGCGGCTTTTTTGAATTCCGTCTGATCCGAGCGCGGCTTGGGCTGTTTGGCCGTGGCGAAATAATGGCCCAAAGTATAAGGCGCGACGAAATAGCCGTCCGCCAGCCCCTGCATGAGAGCGCTGGCGCCGAGGCGGTTGGCGCCGTGATCGGAAAAATTCGCTTCCCCCAGCACGAACAGCCCGGGCACGTTGCTCATCAAATCATAATCCACCCACAGGCCGCCCATCGTGTAATGCAGGGCCGGGTAAATGCGCATCGGCCGCTGATACGCGTTTTCGCCGGTGATCTTTTCGTACATGTCAAACAAATTGCCGTAGCGCTCGCGCATGCCGGCCTCGCCGATGCGTTGGATAGCGTCGGCGAAATCAAGATAGACGCCCAAACCGCCGGGACCGACGCCGCGGCCCTCGTCGCAGACTTCCTTGGCCGCGCGGGAAGAGATGTCGCGCGGGGCGAGGTTGCCGAAACTGGGGTACTTGCGTTCCAGGAAGTAGTCGCGTTGGTCCTCGGGGATTTCCCGGGGCGGGCGGGTGTCCCCCTTTTTCTTCGGCACCCAGACGCGCCCGTCATTGCGCAAGGACTCCGACATAAGCGTCAGCTTGGATTGATGATCGCCGCTGACGGGGATGCAGGTGGGATGAATCTGAGTGTAGCACGGGTTGGCGAAGGCCGCGCCTTTTTTGTAGGCGCGCCAGGAGGCGGTGACGTTGCACCCTTTGGCATTGGTGGAAAGATAAAAAACGTTGCTGTAACCGCCGGTGGCCAGAATCACCGCGTCGGCGGCGTGGGCCGTGATTTCGCCGGTGACAAGCGAACGGGTGACGATGCCCTTGGCATGGCCGTTGACGAGCACCAAGTCTAGCATTTCGGTGCGCGGAAATATGGTCACGCTGCCCAGGCCGATTTGCCGGCACAAGGCCTGGTAGGCGCCCAGCAGCAGTTGCTGGCCGGTCTGGCCCCGCGCGTAAAACGTGCGCGACACCTGCGCGCCGCCGAAGGAACGATTGGCCAGCAGCCCGCCATATTCGCGGGCGAAGGGAACGCCCTGCGCGACGCATTGATCAATTATATTGACGCTCAGTTGGGCCAGACGATGGACGTTGGCCTCACGCGCGCGGAAGTCGCCGCCCTTGATGGTGTCGTAGAAAAGACGGTGGATGCTGTCGCCGTCGTTCTGGTAATTCTTGGCCGCGTTGATGCCGCCCTGGGCGGCGATGCTGTGGGCGCGGCGCGGACTGTCCTGATAGCAGAAGGCCTGGACCTTGTAGCCCAATTCGGCCAGTGACGCGGCGGCCGCCGCGCCCGCCAGCCCCGTGCCAACGACGATAACATCGAATTTGCGCTTGTTGGCCGGGTTGACCAATTTCATTTCGAATCGGCGCCGATCCCATTTCAGCGCGAGCGGGCCGGCCGGGATTTGGGCATCGAGTTTCATTGTATCCACCTCGACAAAATGGCCACGGGTATCGAACTATAGCCGAGGAAGATAAGCGCGGCGGCCCATTTGGCGCCGCAATCCAGGCACTCTCCGTAAGCACGCTTTTTCCAGCCCAGCGATTGGAACATCGCGCTGATGCCGTGGCTCAGGTGGAAGCAAAGCAGTCCGACGCCAACCAGATAGAAGATGGACACCGGCCATTGCTGGAAGCCGGTCACCATCATTTTGTAGATGTCATGCCGGCCCTGGGCGTCGAAAAATTCCGGCCTGGCGTCAAAGTCCTTTCCCGTGAGGTTGACGGCTTTGACCATGACCGTGTAATGCAGCAGGTGATAGACGATGAAAACAGCCACAATGATGCCGCTCATCATCATGGTGCGCGAAGCGTAAGTGGCGGCGGTGGGCTGCCATTGCGCGTAAGCCTGGGGCCGGGCGGCGCGGTTCTCCAGCGTCAACTTGGCCGCCGCCCAGATATGAAGGGCGATGATGGCCAGCAGCACGATGCGAACCGGCCACAGCAGCTCGACATTGGCCTGGAGAAAATGCCCGTAACGGTTGATGGCCTCCGGGCCGAGGAAAATCTGGAGATTGCCCGCCAGATGGCCGATGACAAACAAAAACATAACCGCCCCGCTGCCCGCCATGAGGTACTTCTTGCCGAGCGAGGAACAGAATAGATTGCGAAATAAGCTCATCATGGTCCGACCTTACATCCATGTCATTCAGTAAATCTAATGATCTCCGGCGCATCAGTCAATTCGCTAAATCATGTATTAGGCGCTCTTGCAGAGCGGTGAAGTCATCTTATCAGAGCGGGGAGGAACTGGAGGGACGAAAGGGACGCGGGGGTTTGGCCGCGGGTGAGCAGGAGGGCGCGCAGGCCGGCCGCGCGGGCGCCGGCGACATCCTCCGAGGCGCTGTCGCCGATATGAAGGATGGCCTCGGGTTGGGTTTTGAGTTGGGCGGCGGCGGCCTGGAAAATCTTTGGATCGGGCTTTTGCGCCCCGCCCGGACCGGAAACAACGATGCTGTCAAAATAATTATCCAATTGCAACTCGCGCAGCAACGGGCGCAGGCGGTCGTCCCAATTGGAGATGATGCCCAGCTTGAGGCCGCGGCGCTTGAGTTCCCGCAAACAGGCCGCCACGTCGTCAAAAACACGCCAGGGCGCAGCGGTGGCGAAGTGGCTGTAGAGCGCTCCAAAAAGACTCGCGCTGGGCGGCGCGGCGGTCAGGCCGGCGAAGGTTTGCCGCACCAACTCCGCCCAGTCGGAGCGGCGGTAGCGGAAATTCTTCCTGGCAGCCCAAGCCAGGGCAAACTGACGGTCCACATCCTCCGCCGCGACCTCGACGCCGTGCTCCGCCGCGACTTGGGCATAAACGCGTCCGACGGACGGCCACGGCTCGATGAGCGTGCCGCCGACATCGAAGGTCACGGCGCGGATGCCGGAGAAGGCCTGGGTGGCGCCGTAGTCGTTAAGGCCGCGCTCAGAAACGGAGGAGGCCAGGCCAAGCTCCTGCATGGCTTCGCCCACAAAATGAAGAGACCCGGTGACCACTACGAACGGATCCCGCGCGGCTTGAGCCAGCGCCTCGGCGATGTTCGGGCACACGGCCACTTCAGCCGCGGCGTTGGCCGCGCGGCAACAATCGGCCAGCCATCGCGGGTCGGCGCCGCGGTCGCTGGCGATGGGGCAAAGGAGAATTTTCGCGGCCGCCGGCGCCAGCCAACGGCAGATGGCCGCGTAATCCTTGTCGGCCATGGTGCCAAGGATCAGCGTGGGCACGCGGCCCTGAAAGCGAGTTTGCAAAGCGGCGGCCAAGGCTTGCGCGCCGGCGGGATTGTGCGCTCCATCCAGCAAAACGACGCGTCCGTCCGCTTGCGGCACCGTCTGCAAGCGGCCATCCCAGTGCGTGGTTTTCAAACCCTCGCGCTGGGCCGATTCGCTCGCCGGAATCAGCGGCTGGAGCACACGCACGACGGCCAAGGCGAGCGCGGCGTTCCTTTTCTGGTGTTCTCCGGCCAGGGCGATCTCCCATGGGCCGCACGGCTCCGTCACGACGGTCAGCGGGGCCTGTTGCTGGCGGGCGACTTCGGCAATAATGCTCAGCGCGCCGGCGTCGTCGGTGGCGGTTAGCGCCGGGACGCCGGGTTTGATGATGCCGGCTTTTTCTCGGGCGATTTCGGGCAAAGTCTGGCCCAGCCACTGTTGGTGATCCAACTGCACATTGGTGATGACGCTGGCCAGCGGCGTGACGATATTGGTGGCATCGAGGCGGCCGCCCAGGCCGGTTTCCCAAATCACTACGTCGCATTTTTCTTCGGCGAAATACTTCAGCGCCATCACCGTGACGACCTCGAAAAACGTGGGCGGCGTCTCCGCGCCCAGGGCTTCGATGGCGGCGCGGATTTCCTTCGTCAATCGCGCGACATCTTCGTGGCTGATGAGCTGGCGGCCCACCTGGATGCGCTCGGCAAAGGAAACCAGGTGCGGCGAAGTGAACAGGCCCACGCGCCACCCGGCGGCGCGGTACATGCTGTCCAGCATCGCGCAGGTCGAGCCTTTGCCGTTGGTGCCGGCGACGTGGATGAAACGCAAGCGATGATGAGGATTGTCCATGGCCGCAGCCAGGCGGCGCGTATTGTCCAACCCCAGTTTCATGCCGAATAGGCGCAGGCTGTAAAGGAACTCTATGGCTTGGGGATAAGTCATCTGACGCAGGCGCCAAAGCGAGGACCTCGCTCCAGTTCTCTAACGACTTTTTCGAAAAAGTGAATCATAAACGCACCACCGGCAGCCGCTTTGAAGCATAACCAGACCCATTCTGATGGCAACGTTGTCTTCGATAAGGTTGTGTTTGAGCGGCCTAATCGGGCGCCATCTTTCTTTTTTGCCGGCGGGTGATAAAGTCAGGCGATGGAAATGATGAATGGCAGACGGAGGTGGAGGCACGGCGGTTTTTGGAAATGGCTGGCGCCAGCGGCGGCCGCCACGATTTTGGGTTGCGCCCGGACTCCCGCGCCGACGCCCGCGCCGGCCTTAGCGCCGACAGGGGGAGAACCGGAGCAGAATGTCCTGCGCGCGAAGTTGTCCAATGGCTTGCGCGTCGTCATCGTCCGCAATCTTTTGGCGCCGGTGGTCACGACGGTGATCAACTACCAGGCCGGCTCGGACGAGTCGCCGCGCGGTTTTCCCGGCATGGCCCACGCCAGCGAACACATGATGTTCCGCGGCAGCCCCGGTCTGGACGCCGCCCAATTGGCCAATATCAGCGCCGCCATCGGCGGAGATTTCGACGCCGACACGCAGCAAATGGTCACGCAGTACTTCTTCACCCTGCCGGCGGAAAACCTGGATTTGGCCCTGCACATCGAATCCATACGGATGCGCGGCATCGACGACACGGAAGCCTTGTGGGGCCGGGAGCGCGGGGCGATCGAGCAGGAGGTGGCGCAGGATTTGTCCAGTCCTGATTATATTTTTTACACCAATCTGCTCACGCTGCTCTTCAAGGGAACGCCGTACGCGCGGGACGCCCTAGGTTCGCGCCCTTCGTTTGACAAGACCACGGGCGCCATGCTCAAGGAATTCCACGACACCTGGTACGTGCCCAACAATGCCGTGCTGGTCATCTGCGGGGATGTGGCGCCCGCCCAGGCCCTGGACCAGGTAAAGCAACTCTTCGGCGATGTGCCGCGCGGCCCACTGCCCGAACGGCCGGTCTTCCACTTTCAACCGGTGGAACCGCAGACCATCAAAGTCGATACCGATCAGGCCACCGGCATGGCCGTCATCGCCTTTCGTGTGCCGGGCAGCGACAGCCCGGATTTCGCGGCCATGCAAGTGTTGTCCGATGCCTTGAGCAGCCAGCGCGGACGGCTTTACAGCCTGGTGGCGGAAGGCAACGCGCTCTCGGCCTCCTTTTCCTACGACACGTTGACGCAGGCTGGCTTGGGCTATGCCACAGCCGGGTTCCCCGCCGGAGGGGACGCGGAGAAGTTGCTGGCAGAGATGCGCGGGATTCTGGCCGCCGAATTGAAGTACGGCCTCTCCGCCGATTTGGTGGAGGCGGCCAAACGACGCGAGGTCGCCAGCCTGGAGTTTCAGAAGAATTCCGTTTCCGGCCTGGCCATGGCCTGGTCGCAGGCGGTGGCGGTCGAAGGCCGCCAATCTCCCGAGGATGACGTGAAGGCGATCCGCAAAGTGACCGTCGCCGAGGTCATTCGCGTGGGGCGGGAATACTTGGATACGAACCACGCCATTACGGCGATTCTCTCTCCGCATCCCTCGGGGCAGCCTGTTTCGGAAAAGGGATATGGGGGGAAGGAATCGTTCAGCACGAGCGAAACATCGGCGGTCGCGCTCCCGGAGTGGGCGGGGCGCGCCGTGGAACGCCTCGACCTTCCTCAATCCACCCTTCACCCTGTCGTCACCGTTTTGCCCAACGGCCTCAAACTGATTGTCCAACCCGAATCGGTCAGCGACAGTGTCAGCGTCTATGGCCGGATCAAGAGCAATCCCGAGGTGGAGACGGCCCAAGGCAAAGACGGTGTGGACGACATGTTGGGGCAACTTTTTTCCTTCGGCAGCCGGACCATGAGCCGGGTGGCTTTTCAAAAAGCGCTGGACGATATCGCCGCCAACGAATCGGCAGGCAGTGATTTTTCACTGCAAGTGTTGTCGGAAAATTTCGAGCGAGGCGTGCAATTGCTGGCCGACAATGAACTTTCGCCCGCGCTGCCCGGCAAAGCTTTTGCCATACTGCAACCGCAACTGGCGGCGGAAGTGGCCGGACAACTGGAAAGCCCCAGCTATTTGCAGCGCCGCGCCGTGGTCACAGGATTGTTTCCCGCCAGCGATCCGGCGCAGCGCCAGGCCACACCGAAGACAATCCAAAGTTTGACGATGGCCGATGTGACCCATTACTATCGCAGCGTCTTCCGGCCGGACCTCACCACCATTGTCGTCGCGGGCAAAGTGACGCCGGACCGCGCCGCCCAGGTCATTCAGAAATATTTTGGCGCCTGGAAGGGGGCGGGACCAAAACCGGACCCCCTCTGGCCAGCCGTCCCGCCTAACGAACCCTGGACCACCACCGTGCCGGACTCCAGCCGCGTGCAGGACAATGTCGATTTGACCGAAACGGTCGGGTTGGCGCTGAACAATCCGGACCGTTACGCGCTGGAGTTGGGCGACCACGTGTTGGGCGGCGGATTCTACGCGACCCGCCTTTACCACGATTTGCGCGCGGAGGCCGGCTTGGTCTATTTCGTCGGTTCTTCTTTCCAATTCGGACAGACGCGCTCCGATTACACCGTCAGTTACGGCTGCGATCCGCCCAATGTTGGCAAAGCCCGCGCCATGATCGTGAGCGAATTGCAGGCGATGCAGCAGCGGGACGTGACGCCGGAGGAGCTGCGCCAGGCCAAGGGGCTGCTCTTGCGCGAAATCCCCCTCTCCGAATCCAGCGTCGAGCGCATTGCGCAAGGGTGGCTCAACCGCTCGACGCACGATCTGCCGCTGGACGAGCCGATGCTGGCGGCGCGGCATTACTTCGATTTGACAGCGCCGGAAATCCGGGCGGCGTTCGCCAAATGGATTCGGACCGACGGACTGGGCCAAGTGACACTAGGACCGGCGCCGCGGTGAGACGCCCCCGGATCGGGAACCAGGAACAGCGAAAAAGAGACTTGCGCGACCGCGTCGGGATTGGTTAACATGCCCGGCTTTCTGGCTGCACCCATAGCTCAATTGGATAGAGCATCTGACTACGGATCGAAAAACGCCCTTTTTGCCATTTTTATCATTGGGCATCAATCGCCTGCTTCTATAACAGCATCAACGACTTGCGTAGTTTATGCTTTTGCGTTGGTTATCTTACATTCGCTCCAAAAAGAGCAAAGAGTATAGAAAAGCAGTATAGTACTTTTTGGAATTGTGTATTGACAGTTCGCGGTATAGAAAAAGTATAGTACTAATCAGATTTTCGTGGGCGGGAGTTGAGCGGCGCGATCATCTAGCAGCAACTGTCAATTATAGCCGGATGCGTAGAAGTTTTTGCTGGCGCCAGAAAATAAATCCACAAATGACGCAGCCGCAAACAACCCAAAGCGGCAGGAATCCCAGACTGCGTTCCTGCGCATCGCCGATGCTGCTGCCGCCCCTTACGGCTTTCAGTGCGAGGGCAAAGATGAGACTGATGAATTCGTACGCGCCCCACAGCCGCGGTCATAACGCCGCGTTCTGCTCATGTCGGCAGAGGACCCAGGTGTGGACATCGCGCAATACGGCAAACGTCGGCATGATCTTTCCGCCCCGTGTGCCTCCTTTTTTGTTGTGCGCTAAAACGCAAAACAGTCGCAACCCATGCCAAAGAAATCCCCATACCTGTTCCGGGCAGCCTCCGCAGCGCTGAACAACTGGTGCAGAGCGTGAGTGCATCCGTGCTGATGGCATTGAGCCGAATGCTCATGTTGCATGGGTACTCCAGCGCGAGCCGCTTTACGGGTGTCCAATGGCGCGCCGTAGCCGCCAAATACCTTGACCGGCGACCAATCCGGCAGCACTGGAATGGGCGGCGGAGCTTGCGATGAAAACTCTTCAGTCGCATGAACAATCTTCCCCCCGACAATGGTTAATACCGACTCGATATTTTTGATCCGGTCTTCGGGCACGGAGAGATAATCGTCTGTAAGCACAGCGAAGTCTGCCAATTGTCCCACGCTGATCGCCCCTTTTTTGCCGCTCTCGCTCGAAAACCAACTGCTGCCCTGCGTGTAAAGCCTCAAGGCCTCTTCCCGCGTCAAACAATTTTTGTCTGGATACATCGGCACGCCGCCCACTGTCTTGCCGGTGACCATCCAATACAGCGAAACCCACGGATTGTAACTGGCCACTCGAGTGGCGTCGGTGCCTGCGCCAACAGGAATTCCCATTTCGAGCATTTTACGAATGGGCGGAGTTCGTTGGGCGGCATCGCGTCCGTATCGTTCCATGAAATACTCTCCTTGGTAAGCCATGCGATGTTGTACCGCGATTCCACCGCCTAAAGCACGAATGCGTTCCAAATTGTGGTCTGAAACTGTCTCGCAATGATCGAAAAACCAGTTCAATCCAGTCAAAGGAGTGCCCTTGTGGACTTCCTCGAACACGTTCAAAAAACGAGTGACACTTTCGTCGTAAGTGGCGTGCAGACGGAAAGGCCATTTGTTCGCGGCAAGAAGCGAAACAACTTCCTTCAGCTCACCCTCCAATGCGGAAGGCAAGTCGGGTCGTGGTTCGAGAAAGTCCTCAAAGTCAGCCGCCGAAAAAACAAGCATTTCGCCTGCGCCGTTGCAGCGGAAAAAGTCGTCCCCACGACCGGGACCGGTCATTTTGATCCAACGCGCGAAGTCTTCCTTTTCCGCCTTGGGCTTCTGCGTAAAAAGATTGTAGGCGATGCGCAGGGTCATCTCGCCTCGCTTGTGAAGCTCCTCGATCACCGCATAATCTTCAGGGAAATTCTGGAAACCGCCGCCCGCGTCAATAATACTTGTCAAACCTAGCCGATTGAGTTCGCGCATGAAATGACGGGTGGAATTCATCTGATGCTCCGGCGGCAGTTTCGGTCCCTTGGCCAGGGTTGCATAAAGAATGGTTGCGTTAGGTCGCGCGATGAGCAGACCGGTCGGGTTGCCTTGATGGTCGCGCTGAATTTCCCCGCCGGGAGGATTTGGGGTGTCCTTGGTATAACCGCAAGCTCTCAACGCCGCCTTGTTTAACAAGGCTCGACAGTAGAGATGCAAAACAAAGACCGGCGTCTCCGGAGCAACGGCATTAATTTCTTCCAGTGTCGGCATCCGTCGCTCTGCAAATTGAAATTCGGTCCAGCCACCAACCACGCGAACCCATTGTCCGGGTGGCGTTCGATGGGCTTGCTCTTTTAGCATCCGCAAAGCATCCGCGAGCGAAGGCACGCCATCCCAGCGCAACTCCATATTGTAGTTCAGTCCGCCGCGGATGACGTGCAAGTGCGAGTCGTTCAATCCCGGAATGACGCGGCGGCCGTTGGCGTCAACCACCGTGGTGCCTGACGTGAGTTTATATTCCTGCGCATCGCCCACGCCTATGACACGTCCATCTTTTACAGCCACATTCGTGGCCTCCGGGTATTTGGTGTCGAGCGTGGTGATGCGTGCGTTGTGGATGATTAGATCGGGAATTAGTGATTTTTTCATAAACGTGGATTAATGATTGTTCAAGATTGCTTGCGAAGTTTGGAGGTTTTGTGGTTTGGGTTGCAGCCAGCCGTGAAACATTCGTGTCAACAGCGGCATCGCTACCCAAGTGAGACAGACGACGACGAGCACGTTGAAGGCGGAATTTCGGACCAAAAACGGCCACGCTTGAATCACCGGACCAATTATCCAGAAGAGCAGAGTCGTAACTATATCAACCGCTATATAAGTGATCAGAGCCATCTTCCATTGCGGGAGGGGGTGCAGTGCTTGGCGCGGCAGCGTGAACCAGCTTTCAAGGCCACAAAGTTCTTCGGCGTGACCGTCGCCTTCGGTTAGGTCAGTGGCCATTTGATTCCACTCCACGTATTCGTGTGAAGCCCGGAACGAAGTAAGCGCGTCGCGATTTGCGAATCGCCGAATGATTCCGTACTGACGCGAGTTGCTGCCCGGCGCTGGTCGGATGATATGCACTCCCAATTGCCCAGGGAGTGACAGCGATCTCTGAACAAACTCGTGAAGCGCCTGTTCGAACGCCGCCTCGCAGCCCGGTTTGACCGTTCTGACAATCGCAACATGGACGGGATCGTTCATGATCAGAAGAGAAAGCTGAGAGTTGTGGAAACGTAATTGACGTCGCGGCCTCCCGCCCCATGGATGTAGCTGCCGCTAAAAAAGTGAACAAATGATGCCTGCAGGTTGAGATGGCGTTGCAGTTGCCAGTTAAGATTCAAATCCAAGGCGGTCCCCACAAAACTTGATGCCGTATTCAGCGCTGGAATCGCGATAAATCCGGGGACCGCGTAAACCGCGTCATTCCTCGAATAGCGCCAAAACCAATCGGCCCCGCCGTCCAAAGTAACAGCACGCGAAAACTGGAACGAGGCGTTCGGATGTAGGTCCATGATGTTCTCGGGGCGAAGGAGGGTTGCATCGTTGAAATAGCCTGATTTGAAATACATCGCGTCGAAGGTCTGCAATTCGCCGTCGTGCGGGTGGGTGTCACCGCTCGTCACGTTCGCCTTAAGTCCAAGACGTGGTTTTCCAGGAACTTGCCAAGTGTAGCCGGAATCGAGACTTGCGGTCCACGCGAGGATGGATTCATCGGCGAATTTTCCCACTTGTATTACCTCTTCGGTATTCCAGTCCCAGTTATGCCAGAGTCCAAATTGGCGAGAGCCCAGTGAATGCCGGTGTTCGTCGCCTGTGCCGGAGGCGTAAACGCCGTCCTTTCGATGAATGCCGAAATAGTAGAG